>NZ_LR813084.1:3662500-3962500 GCF_903815225.1 Delftia tsuruhatensis
CATGGGCGTGCTGTTCCTGTGCACGCTGCCGGCCACGGTGCAGTCGGCCATTGCCTTCACGGCCATGGCGCGCGGCAACATGCCGGCGGCCGTGTGCAGCGCCTCGGCCTCGACGCTGATGGGCATCGTGATCACCCCCATCCTGGTCAGCATGCTGCTGCACAAGAGCGCCGAGGGCGGCGATGCGCTGCAGGCCATCGGCAAGATCGCCGTGCAGCTGCTGCTGCCCTTCGTGGCCGGCCATCTGCTGCGTCCGGCGATCGGCGGCTTCATCTCGCGCCATGCCAAGCGCGTGAAGTTCGTGGACCAGGGCTCCATCCTGCTGGTGGTCTACACGGCCTTCAGCGCCGCCGTGATCAGCGGCCTGTGGCAGCAGACGCCCCTGCCCGCCCTGCTGGGCCTGTTGCTGCTGTCGTCCATCCTGCTGGCCCTGGTGCTGGTCATCACCTCCTGGACCGCGCGCCGCCTGGGCTTTTCCAAGGAAGACGAGATCACCCTGGTGTTCTGCGGCTCCAAGAAGAGCCTGGTCAGCGGCGTGCCCATGGCCAAGGTGCTGTTCGAGTCCAGCGCCGTGGGCGCCATCGTGCTGCCGCTGATGATCTTCCACCAGTTGCAGCTCATGGTCTGTGCCGTGCTGGCCCAGCGCTATGCGCGCCGGCCCCAGCACCCCGAGGCCATCGAGGACGGAGCGGCACCTGCCGCCAAGGCGAACGCTGCGCCGGCCAAGTAGGGCTCTCCAGCAGCGCCAGGACGGCGGCGGATCTTGCGCGACAGGCGGCAGGCCCCTTCTTCAGGGAGCCACGGGGCTGCAGGCCTGCGAGGCCCCGCCCGGAAACACCCGCTCGCACAGGAAATCCACGAGCGCACGGACCTTGGGCGCGAGATGCCTGCCCGCCGGCCACAGTACGTGGAATGTGTTCACATGCCCCATCTGGCCGGCCAGCACGGTCTGCAGCAGGCCTTCGGCCAGCGCCTGCCGGACCGCGAAATCGGGCAGATAGGCGATGCCCAGCCCCTGCAGGGCAAAGCACAGCCGCGTCTCGATGTTGTTGCAGACCATGGAGACGGGCAAGGCCAGCGGCAGGCCCTGCCCGTCCGTGCGGCCGTGGGCATCGGCCCCTACCCATTCCTCCAGCTTTCCGCTGTGCGGGAAGCGGTAGTGCAGGCAGGAATGCGCCAGCAAGTCGGCGGGCGCCTGCGGCACGCCCCTGCGCTGCAGATACGCGGGCGAGGCCACCGGCATCATCCGGAACTGGCCCAGGCGCCGCGCCGTCAGCCGTGAATCGGCCGGCTCGCCCGAGCGGACCACGGCATCGAAGCCTTCCTCGATGACGTCCACCAAGCGGTCGGAAAAATCCAGGTCCAGCTCGATCTCGGGGTACTCGCGCATGAACTCGCCGAGCACGGGCAGCACCAGCGAGCTGACCAGGGGCAGGCTCACGCGAAGCCGTCCGCGCGGCGTGGCCGTGGCCTGCGACAGCTCCAGCTGGGCGGCCTCGATCTCGGCCAGGATGCGGCGGCTGCGCTCCAGGAACAGCAGCCCTTCCGCCGTCAGCGTGATGCTGCGCGTGCTGCGGTGAAACAGCCGCACGCCGAGCCGGTCCTCCAGCCGCGCAATGCCTTTTCCGACGGCCGATGCGGAGACGCCCAGCATCCGCCCCGCCGCCGCGAAGCTGCGCGTTTCCGCCACCTGCACAAACACCGTGAAGCCGTTGAGGCTGTCCATTCATCCTCCAATTGCGGACATTTTTTTCCGCGCATCTCGGAACTCTAGCCTGCTTTTTCTTCAATCCAGGCGTGCCTATCGTCACGGCCATCCCGTTCGAAAAGGAGTTTCCGTGACGATTTCCCCTCGCCTTCCCCATTGCGACACCCCGCAGGCGCCCTGGTCGCAACACATTGCTTCGGTGGTGCGGCAGGCCATCGAGGCGCAGCGCCTGGTCGGCGCCGTGGTGCTCGTGGCGCATGACGGCCGGCTGCTGCACCAGCAGGCCGCAGGCCTGGCCGACCGAGAAAGCGGACGCGCCATGGCGCTGGATACCATCTTCCGCCTCTCCTCGGTCAGCAAGCCCATCGTCAGCGCCGCCGCGCTGAAGCTGGCGGCTCAGGGCCGGCTGGCACTCGATGACGGCGTGGACCGCTGGCTGCCCGGGTTCCGGCCCCGCACGGCCGACGGTCGCCCGGCGCGCATCACCGCAAGACAGCTGTTGAGCCACACGGCGGGACTGGGCTACCGCTTCCTCGAAGCCGATGGCGATGGCCCCTACGCGAGAGCCGGGGTGTCGGACGGCATGGACGGCTCGGACATCAGCCTGGACGAGAACCTGCGGCGCATCGCCAGCGTGCCGCTGCTGTACGAGCCGGGCACGGCATGGTGCTATTCGCTGGCCACCGACGTGCTGGGGGCCCTGGTGGAGCGTGTGCAGGATGCCGCGCTGGCGGACGCGGTGCACACCCTGGTCACCGGACCGCTAGACATGGCCGACACCGGCTTCACCGCCCGCGCACCGCACCGCGTGGCCACGGCCTATGTGCAGGGCACGCCGCAACCACACCGGCTGGAGGAAGGCGAGACCGTGCCGGTCTTCGACGGCACGGTCGGCATCGCCTACAGCCCTCGGCGCATCTTCGATGCCCGGGCATTTGCCTCGGCCGGCGCAGGCATGTCGGGCACGGCCGGGGATGTGCTGCGCCTGCTGGAGGCCTTGCGGCCCGGTGGCGCCAATGCCTTGCTTGCCGCGGACTGGAGCACGCAGATGGCGCGGGACCAGATTCCGGCACTGGACCTGCCCAATGCGCCGGGCTTCGGCTTCGGGCTGGGCTTTTCGGTGCTGCGCGACCCGTCCGCCGCCCGCTCGCCAGAGTCTGCTGGGACCTGGCGCTGGGGCGGGGCCTACGGCCACTCCTGGTTCGTGGACCCGGCACGCAAGCTCAGTGGCGTGGCCCTGACCAACACGCTGTACGAGGGCATGCATGGCCGCTTCGTCACGGATCTGCGGGATGCGATCTACGCAGCACCGGCCCTGGAGCAGGCACGATGAGCACGGCACGCCAGGACCGTTTCCCGCTGCCGGAGCTGCTGGCCCTGGGCATGGCGGCCTTCATCGCTATCCTGACCGAAGCCCTGCCCGCCGGCCTGCTGCCCCGGATGGCGCAGGACCTGGGCGTGACCGAGGCCTGGGCGGGCCAGACCGTCACGGCCTATGCCCTGGGGTCGCTGCTGGCCGCCATTCCGCTGACCATCGCCACCCAGGCCGTGCGGCGCCGGCCGCTGCTGCTGGCGGCCATCGCCGGCTTCGCGCTCGCCAATCTGGTCACCACGGTCTCCAGCCACTATGGCCTGACCATGGCTTCGCGCTTTGTTGCGGGCGTATCGGCCGGCCTGCTCTGGGCACTGCTGGCCGGCTATGCCGCGCGCATGGTGCCGGCCCATCAGCAGGGCCGCGCCATCGCGGTGGCCATGGCAGGCACGCCGCTGGCCCTGTCGCTGGGCGTGCCGGCGGGCAGCTTCCTGGGCACGCTGGCGGGCTGGCGCATCTGCTTCGCCGCCATGAGCGTGCTGGCCCTGCTGCTGATGGCCTGGATACGCCTGCGCGTGCCTGACTTCGCCGGCCAGCCCGCGGGCCGGCGGCTGCGCCTGGGCCAGGTGCTCCTGTTGCCCGGCATCCGCTCCGTACTGTTCGTGGTGCTGGCCTTCGTGCTGGCGCACAACATGCTCTATACCTACATAGCGCCGCTGCTGGCCGCCGTGGACATGGCACGGCGCACGGACCTGGCGCTGCTGGTGTTCGGCGGGGCCTCGCTGCCGGGCATATGGGCCACGGGACTGCTGATCGACCGCCACCTGCGCGCACTGACCCTCGCCAGCACCCTGCTCTTCGGCACGGCGGCACTGGCGCTGGGCGTGGCAGGCCCGGCGCCCCTGGCCATCTATCTGGCGGTGGGCGCCTGGGGCCTGGCCTTCGGCGGCTCGGCCACCCTGTTCCAGACAGCACTGGCCAAGACGGCTGCGCATGGCGTGGCCGGCGCGACCGACATTGCCCAGTCCATGCTGGTGACGACCTGGAACGCGGCCATTGCGGGCGGCGCCATCGTGGGAGGCACCGTGCTCCAGCACCTGGGCGTCACCGGGCTGTCTCCGTTCGCGCTGGCCCTGCTGGCCGCCGCGCTGGTTGCCACATGGCGCGCCAGCCGGCATGGCTTTGCCGCGCCCGTGCCAGACTGAGCGGGTGCCCCTCAGGCCCGCGCCTTGAAGGCCGGCAGCTGATCACCGAGGCGCTTTCCCATTTCCGTGCCCAGCGCCTGCAGCCCGCTCATGGGGCGGACCATGACCTCGAACTCGCGGATCAGGCCTTGTTCGTCGAAGCGGATGAAATCGATCCCCTTGAGGTTTCTGTCGCCCACGCGAGCGCTGAATTCCAGCACCACGTCCAGGCCGTCGTCGCTGGCCAGCTGCCGGTGGTAGGTGAAGTCCTCGAACACCTGTATCACGGTGTTCAGCGCCAGCACCAGTGCGGGCGCGGAGGCATAGGGCGTGTTCGCCATGGGTGAGCGGAACACCGCATCGGGGTGGACGATGGTGGCCAGCTCGCCCAGGTCGTGGGCGGCGACCATGCGGTGCCACAGGTCGAGCGAGCGGGCGACCGCGGGATGGGCGTTCTTCGGGGGATGCGACATGCTTGTCTCCTTGGGGTTGAAAACGGCGGTCAGATGCGGGCGGCCAGGGCGGTTCCCTGGAGGATGGCGCGCTTGGCGTCCAGCTCGGCCGCCACGTCGGCACCGCCGATCAGGTGCACGCTGCGGCCCGCCGCCTGCAGTTGCGCCTGCAGCTCACGCAGCGGCTCCTGGCCTGCGCACAGCACCACGTTGTCCACCGCAAGCAGCTGCGGCTGGCCGTCCACGGTGATGTGCAGGCCGGCATCGTCGATGCGCTCGTAGGCCACGCCCTGGCTCATGCCCACGCGCCGCGCCTTCAGCGAGGTGCGGTGGATCCAGCCCGTGGTCTTGCCCAGTTGGTCCCCCACCTTGGAGGACTTGCGCTGCAGCAGGTGCACGCGGCGCGGCGAGGGCTCGACCTGCGGGTCGGCCAGGCCGCCGGCCTTCGCATAACCGGTGTCGATGCCCCACTCGGCATAGAACTTGTCCGGTGCCACGGCGCCGCTGTCGCCTGCATGCGTGAGGTACTCGGCGACATCGAAGCCGATGCCGCCCGCGCCGATGACGGCCACGCGCTCGCCCACGGGCCTGTCATCGCGCAGCACGTCCAGGTAGCCGAGCACCTTGGGATGGTCCACGCCCTCGATGGCGGGCACGCGCGGACGGATGCCCGTGGCCAGCACAATCTCGTCGTAGCCCTCCTCGATGAGCCGGGCCGCCTCGACGCGCCGGCCCAGGTGCTGCACCACGCCGGCCAGCTCCAGCTGGCGCCGGAAATAGCGCAGCGTCTCGTGGAATTCCTCCTTGCCCGGCACCTTCTTGGCGATGTTGAGCTGGCCGCCGATCTCGCTGCCCGCATCGAACAGGGTCACCGCATGCCCTCGCCGCGCGGCGGTGACGGCAAAGGCCAGGCCGGCCGGGCCCGCGCCCACCACGGCGATGCGCTTGGGCGCGGGCGCGGGCTCCAGCACCAGTTCGGTCTCATGGCAGGCGCGCGGGTTGACCAGGCAGGAGGTGATCTTGCCACCGAAGGTATGGTCCAGGCAGGCCTGGTTGCAGGCGATGCAGGTATTGATCTCGTCGGCCCGGCCCTGGCGCGCCTTGCGCACGAAGTCGGCATCGGCCAGCAGCGGGCGCGCCATGGACACCATGTCGGCAAAGCCCTCGGCCAGCAACTGCTCGGCGACTTCGGGTGTGTTGATGCGGTTGGAGGTGATCAGCGGAATGCCCACCTGGCCCATGAGCCGGCGCGTGACCCAGGCATAGGCGGCGCGCGGCACCTTGGTGGCAATGGTCGGGATGCGCGCCTCATGCCAGCCGATGCCGGTGTTCAGCAGCGTCGCGCCGGCCGCCTCGATGGCCTGCGCCAGCGCGATGACCTCCTCCAGCGTGGAGCCACCCTCCACCAGGTCCAGCATGGACAGCCGGTAGATGATGATGAAATCCGGCCCCACCCGCTCGCGCGTGCGCCGCACGATCTCCACGGGAAAGCGCATGCGGTGGGCATGGCTGCCGCCCCATTCGTCGTCGCGGTGGTTGGTGCGCGCCGCGATGAATTCGTTGATCAGATAGCCCTCGGAGCCCATGATCTCCACGCCGTCGTAGCCCGCGTGCCGCGCCAGGGCCGCGCAGCGCGCGAAGTCCTCGATGGTCTGCTCCACCTCGTCCGCATCCAGCGCATGGGGCACGAAGGGGTTGATGGGCGCCTGCAGCGCGCTGGGCGCGACCAGGGCCGGATGGTAGGCATAGCGGCCGAAATGCAGTATCTGCATGGCGATCTTGCCGCCCTCGGCATGGACGGCGCGCGTGACGATGCGGTGCTGCCCGGCCTCGTGCTCGTTGACCAGCATGGCCCCGCCCTTCATGGGCCGGCCGCGCTCGTTGGGGGCGATGCCGCCCGTGACGATCAGCCCCACCTCGCCGCGCGCGCGCTCGGCATAGAAGGCGGCCATGCGCTCGAAGCCGTGGGGCACCTCTTCCAGCCCCACGTGCATGGAGCCCATGAGCGCGCGGTTCCTGAGCGTGGTGAACCCCAGGTCCAGGGGCGCATTCAGGTGGGGATAGTGGGTCATGTTCGTCTCGCTTTTATGCAACGGGTTGCATGAATGTAGCCACCCGTCTTTATTTATGCAACTGGTTGCGCAAAAGATTGCAAAACCCCCATCGACCCGGTGGCCAGGCCGCGAGGTGCCCGGGCTTGAGGCAAGATGGCACCCCGTTCCAGTCTCCCGTCGCCGATGTCCCTGCCTCACGCCCTTCTCACCGCCCTGGTCGAGCACGAATGCTCGGGCTCGGAACTTGCCGAGCGCTTCGACCGTTCCATCGGCTACTTCTGGAATGCCACCCACCAGCAGATCTACCGCGAACTCGCGCGGCTGGAGGAAGCAGGCTGGACCGAGGCGCTGCCCGCCGAATCCGGCCGGGGCCGCAAGCGCCAGTACCGCATCCTGCCGGCCGGGCGCACGGAGCTGCGCCGCTGGGTGGCCGAACAGGAAGACCCCAAGCCGCTACGCGAGGAATGGATGGTGCGCCTGCGTGCCGAGGCCGTCATCGGCCCCTGCGGGCTGGATGCCGAGGTGCAGCGGCTGCAGGCCCTGCACCAGGCCCAGCTCGATGTCTACCGGCGCCTGGAAGAACGCGACTTCCTTGGCAGGCCCCCCACGCGCGAGCGGCGCCTGCAGCACCTGGTGCTCAAGGCCGGCATCCGGCATGAAGAACTGTGGCTGGGCCTGCTGCGCGAGGCCCGCGAGATCCTGGAGATGCCGGCCAGGCCTTGAGGTGCATGCGGCGCCGCGCCATCGCGCAGTGGACATGCTCCACGTTGTGGAGTCACGGCGCAGGCGGCTGAAGCCGCCGTTCAGATATGCAGCATCGCCAGGCCGCCCACGCCAAGGCCGAGCACTGCCACGCCGAGCATGGCGTATTCGAGCCATTTCTTCTTGGTCAGCAGCGCAATGGCTGCGAGGGCAATGGCGACCTGCAGCGCGGTGGTGGCCTGAGCCCAGCGGTGATGCAGGTGCATCTGCAGCTCGGACTGCTCGTCCCGGTGCCGGGCCTCGGCTTCCAGGCGTTCGGCATCGTGCTTGATGTCGTCCTTTTCCTTTTCGTAGCGCTCCACCTTGGCCTGGTAGGCTGCCCGCCTGTCCTCCGTCGTGGCCAGGTCACGCGCGAACTCGGACAGCGACTGCTTGGTGCTCTTGGCCTGATAGAAGGCCCACTGGTTGGCTGCTTCGGTCTTCTTGATGGCTGCGTCGTTCTTGTACAGTCCGGCATTGGCCTGGGTCGCCCCGCCCATGTAAGAGAAGATGGCGCCCACGGTGGCGATGACCGCGGTGCACATGGCGATCTGGTTGGTCAGGCTGCCGCCGCCGATGCCGTGGTGGGCGGTCTGCCCGTGCTCGCCCTCGGCGGCATGTTCGAGTTCGTGATCGTGTGGGCCATGGACGTGAAAACCGCCGGAAGACATTTGTGCCAACTCCTTGATAGCAATGGGTGGCGCATTATGGGGCCGGCTGGCGGCCCTCCGGGCTCCGGGAGTGACGGGCCCCGAGGATGAAGCCGTCGCTCCATTCAGCCGCCGAACGGCCCATGCAGCGCCAGGCCCGGCACATCCATGGTGGCACGCAGGATGCGGCCATGCGTGGAGTCGGTCACGTACAGCGTGCGCCGGTCCTCACCCCCGAAAGCCAGGTTGGTCAGCGAGCTGCCGGGCACGCCGCGCAGCACCTGCACGGGCTCGGCACGGTGGTTGAGCACCCAGACCAGGCCCAGGCCGGGGTTGGCCACCAGCAGGCGGCCCTCGGCATCCACGGCCAGGCCATCGGGGCCGCTGGGGCCATGGGAGGTGAAGAACTGTCCCACCTTGGCCACGCTGCCGTCAGGCATCAGCGGCACGCGCCACACGCAGTTGCCGCGCGTGGCGGCCAGGTAGAGCACACGCCCGTCGGGCGACAGCGCCACGCCGTTGGGGCTGGGCACGTTGGACAGCAGCAGGTCCAGCTGGCCGTCGGGGCGCAGGCGGTACAGGCGGCCGACGGGCTCGTGCAGGCCGCTCTGGCCCTGGTCGGTGAAGTACAGGTTGCCGCCTGCATCGAAGACCAGGTCGTTGACGCCCCTGAACCGCTCGCTGTTGCGCCGCTGCAGGTGGGGGCTGATGCGGCCAGTCGCCACATCCAGACGCATCAGGCCGTTCTTGTAGTCGGTGATCAGCAGCGTGTCCGCATCCAGGAACTTCATGCCGTTGGGCTCGCCGTCGTACTCGGCCACCAGGCTCCAGACGCCTTGCGGGTCGATGCGGAACACGCGGCCCCAGGGGATGTCGGCCACGTAGAGGTGGCCCGCGCCGTCGAACACCGGCCCTTCGAGGAAGGAATCCGTGACGGCGCCGCCCCGGTTGGCATCGGCCCAGTCGCTGCGCTCGCGGCGGCGAAAGGCGTCGGGCATGGCGCTGAATGGCTCCAGTTCACGGACTTCGGGGGCTTGCAGCAAAAACATGAGGGGACTCCTTCAAGAACCGCACGGGAATCCGTACAGGTGCGCCGGGTTGTCGACGAGGATGCGCTGCATCATGGCCGGTGTGGCGGCCCAGGCGTCCAGCAGATCGGCCAGGTCGGCGTCGTCCACGCTGCCCGGCGCCTCGGTGGTGTGGGGCCAGTCGCTGCCCCAGACCAGGCGCTCGGGCGCGGCCTGCACCAGGGCGCGGCCCAGGGGCAGCGTGTCGGCATAGGATGGCGCGCCCACCGCCGAGCGCATGTAGGCGCCCGACAGCTTGACCCAGGTATTGCCCCCGTCCAGCAGACGGCGCAGCGTGTCCCAGGCCTCGCCCTGCGGACCGTGCGCGGGATCGATGCGGCCCATGTGGTCCACGACCAGGGGCACGGGCAGCGCGGCGAGCACGGGCGCCATGTCCACCAGTTGCTGCGGATGGACGAAGACCTGCACATGCCAGCCCAGGCGCGCAATCCGCCGCGCCAGCGTGGCCAGCATGTACGCCGTGGTCTCGCCCCAGGACTGGGGCGAGACGAAGTTCACGCGCAGTCCGCACACGCGCCGCACGGCCAGGCGGTCCAGTTCGGCATCGTCCACGTCGTGGGCCACCACGGCCACGCCGCGTGCGGCCTCGCCCAGCTGGTCCAGCGCATCCAGCGTGCAGCGGTTGTCCGTGCCATAGGTCGATGGCGTGACCACCACGGCGCGCGCGGTGCCCAGGCGCTGCTGCAACTGCCGGTACATGGCCACGTCCGCATGGGGCGGTCTGCGCGGCCAGTGCGGCGATGGCGCAAAGCGCGGGTCGAAGATGTGCATGTGGCTGTCGCAGGCGTGCTGCGGCAGGACGGCATTCGGCCGGCGCTGCAAGGGTGCCGTCATTGCCGCTCCATCCCGAGCTTGCCGGCGACCTGGGCCCACAGCCGCGCGTCGCTCTTGAGCTTGTCGGCAAACGCCGGCCCGCCTGCGACATCGGCCACCGCCCCCATGTCGTCGGCAAAGGCCTGCATGTCCGCGCCCGCCATGGCGATGGCGTTGTTCTTGCGCAGTGTCTGCACGACGGCCTCAGGTGTGCCCTTGGGTGCCCACAGGCCGGTGAAGTTGAGCACCTGGTAGGCCGGCGCACCCGCCTGGGCGAAGGTGGGCACGTTCGGCAGCGCCTTCAGGCGCTGCTGGCCGCTGACTGCCAGCAGGCGCAGCTTGCCGCCGCGCACCTGCCCCATGACGCCAGGGGTCGAGGCGATCTGGAAATCGATCGATCCGCCCAGCAGCGCCAGCGTGGCCTCGCCCGCACCCTTGTAGGGCACGTGCACGGCATCCAGCCCGCTGGCGGCCTTGAGTGCCTCGGTGGCGAAATGCGGCAGGGTGCCGGCGCCGCCGGAGCCATAGTTGAGCTTGCCCGGATGCGCCTGCGAATAGGCCACCAGCTCGCCCAGCGTCGTGAACGGCGAACTGTTGGCCACCACCAGAGCCGTGGGCGCGAAGTTGAAGCCAGCGACCGGCACCAGGTCGTGGGCATGGTCCCACGGCAGCTTCTGGAAGACCTGCGGCAGGATCGAGTACGTGGTGTCGTTGGCCAGCAGCGTGTAGCCATCGCCTGGCGAGCGCGCGACCTGCGCCGTGCCCACAGTGCCGGTGGCACCGGCCTTGTTGTCGACAAAAAAACTCTGGCCCGTCTGCTCGCTCAGCTTCTGGGCGATGCGTCGCGTCACCTGATCGACAGCGCCGCCGGCGGGATAAGGCACCACGATCCGCACCGCCCGGGCGGGATAGGCCGCCTGGGCCAGGGCGGCCGCAGCGGGCAGCATCAGAACCGCAGCTGCCAGCAGCTTGCCTGCCTGCCTTCGGGGCATGGTCTGCTTGAGCATGTATCTCTCTCCTGTGTCAGTCAAAGCGCAACCGGTGGTACATGGCCATGCGCTCAGTCCAGCACGATGGCGCCCTTGCGCACCACCTCGCCCCACCTGGCGTCTTCCTTCTTGAGGAAGGCAGCGAACTCCTGCGGCGTCGTGCCCATGGGCTGGGCGCCCAGGTCGTTCAGGCGCTGGCGCACCTCGGGCTCGCCCAGCGCATCGACCAGGGCCTGGCGCAGCTTGGCGGCCACGGGCGCGGGTGTGCCGGCGGGCAGGAACACGCCGTTCCACTCATAGGCCTCGTAGCCCGGGATCACCGTCTCGGCCACCGTGGGCACGTCGGGCAGGCGTGCCGAACGCTCGGGCGCCGCCACCGCCAGCGCCCGCAGCTTGCCGCCCGTCACCAGCGGATAGGTGGCGGCCATGGTGCCGAACATGAAGTCCACCTGCCCGCCCATCACGTCGGAGATGGCAGGGCCGCCGCTCTTGTAGGGCACGTGGACCATGTCCAGTCCCAGCCGCTGGCGGAACAGCTCCGCCGCCAGGCGCTGCACCGTGCCGCTGCCGCCCGAGGCGAAGTTGATCTTGCCCGGCGCGGCCTTGGCGCGCGCGGCCAGGTCGGCCACGCTGCGCACGGGCGAGTCGGCCTTGACCACGACCACGTTGGGCATGAGCAGCACCAGCGACAGCGGCTCCAGCGCATCGCGTGCGAACGGCAGCTTGGGGAACAGGTGGGGGTTGATCGAAAACGGCGTGGCGTCGTAGAGCACGGTATAGCCGTCGGCGCGCGCCTTGGCCACCTGGCTGGCACCGATGGTGCCGCTGGCGCCGGGCCGGTTGTCCACGATGACGCTGGTGCCCAGCCGCGCGCCCATGCGCGTGGCCAGCAGGCGTGCGGCCGCGTCGGCGCCGCCACCGGGCGCATAGGGCACGACCAGGGTGATGGGCCGCTCGGGAAAGGCGGCATGCGCCACGGCGGCAGCCAGGGCACAGGCTGCGATCAGGGTTCTGGCAAGCAGTTTCATGGTGTGTCTCCTTCAGTGGTCTGCGGTGGTCGGTCGGCGGCTCATTCCGCCTTGAGGTTCAGGTCCCGGGCGATCTGCGCATACGTGCCTGCCTCGGTGGCCACGCGCTGCGCAAAGGCCGCGCCGCAGTGGGACTCGGCGTCCATGCCCAGGCCGCGCAGCTTGTCCGCCGCCGCCGGGCTTTGCGCGAATTCGCGGGCTGCGCGCTCCAGCGCCTGGACCACACCGTCGGGAATGCCGGCCGGTGCCAGCACGCCATACCAGACGTCGGCCGCATAGTCGCCGCCGCCTGCCTCGGCGAAGGTGGGCACCTGCGGCAGCAGGGACGAGCGCCGGGGCGAGGCCACGGCCAGCGCCGTGAGCTTGCCGCCGCGGATCTGCGGCAGCACCGAGCCCAGCGTGGCGAAGGAGCTGTCCAGCTGGCCGCCCATCAGGTCCGTGACCACGGGCGCCGCGCCCTTGTAGGGCACATGGTTGAGCTTCAGGCCCTTGGCCCGCGCGAACATTTCGGTGGCGAAATGGCCCGAACTGCCCATGCCCGCCGTGCCGGCCGTGACGCTGCCGGGCTGGCTGCGCGCGCGGTCCATGTACTCCTGCAGGCTGCGCACGGGCATGCCCTGCCCCACCACCAGCACGGTGGGGCTGCTGGCCACGGTGCACAGCGGCCGGAACGAGCGCACCACATCGAACTTCACGCGCCCCTGGTAGAGCGCCGGGATCATGCTGTGGTTGGTGGCGCCGAACAGCAGCGTGTAGCCGTCGGCCGGCGCGGCAGCCACGGCCTGGGCGGCCAGGATGGTGTTGGCGCCGGGCTTGTTGTCCACCACGAAGGGCTGGCCCAGCGCTTGGCCCGCATGGTCGGCAAAGGCGCGCGCCACCACGTCGGTGGGACCGCCCGCGGCAAAGCCCACCACCAGCCGCACGGGCTTGGCCGGATAGGCCTTCTGCGCCAGTGCGGGCTGGGCGGCGCATGCCGCAAGTCCCAGCGCGGCCAGCGTTGCGTGGCGCAGCGCACGGCGGCGGGCTGCCGCGACAATCTTCGACATCGCTTGTCTCCTCGCCTGCTGTGCAGCCTCAGGCCCCGGCCGCCACGGGGGGGCGCGCCAGCACCTCCAGCGCGTTCCTGGCCGCGCCAACGCCCATGTTGACGTAGGCATCGCCGGTCACGCCACCAATGTGGGGACTGAGCACGAAACGCGGCTCGCCCTGGAACGGATGGCCCGCCACCATGGGTTCGACCACGAAACTGTCCAGGCCCGCCGCGGCCACCTGCCCCGAACGCACGGCCGCCAGCAGCGCCGCCTCGTCGATCAGGCCGCCGCGCGCCGTATTCACCACGATCACGCCGCGCTTGCAGGCGGCCAGCGTGGCCGCGTCCAGCATGCCCCGGTTGTCCTCGGTCAGCGGGCAGTGCAGCGAGATGGCATCGGATTCGCGCCAGATCGTCGCCAGGTCCACGGCCTGCACGTATGCCGGCAGGTTCTTCGCGAAGGGATCGAAGCCGATCACGCGCATGCCCATCGCATCGGCCATGCGGGCAAAGCGCAGGCCGATGGCGCCCAGGCCCACCAGGCCCACGGTGCGCCCGCCCAGCTCCAGGCTCTTGTGCGTGGCCTTGTCCCAATGGCCGGCATGCATGCGTGCATCGAGCTGCACCACGGACTTGGCGCAGGCCAGCAGCAGGGCCAGGGCCTGCTCGGCCACGGCCGCCGCATTGGCACCGGTGGCAGCCACCACGGCGATGCCGCGCTCGCCGGCCGCCGCCTTGTCGATGGTGTCCGTGCCGCTGCCGTGCTTGGAGATCACGCGCAGCGAGGGAGCCGCATCCATCACGGCCGCGCCCACCTTGCCGTAGCGCACGATGATGGCCACGGGATCATGGGCGCGGCACAGTGCGACCAGGTCGTCCTCGGTGGGTGCCTTGCCGGCGTAGACGATATCGTGGCCAGCGAGCAGTTCCACGGCCTGTTGTGCCAGGTCGGCACCGGTGACGATGATGGTGCTCACAGCGATTCTCCTTCCTTGAGGACGCCGGCGGCGCGCAGCGCAGCAGGCAGCCACTTCGACGCGGTGTCGCCGCGCGCGATGGCTTCGATGCGCGCGGCTTCATCGGCCACCTTCCTGTCGGCAAGGGCCATCATCGCGGGCGCCTTGGCGCGCTCGATGACGACCACGCCGTCGGCATCGCCCACGACCAGGTCGCCGGGGTTCACGATGGCGCCGCCGGCAGAGACGGGATGGTTGATGCGGCCCGGCACGAACTTGGTCGGGCCTGCGGGATTGAAGCCCGCGCTGAACACGGGAAAGTCCAGCTCCAGCAGTTCCAGCTTGTCGCGGATGGCGCCATCGACGATGACGCCGGCCAGGCCCAGCTTCTTGCAGGCGCTGAGCATCAGCGTGCCCATCAGCGCGGCGGTCTGGTCGCCCTTGCCGTCGATGACCAGCACGTCGCCGGGACGGGCCAGCGCGATGGCGGCGTGGATCATGAGGTTGTCGCCGGGGCGCACCTCGACAGTGAAGGCCGGGCCGGCGACCTTCATGGCCTGGTGCACGGGCGCCACGCGGGCATGCATGGTGCCGCGGCGGCCCGCCACGTCGGCCAGGATGGCGGCCTGAAAGCCGGCGGCGCGGCGCACGACCTCGGCGTCCACGCGCTCGATGTCACGGATGATTTCGGGAAGTTGGCTCATGATGGTCCAGTCGGTTCACGGAAAAAAAGGAAGGGAATGCGGGCGGGTTCGCTTCAGTCGGCCTTGATGCCGGCCTCGCGGATGAGACGCGCCCACTTGGCGGAATCGCTTTTCTGCAGCTCGCCCAATTGGCGGGGCGTGCCGCCGGCCAGGGTCACGCCCAGGCGTTCGGCAAGCGCGAGCACGCTGGGATCCTTGAGCGCCAGTCCGATGTCCTGGTTCAGGCGCTGCACGATGGCGGCGGGGGTGCGGGCAGGGGCAAAGACGGCCTGCCACTGCTCGACCACGAAGTCGGCAATGCCGGCCTCGGCCATGGTCGGCACGGCGGGCAGCGCCTTCAGGCGCGCCGCCGAGGTCACGGCCAGCGCGCGCAGCTTGCCGGCCTGCACGTGGGGCAGCGCGGCCGCCACGGGGGCGAACATGCACTGCACCTGGCCTGCCAGCGTGTCCTGCAGGGCCGGCGTATCACCCTTGTAGGGAATGTGGATGAAGCGCACGCCAGCCTGGCGCTGCAGCAGTTCGCCCTGCATGTGCAGGATCGTTCCGCTGCCGCCCGAGGCAAAGGCCAGCTGGCCCGGCTGCGCCCGCGCGGCCGCCAGCAGGTCGGCCAGCGACTGCCATGGCTGGGATGCGCCCACCACCAGCAGATGCGGGATGGTGCCGATGGTGATCACCGGCTCGAAGCCCGCGATCGGGTCGTAGGGCAGCTTGCCGATGAGATGGGGAGCAATGGCCTGGGGGCCGATGGAGGTGCCCAGCAGCGTATGGCCGTCCGGCGCGGCCTTGGCGACGAAGGCTGCGCCGATCGTGCCCGTGGCGCCTGCGCGGTTGTCCACGATGACGGTACTGCCCAGGGTCTTGCCCAGGTGCAGCGCAAGCTGCCGGCCCAGCACGTCGGTGCTGCCGCCGGGCGGATACGGCACGACCCAGGTGATGGGCTTGCCGGCCGGCCATTCGGGCTGGGCACGGGCCGGGCCGCACAGCGGCCCCAGCAAGGCGGCGCTGCCTGCAGCCAGCAGCGCGCGCCGCGTGGGACGGATGGTGTTCATGGCCTGTCTCCTGTTCGTGTGGATTGCAAGGGCGTCGCCGCGGTCTCGAAGCCGTATAGCGTCTGGGGGTTGTCCACCAGCACGCGCCGCAGCGTGGCGGCGCCGCCGGCCCGGGCCGTCCAGTCGGTCAGGCGGTCGACCTGGCGCGCGTCGTCGGGCATGGGCTGCATGCCGGCCGAGGCGGTGGCATGGGGCCAGTCGCTGCCCCAGAGCACGCGCTCGGGCGCGCAGCGCAGATAGCTGGCGGCCAGCGCGTCCAGCGCTGGGTCTTCGACCGACTGCAGCGCGCTGACGATGTAGCCGCCGGACAACTTGACCCATGCCCGGCCGCTGCGCAGCAGATCGCGCAGCAGCGCGTGGCCGGCGTGGCGCCCCGCCTGCGCCGGGGCGATGCGGCCGAAATGGTCGAACACCAGCGGCACCGGCAATTGCCTCAGCACGCCGGCCAGGGACGCCAGCAGGTCCGGCGCCATCAGCAGCTGCAGGTGCCATCCCAGCGGCGCAATGCGGCGGGCCAGCGGCACCAGCAGCTCGGCCGTGCCCGTCACGCCCAGCGACAGGTTCAGCCGCACGCCGCGCACGCCCAGGCCGTGCAGGCGCTGCAGCTCGGCATCGCTTTCGCTGCCATCGATCACGGCCACGCCCCGCGCCTGGGGGCCGAGGGCGGCCAGCCCATCCAACATGCAGCGGTTGTCGTTGCCATAGGTGGACGGCGTGACCAGCACGCAGCGCGAGGTACCCAGGCGCCGCTGCAGCGCGCGGTAGTCCCCGGCCGAGGCATCGGGCGGAAGCAGCCGCGCGCCCGGGGCTGCCGGGTAGCGGCCGTCATAGACATGCACATGGCAGTCGCAGGCCTGCGGGGGCAGCGTGGCGCGGGGCCGGGCGCTGCCCTGCGAGAAACGGACGGGCACGGCAAGGCTGTCGCAGTCCATGGCGAGATCTCGATGGAGGAAGGAAAAGGAAGAGAGGAGGAAGCGAAAGGGCTGGCGCCCCTGCCTCCGGGCTCAGTCCAGGCTGGCGCCCGAGTCCTTGACGATGCGTGCCCAGCGCGGCACCTCGGCGCGCAGCAGCGCGGCGAACTTCTCGGACGAGCCGCCCAGCACCTCGCCGCCTTCGGAGCGCAGCTTCTCGGCCACCTCGGGCACCAGCAGCGCGTCGTTGATGGCCTTGTTCAACTGCTGCACGATGGCCTGCGGCGTGCCCGCCGGCGCCAGCACGCCGAACCAGGTGACGGCCTCGAAGTCCTTGTAGCCCGACTCGGCCAGCGTGGGCGTCTGCGGCAGCTGGTCCGATCGCTTGAGCGAGGTCACCATCACCGCGCGCAGCTTGCCGTTGCGCACCTGGCCCAGCAGCGTGGGCACGGCCGACATGTAGAAATCGATCTGCCCGCCTACCAGGTCGGTCATGGCCTGGGCCGCGCCCTTGTAGGGCACATGGCGCAGCTTGATGCCCGCCGCGTTCTCGGCCAGTTCGCCAGCCAGGTGGGCCACCGTGCCGTTGCCGGAATAGCCCAGCGTCAGCCCGTCAGGCTTGGCCTTGGCGGCCTTGACCAGGTCGGCAAAGGTCTTGTAGGGCGAATTGGCCGGCGCGGCCATGACGATGGGCGCGGAAGAAACCAGGGCCACGGGTGCCAGGTCCTTCAGAGGGTCGTAGGGCAGCTTGGCGTACAGCGAGGGGTTGATGGCCAGGTTGCTGGTCTGGCCCATGACCAGGGTATAGCCGTCCGGCGCGGCCTTGGCCACGGCGTCCACGCCCAGGTTGCCGCCTGCGCCGGGCCGGTTGTCCACCACCACGGTCCACTTGTTGTGGTCGGCCAGGCGCTGGGCCACGGTGCGCGCGATCATGTCCGTGCCGCCGCCCGGAGGAAACGGAACCACCAGGCGGATGGGCTTGCGGGGATAGGCGTCCTGGGCCAGTGCGCCGGCCATGGGCAGGACGGCGGCGGCACCCACCAGGGTGGCGAGCAGGCGTGCGCCCAGGCGGCGCGAAAGCGAGGAAATCGGCATGGCGGTTTGTCTCCGTTCGTTGTGTCTCGAAACGCCCGCATGGCTGCGCTGGCGTGGAACGGACTTTAGAGAAACGTTTCAACCCATACAATGATGTTTCATACAATGCAACATATTGCACCATGAGCAACTCCCGATCCACACCCGTACAGCCGCCCGACCCCGGCGCAGGCGCAGGCGCAGGCGCAGGCGCAGGCGCAGGCCCCAAGGATGGCGGCGTCATCGCCGTCACGCGTGCCCTGCAATTGCTGGCGGCATTCGCGCTGGGCGAATCACACCTGTCCCTGGCTGAACTGAGCCGGCGCTGCGCCCTGCACAAGACCACGGTGCTGCGCCTGGCGCGCACGCTGGCGCAATCGGGCTTCATGGTGCAAAGAGAGGATGGGGACTGGCGGCTGGGGCCCGCGGCGGGATGGCTGGGCGCGCGCTACCAGGCAGGTTTCGACGTGCAGAACGTGCTGGAGCCGGCGCTGCGCGCGCTCACCCAGGCCAGCGGCGAAAGCGCGGCGTTCTATGTGCGTGAAGGCAGTGTGCGCACCTGCCTCGTGCGCGTGGAAGGGCCGCAGGCCCTGCGCCACCATGCGCGCATGGGCGAGGGTCTGCCGCTGGACCAGGGCTCGCCCGGACGCGTGATCCTGGCTTTTTCAGGCGAACCGGGTCCGGTGTACGAGCAGATCCGCCAGCGCGGCTACCACTGGTCCATCGGCGAGCGCGAACAGGGCGTGGCCACGGTATCGGCGCCCGTGTTCGGCATGCACTGGCGGCTGATGGGCTCGGTGTGCATCTCGGGGCCGGCATCGCGCCTTCCCGAAGCACGGCTGGAGTCGCTGGCACAGACCGTGGTGGCGGCCGCCAACCAGCTGTCCTATGCGCTGGCGGGCAGTGCCAGCACACAGGCACCCGTGCGCGCCAGCCAATGGCATCCCTGATGCACTCTTGACGCGCCCCTGAACCGCACCGGGCGCGGGCCCGGGTGCGGTGCGAATCGCCTACTGCAATGCGCCCATGGGCAGGGCCATGGGCTTGCCATTGAGCGTCACCTGGCCGCCCTGCATCTTCAGCGCGCTGACCAGCTTGTCGCCTTCCAGGCGTGCATAGCCCGTGGCCTGGGCCATGCCCAGCATGCCTTCCACATCCTCGGCCGAGACATCGGGCTTGCCCGAGGCCTTGAGCAACGGCTCCAGCCAGGCCTTGGGCAGGCTGGCATTGGCCTGCAGCGACGAGGTCTTGAGCAGCGCCGGCATCCAGCCGGTCTGGGCGATCTGCTCCTGCGTGGGGGCGCTCTGCACCTCGGCACCGTATTCCAGGTGACCGGTCTGGCCCTGGTAGGTGGCCTGCAGCTTCATCGAGTAGGCCGGCAGGGCAGCCACCAGGCGGGGGGCGTTCTGCATCAGCACGCCCATGCCTTGCTGCTCCAGGGATTCCAGCGCCTTGGCCAGGCCTTCCTTGCGGTAGCCCTCGACCAGGATGCGCTGGAAGCTGCGCAGCGCCTCGATGTCCAGGCGCTGGATCTTCTCCTCATAGCCCAGGGACTCGAATTCGATGGGGCCGATACGGCCCGCGCCCTTGACCTGGGTGGTCATGCCCAGCGTGGTCTTGTCGGACTCGATCACGGAGTCGCCGCTCACGTCCTTGAGGTCCAGCAGCGTCTTTGTCTCACCGCCCTCGGCAGGCGTGCTGCTCATGGCCACACGGGCAAAACGCATGCTGGCCTTGCCGGGGCCCAGGCCCCACAGGCCGTCGATGACCTTGTTCTCGAAGCTGCTGTCCAGCCCCGTCAGCACGATGCTGGTGCGCTCCACGGGCGCGGCCACCGGCTGGGCAGGCAGGGACTCATCGCCATCGGACTCTTCCTCCTCGCCCTCTTCCTCCTCCAGGTCGGAGGCCGCGTCGCGGCTGGGCAGGCCCAGCAGGGCGACCTCGGGCCAGCGCCAGGTGCCCTTGACGCTGCCACCGCCCAGCGCCGTGTCCAGCACCATCTCCTGCCAGCGCATGGTGACTTCGTTGTCGCCGATCTCGCCGGCAGGCAGCAGCAGGCGCACATCGTTGCCGCCCGTGAAATGGTGCACGCTGGTCAGCGTGGGCGCCGTGGCCTTGGCCAGGGCCTGGCGCCCCTTGTCGTCCAGGCCCTCGAGCGCGAAGCGCGTCTCGGACGCGGCCGCGGCCAGACGGCCACCCGCCAGCGGGCCATGGCGCACCGTGGTGTCCACCACCAGGCGCACGGGCCTGGCTTCGGCGGCGGGCTCCGATGCGGCAGCTGCCTCGCCCTCCACCGACGCGGGCCACTGCAGCACCAGCCTGGCCTGGGCAGAGAGGAATCCCTTGTGGTATTCGTCGGTCACGACCGCCTTGTCGCCCAGCACCTTGCGCAATTCGGCCACGGCCTCCTTGTAGGCGGTCTGGGCCCTTTGGCCCGTATACCAGGTGGTTCCGCCATAGGCCACGACGGCCAATGCCACGGCGGCGGCCACTACGGTTTTCTTGTTGCTCATTGTGAATATCCCGTGATGAATAAGGCCCTCCCCCTCGGGTGGGCGGCGCGAGCTTATCAGGTCCGCATTTCACGGCCTGCCGGCAATGGATTGGAGATCGGTCCATCAATGGGGGGCCGCCCCGCTTCAGTAAGCACACACCCTTGCAATATGCCGGTTGCAACGGCGTTTCGCGTGCCATGCCGGTGCATTGCAGCATTGTTGGCGGGCCCTGCTTTTTGCAATTGCTTACCATTGCCACATATGGTTTGCATGCCAATGTTCTTGCAGGCCGACGTTGTGGCGCCATGGATATGGCGCCATTGGCCACCGGCCCCGCCATGCATGGGGACGCGAAGCCGGGAATGGCGCCCGCACGCCACTACGAGTTCAAGCGCACTGCCGCAGAAAGGGCAATGCCGCATCCAGCAGGGCCGCCGGAGCCTCTTCCGCGATGTAGTGGCCGCACGGCAGCGGATGGCCGCGCACGTCGCGAGCCACCCGCTGCCACTCGCGCAGCGGCTCGAAGCAACGGTGCACCACGCCCTCCTCGCCCCAGAGCACCAGCAGCGGCATGGCCAGCATGCGCTCCAGGCGGCGGTCCTCCCGGTCATGCACAAGGTCGATGCCGGCCGAGGCGCGGTAATCCTCGCACATGCCCCGCGCACTGCCCGGCAGGGCCAGGCAGCGCTCGTACTCGGCCAGGGCGCGGGGATCGAAGGGCGCCAGGCCCGCGCTGCGCCGGCCCATGATCTCGCGCACATAGGCGACGGGGTCGGACTCGATCAGGCGCTCCGGCAGCGGCGCCGGCTGGATCAGGAAGAACCAGTGCCAGTAGGCCCGCGCAAAGGCTTCGCCGGTCTGTTCGTACATGGCCAGCGTGGGCGCGATGTCCAGCAGCACCAGGCGCTGCACGGCCTCGGGATGGTCCATCGCCAGGCGATGCGCCACGCGCGCCCCCCGGTCATGCGCCAGCACCCTGAAATGCCCATGGCCCAGTTGCTCCATCAGCCGCAGCAGGTCGCGCGCCATGGTGCGCTTGCTGTAGTTCACATGGTCCGGATCACCGGCCGGGCGCGAGGAATCGCCGTAGCCCCGCAGGTCCGCCAGCACCAGGGTGAACTCCTGCGCCAGCCGGGGCACGACGCGATGCCAGATCGCGCTGGTCTGCGGATGGCCATGGACCAGCAGCAGCGCCGGGCCCTGCCCCCCCACCCAGGCGTTGATTTCCACACCCTCATCGACCGTGACGCGCTGCTGGCGCAGGCCCGGCATCCATGGTTCTGTGCGCATCCCGGAGATTCCTTCCACATTGTTCATGACCATCAGCCCGCCATCCTAATCAGTAAACCAGGCTGCATAAATAGCAAAATGCTGCATTGATCCATCAGTTCAATTTACGAATCGTTCCTCGCCATGGATGGCTTCTCCGACCTGCGATTTTTCTCGCTGCTGATCCGCGAAGGCAGCCTGGCAGCCACCGCCCAGCAGATGGGAGTGACGCCACCGGCCGTCAGCCGCCGCCTTGCGCTGCTGGAGCGGCGCCTGGGCGTACGCCTGCTGCAACGCACGACACGGCGCATCCATCTGACGCCCGAGGGCCAAGCCTATCTGCTCGAAGGAACGCGCATCCTGGCGGACCTGGACAGTCTGGAGCGCAGCGTCTCGGGCGCGCGTGCCACGGCGCGCGGCCCCCTGGCCCTGGCCTGTACCCTGGGCTTCGGACGCCAGCGGCTGGCGCCTGCGCTGTCCGCCTTTGCGCGGTCCTACCCCGAGGTACAGGTGCAACTGCATCTGACGGACCGGCCCGTCAACCTGGTCGAACAGGGCTTCGACGCCGTGGTGCGCTTCGGCAACCCGCCGGACTCCGCCCTCACCGCCCGCCTGCTGCTGCCCAACCGGCGCGTGCTCTGCGCCGCGCCTTCCTACCTGGATGTCCACGGCGAGCCACGCCAGCCCGCCGACCTGCAGGCCCACCGCTGCATCGTGATCCGGGAAAGCGACGACACCTATGGCAGCTGGCGCCTGGGCCGGCGCACACGCCAGGGCCTGCGCGAGGAAACCGTCAAGGTCCATGGCGCCCTGAGCAGCAACGATGGCAGCACGGCCCTGGCCTGGGCGCTCGATGGCCAGGGCATCGTGCAACGCTCCCTGTGGGAGGCCGCTGCGCCGCTGGCCTCGGGGCGCCTGCGCCAGGTGCTGCCCCAATGGCACCTGCCCGCGGCCGACATCTACCTGGTGCACGCCACGCGCAGCGAGATGTCGGCCAAGATCCGCGCGCTCACCGGCTTTCTGGGGGACTGGTTCGCGCAGGAACCGGGGACGGGGGCCGCGCCGCCATGAGTCCGGGCGCGATCTGCAACCTCGGCGGCAGGCCGGGCCGCGCCGGGCCTGTCATGCTGGTTCACCGCCCGCGCACCGCGCCGTGCGAACATGCCGGGCAACGGCAACCACCACCCGAAGAGGAGACACATGACCGCCAGCCGCTATCCCCAGCCCGAACTGTCCAGCCTGCCCGAGGACATCCGCGCCCGCATCCTCGAAGTGCAGGAAAAGGCCGGCTTCATTCCCAATGTCTTTCTCGCCTTCGCGCGACGCCCGGCCGAGTGGCGCGCCTTCTTCGCCTACCACGACGCCCTCATGCTCAAGGAGGAAGGCAGCCTCACCAAGGGCGAGCGCGAGATGATCGTCACCACCACCAGCGCGGCCAACCAGTGCCTGTACTGCGTGGTGGCCCACGGTGCCATCCTGCGCATCTACGAGAAAAAGCCGCTGGTGGCCGACCAGGTCGCCGTCAACTACCGCAAGGCCGACATCAGTGCGCGCCAGCGGGCCATGCTGGACTTCGCCATGAAGGTCTGCGAGCGCAGCCAGGAGATCTGCGAGGACGACTTCCAGGCCCTGTACCCGCATGGCTTCGACGACGAGGACATTTGGGATATCGCCGCCATCACGGCCTTCTTCGGCCTGTCCAACCGCATGGCCAGCTTCGCCGGCATGCAGCCCAATCCTGAATTCTTCCTGATGGGGCGCGTGCCGCGCGACAAGAAGTAGCAGCGGGCCACCTGAAGGTCAACCGCCCCGGGGGCATGCACGAACGGGCCGCAGGACTGGCCCCAAAAAAAGCGGCGCCCCGCAGCGCGGGCGCCCACCCCGAGAGCGGCACTACCCGCATCGGCCGGATGAGGCAGGCAACAGACATCCAGGAGCACCGGGACCGTCGGCGCCATCAGTACCGCTACAAGGGGCGCGGCCATGAGGGGGCAGGTCGATCCTGCGCGTGCCGTTTTCCATCGTCGCGCCCATGATCCTCATGGTCTGCGCCATCGGCGCCTTCACCGTGCACGGCAACGCCACCGACATCTGGATGATGCGGGTCTTCGGCGTGGTCGGCACCATCACCACGCGGCCCGGCTGATGCCGACGTGGCCGCTGCCGGGGAAGGTGCGGGAGATGGCGTTCGGGGCCAGGGCAGCGGCGTGAGAATGCACGAGCGGTGAAATCTTCCGATGCCCATGGCGCAAGAGGATGATATCGGCCCGGTGCCAGGCCGCCTGCATCCCCCTAAGAAGTCCGCGCAGGTATGTGCGGCACCGGCCAGACCCTTTCCCCGCCCACCGCGAACAACTGGCATCCCGCCTCGGGCGCCAGGCTCGCCATGCCCGTGAACAGGCCGAAGGCCGGCAGCAGCGTGAACTGCGGGTGCACCGCAAAGCATGGCAGGCGCAGCGCATCGCGACCCGGGCCGCGCAGCACGACGGCGGGGTGGACATGGCCGGCCAGCACATGCAGGGGAACGCCGACTTGCGGGTGGTGGCAGGCGGCAAAAGGACCAAGGGGCCAGGGCTCGTCCACCACCGCCATGCCCAGCGCGGGCGGCGGATCGCCGGCATGGCTGTCGTGGTTGCCACGCACCAGGACCAGCTCCACCGCGGGGTGGCGCTCGCGCCAGGCCGCCAGCGCCGCCAGCACGGCCGGCGTGCGCGCCTGGGCCGCGTGCAGGAAGTCGCCCAGCACCACCAGCCGGCGCACGGGCAGGCCCAGCAGCAGAGCGGAAAGCCGCTCCAGGTTGCCCTCAGTGGTGCCCGCAGGCACGGGGATGCCGCGTGCGCGGAAGGTGGCGGCCTTGCCCAGGTGCAGGTCGGCGATGCACAGCGTGGCCCGGGCCGGCCACCACAGGGCGTGCTGCGCCAGCAGGTGCACGGACTCGCCCGCCAGCGTGGTGGCGTGGCTGCCGGCCAGAACGCCGGTGTCGGACAGGGAGAGGAATGCCATCAGAGTGTCATAGCAAAGGCAGGGGCCGGGACGGCTTGCGCGCGCGGCGCGGCGGACGGGCGGCGCCGGGATCATCGGGCGCCGGCAGGGCGAAGTCCAGCGTGCGGCGCACGGCGGCCGTGGCCTCGGGCACGCTGCCGGTCGCGGGCTTCTTCTTGCGGGCGCGCGGCGCCACCGTCTTGCCCTGGGTATCGGCCGCTTCATGCAGTTGCGCCAGCATGCGCGCGATGCGGTCGGCCAGTTGTTCATTGCTGAGTTTTTCGCGAAAGCGCTCCACCATCAGCGGAAAGGCAAAGGGGCTGGGCCGCTGCAGCGCGCGCACCACGCGGCGCTGGCCCTGCATGCGGCGCAGCGCGGCCAGCAACTGGGCCACGTCCAGCTCCTGGCTCAGCACTTCCTCGTCGGCCTGGCGCAGCAGCAGGTTGGCGTCGTCGTACTTGCGGAACACCTCGAAGAACAGCTGGGCCGAGGCCTGCAGCTGGCGCGCGCTGCGCCGTTCGCCGGGGTGGCTCTGGAAGATCAGGCCCGAGACGCGCGCGATCTCGCGAAAGCGCCGCCGCGCCATCTCGGTGGCGTTGAGGCTGGCCAGCACCTCGTGCAGCAGAGCGTGGTGGGCGGCATCGGGCGGCGGGGCGCCGGCATTGGCGGTGTTGCGGATGGCTGGGGCTTCGGTGGCCGCCACTCGCCCAGGCTCGGGCACGCGAGCAGGCGCAGGCGCGGGCTCCGCCTGCAGCAGCCCGGGCAGCAGGGCCGCCCAGTCGCGCTCGGTGGCGCTCAGCAGCTCCAGCCCGTAGTCGTTGACGGCGATGGAGAAGGTGCCCGCCTCGCCCTGGGCCGCGCGCCAGGCCAGCAGGCTGGCCAGCCCGAGATGGGCATGGCGGCCCGCGAACGGGTAGAGGAACAAATGCCAGCCCTCGCGCGTGCGCAGGGTTTCGGCCAGCAGCGTGCCGGGCGTGGGCAGGGCCGACCAGCGCTGCTGCACCTCCAGCAGCGGCCGCACGCAGCGCAGCTCGGGCGAGGCGTAGTCGCCCTGCGCCGCCAGTGCCAGCTGGCGCACCACGAAGTCCGCCAGCACGGTGGACAGCGGCATGCGCGCACCGGCCCAGCGCGGCACGGTGGGCCGTGTCCGGGCGGCTCGGCGCACGTAGGCCGTCATGTCCTCGATGCGCACGAGTTCCAGCACCTGGCCTGCGAAGACGAAGGCGTCGCCCGGCCGCAGGCGCGACAGGAAGCTCTCTTCCATGCTGCCCAGGCGCGTGCCGTGCAGGATCTGCACGCTCATGCTGGCGTCGCTGACGATGGTGCCGATGTTGGCGCGATGGCGCCGCGCCAGGCGCGCGTCGGGCATGCGCCAGACACCCTCTTCGTCGGGCCGCACGCGCTGGTAGTCGGGATAGCTGGCCAGCGAGGGGCCGCCCCGGTGCACGAAGTCCAGGCACCACTGCCATGTCGCGGGCGCAAGATTGGCAAAGGCCACGGTGCGGCGCACCTCGGCGTACAGTGCATCGGGCTCGAACCCGCCCCCCAGCGCGACGGTGGCCAGGTGCTGCACCAGCACGTCCACGGGCTGGCGGGGGCTGGCGCGCATCTCGACCTGTCCGGCGCGCACGGCCTCGCGCGCGGCGGCGGCTTCCACCAGTTCCAGGCTGTGCGTGGGCACCAGGGTGATGCGCGAGGGGCGGCCCGGGGCGTGGCCCGAGCGGCCCGCGCGCTGCAGCAACCGCGCGATGCCCTTGGCAGAGCCGATCTGCAGCACGCGCTCCACGGGCAGGAAATCCACGCCCAGGTCCAGGCTGCTGGTGCAGACCACGGCCTTGAGCGTGCCGGCCTTGAGGCCAGCCTCCACCCATTCGCGCACGTCCCGGTCCAGCGAGCCATGGTGTATGGCCAGCAGCCCGGCCCAGTCGGGCCGGGCCTCCAGCAGCGCCTTGTACCAGACCTCGGCCTGGGAGCGCACGTTGACGAAGACCAGGGTGGAGCCGCGCGTGGCGTCCAGTTCGCGCACCACGGCCGGCAGCATGGCCAGGCCGAGGTGGCCGGCCCAGGAAAAGCGCTCGGGTCGATCGGGCAGCAAGGTGTCCACCACCAGGCGTTTGTCCACCTGGCCCTGCACCAGCACGCCGGGACGGGGACCGCCTGCATCGTCAAGGCCCAGCAGGGTCTGCAGGGCCTCGTCCAGGTTGCCCAGCGTGGCCGACATGCCCCAGATGCACAGCCGCGGGCTCCAGCCCCGCAGGCGTGCCAGCGCCAGCTGCAGCTGCACGCCGCGCTTGTTGCCCAGCAGCTCGTGCCATTCGTCGGCCACCACCAGGCGCACGCTGTGCAGTTGCTCGCGCGCATCGGCGCGGGCCAGCAGCAGGGACAGGCTCTCCGGCGTGGTGACCAGCACGGTGGGCAGTCGGCGCGACTGCGCGCTGCGCTCGGCGCTTGCCGTGTCGCCGGTGCGCGCGCCCACGGTCCAGCGCGCCAGCGGCGCATGCTCGGCGCCCAATGCCGGCAGCGGGGTCTGCAGCGCCTTGAGCGTGTCGGCCGCCAGCGCGCGCATGGGGGTGATCCACAGCACGGTCAGGGGCGCGGCTGCGGGCTTGCCACCCCGGGCCTGCGGTACAGGCCGGTCGGCCGCGAAGGCCTGCAGCGCCCCCAGCCAGACCGCATAGGTCTTGCCTGCGCCCGTGGTGGCATGCAGCAGGCCGCTGCGGCCCTGGGCCATGGCCTTCCATACGGCGCGCTGGAAGGCGAAGGGCTTCCATCCCCGCGTGGCGAGCCAGCGGGCGGCAAGGGTGTGGCGGGTGGCAGCCATGCGCGACGGCCTCAGGGATCGGAGTGCGGCAGCAGCGCGGCCAGCGTGTCCAGCGAGTCGGCCTCCTGCACGGGCTTGTCCTCGCGCCAGCGCAGCATGCGTGGGAAGCGCACGGCGATGCCGCTCTTGTGGCGTGCGCTGCGCGAGATGCCCTCGAAGCCCAGCTCGAATACCAGGGTCGGGCGCACGCTGCGCACGGGGCCGAAGCTCTCGATGGTGGTCTTGCGGATGATGGCGTCCACGCGGGCCATCTCGGCATCGGTCAGGCCCGAGTAGGCCTTGGCGAAGGGCACCAGGGCGCGGCCTTCGGTGCCGGGCGGCGCATTCCAGACGGCGAAGGTGTAGTCGCTGTACAGGCTGGCGCGCCGGCCATGGCCGCGCTGGGCGTAGATGAGCACCGCGTCCACGCTCAGCGGATCGATCTTCCACTTCCACCAGACGCCGCTGTCCTTGGTACGGCCCACGCCGTAGGCCGCGTCGCGGGCCTTGAGCATCATGCCCTCCACGCCCAGGGCGCGCGCCTGCCCGCGCAGCAAGGCCAGGTCCTCCCAGCGCGGGCCGTGCAGCACGGGACTGGCCAGCAGGCAGGGATGGTCCACGCGGGCCACCAGGGCGTCGAGCCTGGCGCGGCGCTCGTGCTGGGGCAGGACGCGCAGGTCCTGCCCGCCCTCTTCCAGCAGGTCATAGGCCAGCAGCACAACGGGCAGTTCGCGCAGCAGCTTGGGACCCAGGGTCTTGCGGCCGATGCGTTTTTGCAGGTCGGCAAAGGGCCGTACATGGGCCGCCACATCGCCCTGCTGCGCGGCCCAGACGACGATTTCCCCGTCGATCACGGTGCCGGGGGGCAAGGCCTCGCCCAGGGCCTGCAGCTCGGGAAAGCGCTCGCTGACCAGTTCCTCGCCGCGCGACCAGATCCAGGTGCCCTGCCCCGCAGGCCCCCCATCGCGCCGCACGATCTGCGCGCGGATGCCGTCCCACTTCCACTCCACCAGCCATTGCGAGGGCGGGCCCAGCACGGCCTCGAACTGCGCCACGGGCAACTGCAGCGGATGGGCCAGGAAGAACGGATAGGGATGGCCCCCGGCCTCGCCGTCCGTCCCCGGGGCGTCCTCGCCCGCCACCAGCCGCAGATAGTCCTGCGCGGTGGGCTGGGCGCCGATATGCGTGTAGCCCATCAGCCGCTGGGCGATGCGCTTGGCATCCACCCCGCTGATGGCCGCCAGTGCCTGAGTGACCTGCAGGCGCGAGACGCCCACGCGGAATGCGCCCGTGATGAGCTTGAAGTACACCAGCCGCTCATCGGCCGCCAGCCGTGCCCATTGCGCGCGCTGCCGGGCCGCCAGCGCCTCGGGCGCCATGCCGCGCAGCGGCAGCAGGTGGTCGACGACCCAGGTGGCCAGGCCCAGGCCATGGGTGTCCACGGGCGGAGGCAGCAGCAGCGAGATGGTCTCGGCCAGGTCGCCGACGGCCTCGTAGCATTCGTCGAACAGCCATTCGGGCAGGCCGGCCGCCTCGCGGGCCAGCGCCCTGAGCACCTTGGTGGGCACCAGCTGGCGCGGCTTGCCGCCGGCCAGGAAGTAGACGGCCCAGGCCGCATCGGCGGGCGCCGCCGCGCGCAGATAGGCCTGCAGCGCGGCCTGCTTGTCGCGGCTGGCGGTGCTGGCATCCAGCGCGCGGTACAGGCCGGCGAAGTCCTTCATGGGGCGGCCTCGCCGGAGACCGCAGATGAGGGCTCGTCCTCGTCGCCGTACTCGGTCTGGAAGACCTGGGCATCCAGCCCCTGCTCACGCAGCCAGCGCACCAGCACGGCCACGCTGCCATGGGTGACGAAGACGCGCTCGGCGCCGGTCGCCGCGATGGCGTGCTGCAGGCCGGGCCAGTCGGCATGGTCGGACATGACGAAGCCCCGGTCCACGCCCCGGCGCCGGCGCGTGCCGCGCAACTGCATCCAGCCGCTGGCGAAGGCATCGGAGTGGCCGGGGAAGCGGCGCATCCACGGCGTGCCCTGCGCCGAAGGCGGCGCCAGCACCAGCGCCTGCCTGAGCAGCGCGGCATCCACGCCGGGATCGGTCACGCGCAGGGTGGCAGGCAGGTCCACGCCAGCCGCCCGGTACACGGCATTGAGCGGCTCCACGGCGCCATGCACGACGATGGGGCCGATGCTGCGGTCCACGCCATGCAGGATGCGCTGGGCCTTGCCGAAGGCATAGCACAGCAGCACGGACGACCTGCCCTGGGCCGCGTTGGCACGCCACCAGGCGTCGATGTCGGCCATCAGCACGGGCTGGGCCGGCCAGCGGTAGATGGGCAGGCCGAAGGTGGATTCGGTGATGAAGGTATCGCAGCGCACGGGCTCGAAGGGCGTGCAGGTGCCGTCGGCCTCGGTCTTGTAGTCGCCCGAGGCGACCCAGACCCGGCCCCCATGCTCCAGCCGGACCTGGGCCGACCCCAGCACATGGCCGGCCGGGTGCAGCGAGATGCGCACGCCGTGGTGCTCTATGGCCTCGCCATAGGCCAGCGTCTGCAGCGTGATGCCCTCGCCCAGCCGCGTGCGCAGCACGCCTTCGCTGTCGGTGTGGGCCAGGTAGCGGGCATGGCCTGCGCGCGCATGGTCCGAATGGCCATGGGTGATCACGGCGCGCTCCACAGGCCGCCAGGGGTCGATGTAGAAGTCGCCGGCCGCGCAGTAAAGGCCTTCGGGGCGGGCGGCGATCAGGTCGGCGGCCATGCGGTGTGGTTGCAGGCAATGGGCATGGCACCATCCTAGCGGGACGGCCGCGGCGCGGGCGCTGGCCCAGGTCGCGGCGCGCTGTCAGCACACGCCTACCTCAGGCGGGATCACCGACATGCCCCCTCAGATCGGGGAAGATAGCGGCTTTCAACGGCAACCATCCTGCACGCGCCCCATGAACAACTCCGTCGTCCGCATGTCCAACCTCTTCCTGCAGCTAGGCCTCGACGCCAGCGATCAGGCGATTGCCGATTTCATCCGCGCGCACCAGCTGCCCGCCGATGTGGACCTGGTGGACGCCCCCTGCTGGAACGATGCGCAGCGCCAGTTCCTGGCCGAGCAGCTGCGGGCCGATGCCCCATGGTCCATCGTGGTGGACCAGTTGAGCGAGTCGTTGCACGAGGATGCGGTCCGGCTGCGCGCCGCCGGGTGAGCAGGCGCCGGCTCTAGTCCCTGTACCGCTTCTTGCGGAACGCCAGCCAGGCGGCGATGACCGTGAAGGCGATCACGATGGACACCACGATCCAGAAGCCGTGCTCGTGCTCGGCCAGCGGGATGCCGCCCACGTTCATGCCGAACAGGCCGGCCAGGATGTTGATGGGCAGGGCCAGCACGGTCACCACGGTCAGCACGAACAGGCTGTTGCTGTTGTCCTCGTTCACGGCGGCGGCCACCTCCTCCTGCAGCAGCTTGATGCGGTCCTGCAGGGTCTGCATGTCGCGCAGCATCAGCGAGAATTCCTCGCTGGCGGCGGCCAGGCCGTGGCGGTCGTCCTCGCCCATCCAGGCCGGCGGCTGCTGCAGCAGGCGGAACAGCGCGGCGGGCTCGGGCGCCAGCAGTCGCTGCAGCCGCACCAGCAGGCGCCGCAGCCGCCCCAGGTGGGCACGCGGATGGTGGTAGCGCTGCGCAAGGATGGCATCTTCGATGTCGTCCACGCGCGCCGTGGTCTCGCGCACCACCTTGACCAGCACATCGGCCTGGGTGCGCATCAGGTGCTCCAGCAGCTCGGCCGTGGTGGCCGGGCTGTCGCCCTGGCGCACGCCGGCGCGCAGCGCATCCACGGAGCGCAGCGGCTGCGTGCGCGCCGTGACGACCAGACGCTCGTCCAGGCAGATCCACAGCGTGGCGATGTCGGCCGACTCGAAGTTGAATTCGAAGTTCACATCGTTGAGCACCGCCACCAGCGAGTCATCGGAGCGCTCGATGCGCGTGGAGGCCAGGCCCTCGCGCAGCGTGGCGTAGAAGACCTCGGGCAGCGCGGCATGGCGCTGCAGCCAGCGCAGGGACTGGGTGTTGGCCAGGTTGAAGTGCAGCCACAGGAAGTCGCGCCTGCCGGGCTCGGCAAGCGGGCGCTCGCCCGCCAGCCATCGCGCCGCCGATTGGGCGGTCATCGCTTCCACACGCCGCTGCGTGTCACAGAAAAACCGCCAGCCGCAGATCAGGCCGGCATCCTCGCGGGCCTGTGCCAGGGGGGAGGCAATGTCGTCGTTCATGGCTGGCCCGCGATTCTTGCCAGCCTCCATGACACGGCCGTGACAGCCATCACAAAGCCCTGCCACCGCATGCCCCGTGCGGAGCACGGCGGCTTGCCCATCACAAAACTGTCACAGGGGATACGTAACATTCACTAACAATTTTGCAACCTGCCTCCCATGGATCAGTCCCGCGCCTACCTGAGCGATTCCCGGCCCCGCTTCCGCCCCCCCAGCGCGGCCGACCTGTGCACGCCCGTGCCCTGCATGACGACGGACGGTACCAACGAGCAGGTGCTGGAGGTCTTCACCCGCCACCGCGACCTGGCCAGCCTGCCCGTGGTGGAGGGCAACCGCCCGATCGGGCTGATCAATCGCAGCATCTTCCTTTCCCAGTTCAGCAAGCCCTTCCGCATGGAGCTGTACGGCAAGAAGAGCTGCATCGCCTTCATGGACAAGGAGCCCCTGGTCGTCGATGCCGCCACCGACATCGACACCCTGACCGTGAAGACCGTGGAGTATGGCGAGAAGGCCCTGACCGACGGCTTCATCATCACCCGCGACGGCCTGTTCGCCGGCGTGGGCCATGGCCTGCCGCTGATGCGCGCGGTCGCGGACATGCAGGTGGCGCGCAACCGCCAGATCATGCACAGCATCGAGTACGCCAGCGTGATACAGCAAGCCACGCTGCGCGCTTCGCGCGAGGCCCTGGCCCGCGCCTGCCCGCAAGCCGACCTGGTCTGGGAGCCGCGCGACGTGGTGGGCGGAGACTTCTACCAGTTCTGCCAGGAGGGCGTTGGCTGGTTCGCCACCGTGGCCGACTGCACGGGCCACGGCGTGCCGGGCGCCTTCATGACGCTGATCGCCACCAGCAGCCTGAACCAGGCGATCAAGGAACACGGGGCGCGCGATCCCGCGGTGCTGCTGGGCAGCGTCAACCGCAGCGTCAAGCAGATGCTGGGCCAGCTGGACGGCCAGGACGGCACGCCGGGCTCGGACGACGGCCTGGACGCGGCCTGTTTCTGGTTCGAGCCCCCCAGCCGGCGTCTGCGCTTCGCCGGCGCGCGGCTGTCACTGTTCCTGCTGCGCCCGGATGCCGATACCGTCGAGCAGGTGGACGGACAGCGCAAGGGCGTGGGCTATGTGGACAGCGAGCTGGACTTCGCCTGGCACAACGCGGAGCTGGAGCTGCCCGCCGGCACCCTGGTCTTCACCACCACCGACGGCCTCATCGACCAGGTCGGCGGCCCACGCGGCATCACCTTCGGCAAGAAGCGCGTGCGCGAGCTGCTGCTCGGGCATGCCGGCTGCACGCCCGCCGAGATCAACCGCGCCCTGCTCGCGGCCCTGCACACCTGGCAGGGCGAGCACCATCGCCGCGACGACCTGACCTTCTTCTGCTTTCGCACCTGATTGCCCCATGCCTTCCATGCCCGACGCACAGATCGCCGACAAGTACGGCAGCTTCTTCCAGCTGGCGCGCCAGCACCACGTGATCTTCTACTACGTGGGCTATTTCTCGCAGAACATCGTGGCGGCCATGGCCGAGGCGGTGCGCCTGCAGCTGGAGGTGGCCGGCGTGCCCGGCCCCACGCGGCGCAAGCTGTTCTCCTCCTTCGTGGAGATGGCGCAGAACATCATCCACTACTCGGCCGACGCCCTGACACCGCCACACCAGGACGACGGCGAGCTGCGCCACGGCGCGGTGTGCATACGCCGCGAGGACGACGGCCGCTTTCTGCTGCTGTGCGCCAACCCCGTCGAGCCCTCGATGGGCGCGCAGATCCAGGCCAGGCTGGGGGCCTTGCGCAGCATGACGCTGGAGGACATCAAGAAGGCCTGCCGCGAGTCGCTGCGCGGGGAAACGCCCGAGGGCAGCAAAGGCGCGGGCATGGGCTTTCTGACCCTGGCGCGCGATGCCAGCGAGCCCCTGGAGTTCGACTTCGATCCGGCCCGCACCCTGGACGGCCAGCCCGTCTTCTACCTGAAGGCCGCGATCTGAGCCGCCCGGACCCGGAGGGCAGGCCCGCCTTCCGGCCCCTGGCTTGAAGATACCCAGCTCGCAGGCACGGGCACCGAATCGAGATCACGCATGGACCACCTCTACATCGCACCGACACCCAGCTCCCCGGAAGTGGACTTCCGGTTCGACACGCACACGCTGCACCTGCGTGGCGAGTCCTACCCGGAAAACGCCGCCGCCTTCTACAGCGGCATCATCGGCCGGCTCAGGGACTACCTGGCAGGCCCGCAGGACTCGCAACGGCAGGCGCGCATCGAAATGCATATCGCACTGGCCTACTTCAACAGCTCCAGCACCAAGATGCTGTTCAACCTCATCGAAGTCCTGAGCGAAGCCGCCGAGGCCGGGCGCGCCGTGGCGCTGCACTGGTACTTCGACGAGGAGGACGACACCATCTGCGAATTCGGCGAGGAGCTGCGCGACGACTTCCCCGCCATCGGCTTCGTCAGCCATCCCGTCAAGGCCGCATGATGGACAGCGTGGACGCCCCTCCCGACCTGTTCGACGCCGAGCACCGTGCGCTGCTGGCCGCGCGCGCCGCCTTCGAGCAGGGCGAGCATGCCGGCGCCCAGGCCTGCCACCAGGCACTGGGCGTGCTGCTGTCCTCCTACGAGCGCCTGCTGCGCGAGACGCGCCGGCTGGTGCGCCGCAGCGACCGCGCCGAGCTGGAGATGACCCAGCTGAACCAGCGCCTGCAGGACCTGGCCGGCGAGCTGGAGTACCGCGCCACCCACGACCCGCTGACGGGGGTGCTCAACCGCGCGGCCATCATCGAGCATGTCAACCGCCATTTCACGCGCCAGGGCCTGGCCCTGATCGTGCTGGACATAGACCACTTCAAGCGCGTCAACGACAGCTTCGGCCACCCCGTGGGCGACAGCGTGATCCTGGGCGTGGTGCGCTGCCTCAAGGCCACGGTGCCGGCCACGGCCCATATCGGCCGCGTGGGCGGGGAGGAATTCACCGTGCTGCTGCCCGAGCACGACGGCGACGGCGCCATGCGCGTGGCCGAGGCGGTGCGTGCCCGCATCGCCGCACATGCCTTCGGCCTGCCCGATGCCAGCGCCGTCACCGCGAGCTTCGGCGTGAGCTGGCGCCCGGGCGGCGGCCGCTTCGACGATGCCTATGCCCTGGCCGACGATGCCCTGTACACCGCCAAACGCAGCGGGCGCAACCAGGTGGTGCGTGCCGCGGACCATGTCCCTGCCTGAGCGGCACCCGCCACGCATGAGTGACGCATGAGTTTCGTGATGCGCGCACGCAAGCCCCAGGTGCCTGCCCCCATGCTGGCCGCGCCACCGGCCCCGCTGCCCCTGCCGGCCCCGGCCGGGGGACGCGAGTGGCGGGTGCTGGTGGTGGACAGCGACCCCGATGTCCACGCCGCCTTCCGACTGGCGCTGGAAGGCCGGGCCCTGTTCGGCAGGCCGCTGGTGTTCCTGTACGCCCGCTCGGGCACCCAGGCCCGCGCCCTGCTGCGCCGCGAAAAGGACCTGGCGGTGGTGGTGCTGGACGCCGTCACCGACGGCACGGGCGCCGGCCTGGACCTGGTGGACTTCATACGCCACACCGCCGGGCTGCGCGACAGCCGCATCGTGCTGCGCACCGGCCGGCCGGGCCAGGCCCCCGACCTGGACACGCTGCTGCGCTACGACATCAACGACTGCCGCACCAAGAACGAGCTCACGCCGGACCGGCTGCTGGCCATCGTGGTGACCGCCGTGCGCTCCTACGAGCAGCTGTGCGCCATCGAAGCCAACCGCCGCAGCCTGGAACTGATGGTGCGCTCCAGCGCAGCGCTGCTGGAGGAGACCAACCTGCATGCCTTCGCCCGGGGCGTGATCATCCAGCTGGCGTCCCTGCTGGGCGTGGCCAGCGAAGGCCTGGTCTGCTCGGAGGGTTCGCACCCGGGCGAGCCCTACCGCGTGCTCGCGGCCACGGGACCGTTCGCGCGGCTCGTCGGCCAGCCCATCGCCACCGTGCTCGCCTCGCGCGGGCTGCACCTGCTGCGCCAGGCGCTCAAGGCCCGCCGCAACATCTACGGCCCGCAGCACGGCGTGGCCCTCTATATCGGCCGTGGCGACGAACAGGACATGGCGGTCTTCATCGATGCGCCGGCCTCGCCCAGCACGCTGGACCGCCAGCTGCTCGAAGTCTTCTGCGCCAACCTGCGCACGCTGCTGCACAACCGGGGCCTGCTGGAGCGCCTGCACCAGTCGGCCTACTTCGACCCCCTGGTCTGCCTGCCCAACCGTGCCCACTTCGTGGAAAAGGTGGATGAGTGCGTGTGGCGCGGCACGCCGCAGCATGTGCTGGCCCTGCTGGACATTGACGATTTCAGCGCCACCAACGACGTGATGGGCCACCGCTTCGGCGACCGCCTGCTCGAAGCCATGGCCCGGCGCCTGGCCACGGCCCTGCCGCAGGGCCTGCTGCTGGCGCGCGTGGGCTCGGACACCTTCGGCATCCTGGGCCCCACACACGAAAAGGAGCTGGCACAGCTGCTGGACAGCGCACGCCAGCCCCTGGACGTGGATGGCGTGCCGCACAAGGTCTCCCTGACCTGCGGCTACGTGCGCCTGCCCCGCGCGCACCAGGCCGGCACCGACCTGGTCAAGGACGCGACCATCGCCCTCAAGCGCGCCAAGCGCGACCACCGCGGCCAGCTGCTGGAGTACTCAGAACACATGGGCACGGAGGCCCGCGACCGTGCCCTGCTGCTGTCGGACCTGCGCGCGGCCATCGACGGCGCGCAGCTGTTCCTGGTCTACCAGCCCCAGGTGGACCTGGAAAGCCATGCCCTGGTCGGCCTGGAGGCCCTGCTGCGCTGGCGCAAGCCCGACGGTAACTTCGTGCCGCCGGACCGATTCATTCCCGTGGCCGAGCATTCGGGCCTGATCATCCCGCTGGGCCAATGGGTGCTGGCCACGGCCTGCCGCACCATGCGCGAGCTGCTGGACGCGGGCCACGCCCCCAGGCGCATGGCGGTCAATGTCTCGACCGTGCAGCTGCAGGACCCCGGCTTCCTGCAGACCGTGCAGCAGGCGCTGATGCGGCATGGCCTGCGCGGCGCGCAGCTGGAGCTGGAGATCACCGAATCGGTGGCCGTGCTGCCCACCCAGCTGCTGCAGACCACGCTCAGCGCGCTGCGCGCCCTGGGCGTGACCATCGCCATCGACGATTTCGGCACCGGCTACTCCTCGCTGAGCTACCTGGAGCGCCTGCCCCTGGACCGCATCAAGATAGACCGCAGCTTCGTGCGCCGGCTCGGCGAGGCACAGGGCGCGCGCATCGCCGAGATGGTGGCCCAGTTGGGTCGCAAGCTCGGCCTGCAGGTACTGGCCGAAGGCATAGAGGACGCCGGCGTCTGGCAGGCCCTGCGCGCCATGGGCTGCCAGGAGGGCCAGGGCTACCACATCGCCCGGCCCATGGACAAGGGACAGCTGCAGCAATGGCTGCCGCAGCAGGCCGGTGCCGGCGGCCCGGCATGCGCCATGAACCTCCAGAGCCCGTCATGCATTTTTGCGCGCCGGTGACCGCAAGGCGCGCTGCGCCGCCAAGGCGGCCTCCTGGACCAGCGCGGTGTTTCGTGGCAGGACCGTCTCCAGGGCGCGCACCGCCACCGACAGCGTCGACGCGCCCTTGCGCCGCGCCAGCAGCACCGCCGGCACAGGCAGGGGCATTCCATAGTCGGCGGACAGGCGTGCCGCCAGCGCGACCAGGTCGCCCGCCCGGTTCAGCGGCCTGCCGTCCACGCCGGCGAAGTGCCCGAGCAGCCTCTCCAGCGTCTGCAGCACGCGGTAGCCGCAGAGCGCGCTGATCGATGCGGCGTCGGCCAGCGTCAGTGCCAGACGACCGCCCATCACGAAACCCTGGGCGATGTGCGCAGCGATCTGCGTGGAAAAGGGCTCCGGATCAAGCAGGCCCGCGCCGGCCAGCTGCGCGATGGCCTCGGCGGCCCGGGCGCGCTGCACGGCCAGCCGGGCCGATCCGGCCAGCGCCAGCGCCGAGTACACCGGCCCGCCCGGTACCTTGCGCGAGGCGCCCAGCGCGGCCAGCAGCGGCCCCATGCCCCGCACATTGGCCACGGCGACTGCCGCGCACAGCAAGGGGTGGAAATGCGCGGCCAGCGTGTCGGGGTGGGCCTGCAGCAGCCATGCCGTCCATTGCACGATCTGGTCATAGCCATCCTGGTCGCGCGCCTCCTGGGCCCGGAAGGTGAACTCGGCCGGCACGCAGGCGACATCCAGGGCCAGTTCCTCCAGGCCGGCATGCCGGCGGTCCACGGCGGACGCACCCACGACGGTCCAGAACGGCTTTGCCCCCTCGCCCAGCACCTCCAGCTCACGCACGAACATGCCTTCTCCCGGCAACATCACCTGCCTTGTCCAGGCCTGTCGCCGTCCGGGCAACGCGACGGGCGGGCGCCACGGCACGCCCTGCCGCCTCGCCCGCCCCAGGTGCCACAGAGCATCGGCCAGCAGGGCCAGGGGCGAGTGCGTTTCCAGGTACTGATAGCCGTAGCGGGAAGACCAGGGCTCCTGCCGCGGCCGGTGGCCGGCGAACGCATGCCGCTGCGGGTCCATTCCGCCAGGAGCAGGCGCGCCAGGGTCCACGACCACGAAGCGCGCATAGCCCCGGAAGCGGCTTGCGTCGCGCCCCAGCAGCACGGTGGCCAGCAGGCGCCGGGGCGAGGCCTCGCGCTCGTCCCCGACCGATTCGATCACCTCGCCCGCGCGCCGGCGCAGCGCATCGGACAGGGCCGTGTCCGGATGGCTGGCCAGGTGGACCATGATGCGCTGCAGATCCGTGCCCTGCCCGGAGCCATCCAGCTGGGCAGCGATCAGCGCGTACAACTCCTGCCGGTCCCGCACGGGCGGCAGCACCCAGCCCCCCGGAAGTGGCGTGCGCCGTGGCGGCGGCACGACCACGGCCGGCACCACGGTCCGCGATGCGGGCGCCACGGCGCGCTCCCGGCCGGACGCCAGCACCAGTCTGCGGGCCTGCAAGGCCAGGTCCGGCGGCATGCCGGCCAGCGCCTCGGACACGATCTGCGAGATATGCCGCTTTTGCGCCGCATCGGCGGCAACCTGTGCCAGCAGCGCGAGCTGGGCCTTGATCAGCTTCTTTTCCGACCGCATGAGCACGCCGCGCGAGGCCTCGATCAAGCCCTGCGCATCCAGATGCGCCACAGCGGAGCCGAGCATCTCCTGCGCCAGGCCCACGGCCGTGCCGGGCGCCGTGCCCAGCACCGCACAGTAGGCCTGCTGGCGGTCCGCCACCTCCTGCGGCGAAGCTGCGGCAAGCCGGTGCACGCGCAGGTACCAGGTGATGGCCTTGCCGGGGAAGTCGCGCAGCAGTGCATCCAGCGATGCCGCCAGCAGGCGGTTCCGGAAGTCCGGATCCGCCTGGCAGAGCACGCGCACCGCGGCATCCCAGGCGGTCGCCGCGTAGTCGACGAGCTGGTAGTTCATCCCCATGCCCTCGACACGGAACAGGGCCCAGAACTCCTGTTCCAGCAGATCGGCATGCTCACCCAGGTAGCGGGCCATGCGCTGCCCGTGCAGATCGCCAGGCCGGCCATCGCCGCCCGCGGCCGTCACCCTGTGAACGAAGCAGTCCAGATAGGCCATGGAGTCGGGCACCATGCCGGCCTGGCGCACCAGTGTGTGGCATACCGTCCATACCAGGTCTTCGCTCCACCAGTACTGCTGTGCCAGAAACTCGGCGAATTCGGCGCGCCAGCAGGCATCGCGCGTGGCCACCGCCTGCAGGACGATGGGCGCCATGCCGGCCAGCAGATCGCCGAACTGGCGCTTGCGCTGCATGTCGCCGGGGGCCAGGGTCTCCGCGGCCCGCCTGGGATTGGCCAGTGCCACCAGGACATGGCAGATGCGCGGCGTCGGCCCCTCGTCGCGCATCAGGCGCGAGAACGACAGTCCCTTGGCCAGTTGGGCACGGTCTTCTTCACTGGCCCCACCCAGGGCCCTGGCAACGCTTGCGAGGTCGGCAGTATCGCCGCTGGACAGGGCCTTGCGCAGCAGGATGCGGCGTTCGTTCAGGTGCAGAGTCATGGGCTGGAGGCAATGGTCATTGCGTTCGCGTTGAGGAGATCGACGAAGGCATGCGGCCCCTGGTGGCGGCCACGGCCATGGCCAGGCGGCGGGGCGCATGGTCCAGGAGATCACCAGGCTCCAGTCTGCGGCCGCCAGGGCCCGTTTTCCGGCTGGATGGCTGCGCCGCGCGCCTTGGTTGCGCCGACAGACAAAGACCATGCCCCGTGGCTTGCCGAAAATGGTCCGGGAAAGGTCCAGGAAAGGTCCGGGAAAGGGCCAGCCCGTCCCGGCGTATCCATCGTCGGCCCGCGGACCAGGGCGCCGGAGACTGTCGAGATCATTTCCGGTGTCCCCTGCGCCCATGGGCATTGGGGTGACTTCACTCCGATTCGATAGACGGGCCATGCCGCCTGCAGGCAAGGCCCGTCACATCAATGACAACAGATGGCACAAAAGGCAGTGCAGCGCCATGCCCGCATGCGCGGCATGCTCATTCGTCGCCAGGCACCGCATAACTGGGCGCTGTCCTGGGATCGACGGCCCGCGTCTGGTAGTCCTGCATCTGCGGCGCATAGGCGGACCAGAGGTCCTGGAGTTCGCCAATGGGATCGTGCTCGGACCAGTCCACGCGCAGGTCGGCGATGGGCCAGGCGTGCTCGCCCGCGATCTTGAGGGCGGCGGAATGCACGGGGCCGGCCTCGCCGCCCGCTGCCATGGCGGCCTGCAGGGCGGCCAGCAGGCGCTCGGCCAGCGGCAGGTCGGCGCGCTCTTCAAAGGCGGGCACCATGGCATCGATGGTGCGTTCGCTGGCCAGCAGGTTGCCGGCCGCCACGCATTGCCGCCCCACGGCGCTGGTGAAGATGCCCAGGGCCTGGCTGCCGCTGAAGACGCCGGTGCGGCCCTGCGCGTCCACCACGGTGACCTGGCGGTACTGCGGCCAGCTGCCGTCGTCCAGCGCCTGGAGCAGCGCGGCCTGGGGGTCGGCGCCCTGCTCCAGCCGGTCCAGCACGCGCGGGCCCAGGGCGGGCAGCGTGATGTTCTGCGTGGACACCACGCCCACGCCCGCGCGCACCCAGGGGCAGCGCGCGCCCACGGCGATGCTGGAAGAACTGATGGCCACGCCCAGTTGTCCGGTGCGCCCACAGCGTCCGACGATGGAAAAGGTCATGATCCTGCCTCCTGCCGATTCGAACTTCAGGCCCGGGCCGGCGGCTGCCAGCCCTCGGGAATCACCGCGATCACGTCGATCTCCATCAGCCACTGCGGCTGCCCCAGGGCCGAGACGCACAGCCCCGTGGAGATGGGGAACACGCCCTTGAGCCATTGGCCCACTTCCCGGTAGACGGGCTCGCGGTAGCGCGGGTCGATGATGTAGGTGGTGGTCTTGACGATGTGCGAGAGGTCGCTGCCCGCCTCCTCCAGCAGCTGCTTGACGTTCTTCATGGCCTGCTCGGCCTGCTTTTGCGGATCGCCCAGGCCGACCAGATTGCCCTCGAAATCGGTGCCGATCTGGCCGCGCACATAGACGGTGTTGCCGGCGCGCACGGCCTGGCACAGGTCGTTGTCCAGCGACTGGTCGGGATAGGTGTCCTTGGTGTTGAACATGCGGATGCGGGTATGGGTGGGCATGGTCTGGCTCCTGAAGGGGATGGATGGGAAGGTGTCTCAGAGCGTGTCACTTGCTGCGGGCGGCGGCGTCGTAGTCGCTGTAGCGGCGCTGCTTGGCGATGTGGTCGGCCACGAACTTGGCGTCATGCCACACGCCCCAGATGAAGGACGAGCCCCGGCGCGACAGCCAGGGCAGGCCCAGGAAGTAGATGCCCGGCTCATGGCCCACGCCGCGGTGGTGCCGGGGCTTGCCGCCGGGCTCGAAGCTGTCCACCTGCAGCCAACTGAAGTCCACCCGGTAGCCCGTGGCCCAGATGATGGAGGTGATGCCCGCTGCGGCCAGGTCGAGGTCGCGCAGGGGCTGGCGCAGGCATTCGGGATCGGGCAGGCACCAGCGCGCCTCGGGCTCCTCGGGCAGGTCCAGGCCGTTGCGGCGGATGTAGTCGTCGGCCGCATCGAGCATGGCCAGGTGGTTGGCGTCGCCGTTGGCGATGTTCTCGGCCAGGTCGTCCCTGAAGCGCACCTTGCCGCCGGCAAAGGATTCGGTCAGCCCCACCAGCGTGATGCCCTGGTGGCCCAGCGCACGAAAGTCCACGGTATGGCCGCCGCGCGCGCCACTGACGGCAATGGTCACATGCTCGCGGCCGGGCTGGGCCACGGCCGCATCCCATTCGCCCAGCACGCCCAGCCACCAGCAGAAATCCCGGCCGCGATAGGCGCGCGGCGGCCGGTCATGGGCACCTACCGAGAGAAACACCTTGCGGCCCGCGCGCTGCAGCTCGTCGGCGATCTGCACGCCCGAGGAGCCTGCGCCCACCACCAGCACGGCCCCTTCGGGCAGCTGCGCGGGGCGTTGGTAGTGGGCGGAATGGATCTGCAGCAGGCTGCCATCGGCAGGAGTGGCTGGCGCTATCGGCGGGATCACCGGCACCTGGAACGGCCCCGTGGCCGCGATCACGCTGCGCGCCTCGATCACGCCCTCGGACGTCTGCACCGTGAAGCCCGGCCGGCCCTGGTTGCGCGTGACCTTCCTGACCTCCACGCCGGTGCGCACGGGCGCCTGGATCTGGCGTGCATAGTCCTCGAAGTAGTCGGCCACCTCGTCCTTGCCGGGAAAGCCGTCGCGGTCGCCCTGGAACTGCAGGCCCGGAAAGCGGTCATGCCAGGCCGGCCCGTTGGCCACCAGCGAATCCCAGCGCCCGGTGCGCCAGGCCTGGGCGATGCGCTGGCGCTCCAGCACCAGGTGCTCCACGCCAAGCTGGCTCAGGTGTTCGCTGGCCGCGATGCCGGCCTGCCCGGCACCGACCACGAGCGTGTCGATGGTTTGGATTTCAGCTGTCATGGTGTGCTCTCTCAGAAAAAAAGGCGCAGGCCGCCCCGCATCGGCGCGGTGCCGACTGCCTGGGTGGGGTCCGCAACAAAAAGGGGAAGAAGGTGAAGGCCGCCCGTGCGGCGCTACAGGTACAGGTGCTTGACCACGTCGTTGGCCAGCAGCTCGCTGGCCGTGCCCGAGGCCACCAGCTGGCCCTTGAGCAGAAGATGGCCGGTGTGGGCGATGGACAGCGCCGCCTCCGCGTTCTGCTCGATGAGCAGCACGGTGATGCCTTGTCCGTGGATGCGCTGCACCGTCTCGAAGTACTCCTCGATGAGCTTGGGCGACAGGCCCAGCGTGGGCTCGTCCATCACCACCAGGCGCGGCTCGCCCATGAGCACCCGGCCCAGCGCCACCATGGCCTGCTCGCCGCCGGACAGGGTGCCCGCCGCCTGCGACAGGCGCTCGCCCACCCGGGGGAACAGGGCCACCACGCGCTCCAGCGCCTGGGCAAAGCCCTGCCGCGGGCGCAGCGCGTCGTGGCCGATCTTCAGGTTCTCCTGCACGGTCAGCCCGGCAAACAGGCGCCGCCCTTCGGGCACGAAGCCCACGCCCAGGCCGGCCAGGTCTTCGGTGCGCATGCGCGCCAGCGGCTGGCCCATGACGCGGATGGCGCCGTGGTGCACGGGCAGCAGGCCCGCAATCGCCTTGAAGGTCGTCGTCTTGCCCGCGCCGTTGGGGCCCAGCAGGCAGACGATGCTGTGCTCGGGCACCTGCAGCGAGACCTGGTGGAGCATGTTGACCACGCCATAGCGCGTGCTGATGGAGTCCAGTTCAAGCATGGCTGGCCTTTCTGCCCAGATAGGCTTGCTGCACGCGCGGCAGCCGGCGCACGGCCTCGAAGCGGTCGTCGCCGATCTTGCGTCCGTGGTCCAGCACCATCACGCGCTGCGGCAAGGTGGCGATGAGCCGCATGTCGTGCTCGATGATGATGAAACCCAGCGCCGGGTTGGCCTCGCGCAGGCGCTGTATGTCGGCGATCAGCGCATCGGTGTCGCGGTCGTCCATGCCGCTGGAGGGCTCGTCCAGCAGCACGATGCGGGGCTCGGCGGCCAGGGCGCGCGCAATCTCCAGTCGGCGGCGGTCGGCCTGCGGCAGGCTGCTGGCCAGCAGGTTGCGGCGCTGGTGCAGGTCGCTGGACACGCTGTGCAGCAGCGCGCAGGCGCGCTCGGCGCAGCGCTTCATCTCGGCGCGCGCGGCGGCCGGGCGCAGCAGCGCGGTGAGCACGCCGCAGCGGGTGCGCGCGTGCATGCCGATGATCACGTTGTCCAGCACGCTCAGCGAGCCGAACAGCCGGCTGGTCTGGAAGGTGCGCGCCATGCCGGCGCCCGCAATGTCGTGCGCGGCCATGCCCTTGAGCGAGCGGCCTTGCAGCAGCACCTCGCCCTCGGTGGGCTGGTAGATGCCGGTCAGCAGGTTCAGCAAGGTGGACTTGCCCGCGCCGTTAGGCCCGATGATGCCCAGCACCTCGCCCGCCGCCAGGTGGATGTCCACGCCCTGCACCGCCGTGAGGCCGCCGAAGCGCATGGTCAGGCCGCGCCCTTCCAGGACCCGTGGGCCTGCGGGCGTGGCATGGGGGATGGGAGGGGAATCAATGCTCATGGTTGCGCACCCGTTGGGGAAAGATGCCGCGCGGGCGGATGATGAGGAAGGCGATCACCACCAGGCCGTAGAACAGGATGCGGTAGTCGGAAAACGCCCGCAGCTTCTCCGGCAGCATGGTCAGCAGGAAGGCGCCGACGATCACGCCCAGCGTGTTGTCCATGCCGCCTGCGATCACCAGCGTCATGATGGTCACCGACACCAGGAAGGTGAAGTTGTCCGGCGAGATGAAGCTCACATAGAACGCATACACCGTGCCCGCGAAGCCCGCCAGGAAGGCATCCACCGCAAAGGCCTGGACCTTGAACCAGGTGACGTGGATGCCGCAGGCGCGCGCGGCGATCTCGTCGTCGCGCAGGGCATTCCAGGCAAGGCCCACGCGCGAGCTGTGCAGGCGCTGCGCCGAGACGATGGCCAGCCCCAGCAGGGCGACGGCCACGTAGTAGAAGTTGGCCTGGCCCGGCAGGCTGTGGCCCCACAGCGTGATGGGGTCGTTGAACGAATGGCCGAACAGGGTGGGCGAAGGAATGCCCACCAGGCCGTTGGCGCCGCCCGTCCACTCCAGGTTCATCAGCAGCTGGTGCACGACGATGCCGAAGGCGATCGTCACCAGCGCCTGGTAGCTGTCGCGGGTGCGCATGGACGGCAGGCCCAGCAAGAAGCCGAAGACCGTGGCCACGGCGGCGGCCACCAGCAGGCCGATCCAGAAGCTCACGCCGAAGTGGATGGCCAGCAGGGCCGAGGCATAGGCGCCGATGCCGTAGGACGCGCCGGTGGCGAAGTTCGGAATGTTGGCACTGCCCAGCTGGAAGTTCAGCGCCAGCGCCAGCACCGCGTACAGGCAGGCGATGATCATCAGGTGCACGGCATAGCTGTCACCACCCAGCAGCCACGGAAACACCAGGGCCAGCACCACGCCCGTGCCCACGGCCAGCGGCCTGCACTGGCCGAAGGCGGCCACGATGCGGTCTTCCGCCAGCGGGCGCTTTTGCACCGCGACCAGGGCCACGGCAAAGCAGGCCAGCAGCACCAGCACCGTGATCCAGCTTTCGGCCAGCAGGAATTGGCGCAGCAGCACCGCGCCCGCCAGGGCCACGCCCAGCACGATGGCGGCAGAGCCCGCACTCCATGGGGCCGCCTGCGGCGGCGCCTGTATCGTCGTTGTCTGCATCACACCTTCTCCATTTTCTGAACGCCGAACAGGCCGGCGGGGCGAAAGATCAGCACCAGGATCACCAGCGCGAACACGAACACCAGCCGGCACGAGGTGCCGCCCGGCACATAGCCCTGCACGATGGTCTCGATGGCCGCAATGAGCAGGCTGCCGACGATGGCGCCCCCCAGCCGGCCCAGGCCGCCGACCACCGCGGCGGAAAAGCCGATCAGCCCCGCCTGCACGCCGAAGTCAAAGCGCACCACGCCCGCATAGCTGGCCAGGAAGATGCCGCCCACGGCGCCGGTGGCCGAGGCGATGAAGAAGGTGTTGCGAAACACCGGCCCCGGCGCAATGGAGAACAGGCGCGCGGTTTCGCGGTCCTGCGACACGGCGCGCAGGCGCATGCCCATCGGCGTGTGGTGCAGCCCATGGAGCAGCGCGCCCACCAGCGCCACGGCCACCAGCACCGAGACCACGCTGATCAGCGGCAGCGGTCCGAACGGGGTCGCAATGGACCCCTGCGCAATCGCGGGGAACGCGTGCGGGTTGCTGCCCTGCGGGTACAGGTGGCGGATCAGCTCGCGGATCACGATGCCCAGCGCCACGGTGGCCACCAGCGGCATCATCGGCGGCGCATCGCGAAAGCGGCTGATCACCAGCCGGTCCAGGGCCACGCCCAGCCCTCCCACGGCCGCAATGGCCACCAGGCAGGCCAGGCCCAGCACCAGCCAGGGGGCCGAGCCGCCCAGCGCGGCAGCCAGGGCCTGCACGGCCGCCAGGGCGATGAAGGGGGCGACCAGGGCCACGTCGCCATGGGAAAAATGAATGACCTGCAACACGCCGAACAACAGGCTGAAACCCAGGGCAAGCAGGCTGTAGATGCAGCCCAGGGTCAGCCAGTTGATGAGTTGCTGGAACAGCGCGTCATGCATCGATAGGGTTCCTCTTGTGTCGGGTTCGGCCGGGTTGGCGGGGCTTCGCTTGTCTCCATGTCACGCAACCATTGAAGCAAGAAACCGCGCAAAACCTGCGTCGCTTTTGCCGAGGCGCTGCTTCGGAAAACGCGATCCAGTCCGCGGCAGATGCGGCGATACATTGATTCGGCGGCGTTGCCAGACAGCGCCGGCCAGCCCGCCATGCACCGTGGCGCCCCGCCGCCCCCCCCCCCCCGGGCCGCCATGGCTGCCCCTCGTCTTCACCTGAACAGGACCGACCGACCATGCAAGCCTTCACGACAACCACCGCCCTCCTGCCATCGCGCCGGCGCCTTGCCGCATCCGCCCTGGCGCTGGCCGCCGCCACGCTGGCCTGCGGCGCGCGGCCTGGTCCCAGTCCACCGTGAAGCTGGGCTTCATCGGCCCCGTCAGCGGCGGCAATGCGCAGCAGGGCCTGGGCGCCAGGAACGGCTTTTGCTGGCCATCGACCAGTGGAATGCCACGGCCGGCGTGCCGTTCAAGGTGGAGGGCGTGGTGCTGGACGATGCCTCCGACCCGCAGACCGGCGTGTCCGCCGCGCTCAAGCTGGTCAACGACCGCGACGTGGTGGGCGCCACAGGCCACTGGAACAGCCCCGTGGCGCTGGCCACGCTGCCGGTGTTCAACCGCGTGCAGATGCCCTTCATCGTCTGGGGCGCCATCGGCCCCAGGATCACCGACCAGAACTTCGCCAACACCACGCGCGTGACACCCACCCTGGTCAACGAGAACAAGCCAATGGCCACCTGGGCCGCCACGGGCCTGGGCGCCAGGAAGATCGCCATCCTTGCCGACACCAGCGACTACGGACGCGCCAACCTGGCCTCGTTCGGCAGCTTCTACAAGGCCGAAAAAAGGCAGCGTGGTGGCCGAGGAAAGCTACCCCGTGGGCACCACGGACTTCCGCTCCATCCTCACCAGGATCAAGAGCCTGAACCCCGACGCGGTCTACTTCGGCGGCGTGATCACCGAGGCCGGCATCGTGCGCAAGCAGATGGCCGAGCTGGGCATGAAGCAGCCCATGCTGGGCATCAGCGGCATCTTCGACCCGCAGCTCATCCAGATCGCCGGCCCGGCGGCCGACGGCACCATCGTCGGCACGCCCAGAGCGCAGACCAATCCCCGGCTGGATGCCATGCGCCGCGCCTATGCCGCCAAGGGCTATGCCGACCCCGAGAGCCCGTACACCAAGTACGCCTACGACGCCACCGGCATCCTCTTGCAATCGCTCAAGACGGCCGGCACCAAGGACCGGCAGGCCGTGGCCAAGGCCATCCGCGCCATACGCCATGAGGGCGTGACCGGCACCGTGACCTTCGACGCCAACGGCCAGACGCAGGTGCCCGTGGAGCTGCAGCTGCACGAGGTCAGGGGCGGCCAGTGGGTCAACCGGTGAAGCGCGCGGGCGCACGCTGGCGGGGGGGGGTTTCGGGGAAGGGCCTGATTGCGGGGCCGCTGCGGCTTGTTCAACTACATGGCGGTTCACTTTCGCCGCCCTCCTGCGCCCTGCCCGCGCCTGCCCTGTGCTGACACGACTGACCCTCAGACAACTGGAATACTGCGCGGCCGCAGGCGAGTCGGGCTCCATCGCCGAGGCCGCCAGCCGCATCCATGTATCGCCCTCCTCCATCTCCTCGGCCATCACCCAGGTGGAGGCCGAACTGCAGGTGGCACTGTTCGTGCGCCACCATGCCCAGGGCCTGTCGGTCACCCCCACGGGCGCCGAAGTGCTGCGGGAAATCCGCAGCCTGCTCGACCAGGCCATGGCCTTGTATGGCGTGGCCCGCAGCGCGCAAGGCGAGGTGCGCGGGCCGGTGCGCGTAGGCTGCTTCACCACGCTGGCGGCCATGGTCGCCCCCGAGCTGTGCCAGGGCTTCGCGCGTGCCCATCCCCAGGCCACGGTCACCCAGGTCGAGGACCATCAGGAGGGCCTGATCCACATGCTGCACACGGCCCGCATCGACGTCGCCATCACCTATGACCTGCTGGCGGCCGATTCCGGCATCTGCTTCGAGCCGCTGGCCCAGCTGCCGCCCAGGGTCATCGCCAGCGAACTGAGTTCGCTGGCCGGACAGCACAGCACCACGCTGGAGGAACTATCGCGCCGGCCCATGGTGCTGCTGGACCTGCCGCTGAGCCGCGAGTACTTCCTGTCGCTGTTCCGCGAGGCGGGCGTTTCGCCACTGATCGCGGCCCGCAGCGCCAGCCCCGACGTGGTGCGCTCCCTGGTGGCCAACGACGTGGGCTATTCCCTGGTCAACGTGCGCCCGCGCAACAGCCATGCACTGGATGGCAAGAAGATCGCCAACCTGCACCTGGCCGGCAGCCACCGCCCCATGCATCTGGGCCTGGCCTGGGCCAGCGCGCAAAAGCCCCGCCATGTGGTGCAGGCCTTCATGCACCGCTGCCGCAGCGTCATCTCCAACGGATACATCCCGGGGATGACGGCGCCGGGGCGCGGGGAGGCGGACTGAGCAGCGACCTGTTCGGCCTTGCAGGGGCGGCAGATCCCCGCCGCTGCTGGCGCGGCCGGCTCAGGCCGCCAGGCCTGCGGCCAGCTGCCGCGCCGTCCGGGCATTGGCGCCCTTGCCCGTGATGGCCACCGCAGGAGGGTGGTCCAGCATGCGCTCGAAGACCTTTCGCACCTCCTCTGCGCCAATGCCATCGATCATCGCCAGCGCCTCGGCCACGGACGTCACGCTGCCATGGGCAAAGAGCTCCTCTACGGCCCGCTCCATGGTGGCGTAGGTCCGCTCGCCCGCGCGCACACGGGAGACCGCCAGCTGGTTCTTGGCCCGTTCCAGATGCACGGGGTCGATGCCGGCCGCCTGGGCGCGCAGCAGGCCGCCTGTCGCGGCCACCAGCGCTTCGAGCTTGTCCGGTGTCGTGACGGCATGCACGATGAAGTGGGACCAGACGTCGCCGCCCTCCATCGCCGCATAGGCCGTATAGGCCAGGCCGAGCCGTTCGCGCACGGTATCGACCAGGGGCGAGGACATCCCCTCCCCCAGCAGATGGGTGGCCAGCGAGGCCACGAGACGCGCGCGCAGCGGGTGCTCGCCCTGCCCCGGCTCGCACGCCAGGGGATAGGCCAGGTTCACGAACACCTGGGACACCTGCGTGAAACGCCGGGCCAGGGCCTGCCCCACATAGCTTGCGGGCCGGGGTGGCAGTCCCACGGCGGGATCGGTCGACGCAGGCATGCCGGCGAACAGCTGCGCAGCCTGCTCCATCCAGGCCGGGACATCGAAGTTTCCGGCCGCTACGACGACGGTCTTTTCTGCCACGTAATGGGTTTGCACATGGCGCACCAGATCCTGCCGCGTGAAGCCTTCGATGTTGGCGACCGTGCCGATCACCGGCATGCCCATGGGGTGGTCGCCCCAGATGGCGCGGTCCAGCAGATCGCCGGCGCTGTCCTCGGGGTCCTCTTCGTACTCGATGGCCTCCTGCCGTATCACCTCCAGCTCCCTTTGCAACTCCTGCTCGGGAAACACGCTGTTCAGCACGATGTCCGCCGTCATTTCCAGCAGGGCCTGCGCATGCCGGCCCAGGCCGGTCATGAAATAGCCGGTGATGTCCTTTCCCGTGAAGGCGTTGACCTCCGCGCCCAGCCGCTCCGCATCCAGGTTGATCGCCTGCACGGAACGCGAGTGCGTGCCCTTGAACGCCATGTGCTCGAGCACATGGCTGATGCCGTTGCTGGCGGGGCTCTCGTCGCGGGAGCCCACGCGCAGGAACACGCCCACGCTGACGCTCTGCAGGTGCGGCATGGGCAGCGCCAGCAGCCGGACTCCGTTCGGGAGAGTGTGCAGGGCCGTGGCAGGATGCTGCAATTCGGTTGCCGCCAGGGGTTTGTCTTGAGTCATGGGCTATTGTCGTGCAGCCGGCACCGTCAGGCCCGAGTCTGGCCCGGAGCGCAAAAGCCCCGCCATGGGATGCAGGCCTTCATGCACCGCTGCCGCAACATCATCTCCAATGAATGCACTCCGGGGATGGCGGCGCCGGGAGTTGGAGCGCAGCGCCCCCTGCTCCCTGGCGCGGTCAGCCGGGCAGCCGCCCCTTGGTGCCGGACTGGCGCCGTGCGATAGCCTGCGCCATGTCCTTCTGGCGCTGCACCAGCTCGGCGATCTGCACGGCATAAAGGTCCAGCAGATCGCCGTCCAAGGGCACGGGTTCGTCCAGGTCGCCGGTCTCCACCAGGGTGCCCGCCCGGTCGATGCCCCACACCCGGCTGCCGTCGCCCACCACCTTGAGCAGGGGCAGGATGCCCGTCTGGCCGGACTCGGCAAGCCGCCGCTGCTGGGCCGAGATGCTGGCCCAGTCGGGCAGCTCAGGCGCATCCATGCCCAGCAGCACCAGGCCACGCCAGAAGGTCCAGGCCGGACCGACGTCGAACTCCCGTGCCTGCGGCCAGACTTCTTCGCGCGCCATGACGCACAGGCCGTTGTTGCGCCGGCACAGGCCCTCAAAGAAGCCCGCGTAGGCCGGCGGCACGGCAAAGCCGGCGGCCGCCTCCAGGGCGGCCAGCGCCCCCGGGCCGGGCGCGGGCGCCGCGACGACCTGGAAGCACGTGGAGTCCACAGGGTCAAGGATCTCCCAGATGCGTTGGTGCGATTGTTCAGCCGTCATGGCAATGGTCATGCAAAAAGTCCTCATGAAAATGGAACGGGCAGGCCGGCGTCATCGCCCGGACGTGCCCAGCGCCAGCAATGCCTTGGCGGCACGGGCGGCGGCGGAAGAACCCGTGAAGCCGGACAGCCAGGCGCGCAGGCTGCCGTCGGTGGCGGGGCAGGCATGGCGCAGCGATTCATCGAGCAGCACGGTGACCAGTGTGCCCGCGCCCCGCGCCTTGTGCTCCAGCTGCGGCAGCAGGTTGGTGAGCAGCGCGATGACGGTCCGGGGCGCCAAGCTGGCGGCATCGGCAAGGGACTGGGCCCAGCGGGTCAGCACGACGGCGGGGGCGCATGCGGCAAAGCCCCGGGCCGCCGTTGGCGCGTCGAGGCGGTCAGGCACGGCAGCGGCCAGCAGTTCCACCGCCTGCGCGCGCAGCAGGCCTGCGGCGCTGTATTCGACATCATCGCCCAGCGCGCCATGGAGGATGTCCACGCCGGCCGCGGCCATCGGCAGGGTCGAGGCCGGATGGGCCAGGCCCAGCGCGGCCGTGATCAGTTCGCTGGCCACGGGGCCGTCGCTGAATGCCAGCTCGCCCGAGGCGATGAGCGCCGGCTGTGTCGCCGAGGGGGCCGCGATGGGTGCGCCATGCACCCGCGCGTCCCGCCACACCCACTGCGGCGAGCCGTCGGCCTTGAGCTCATCCGAGCCCCGGCTGCGCCATTCGATGCGTATCCGCTCGGTGGTCCGGGGCATTTCCCCTCCGGTCGCCGTGGCGAAGCGCAGCAACGGCTCCAGCACCCGCAGCCGCTCGGGCCCCGCCAGGCAGACGGCGCCCGGCGCGGGCTGGGAGGCCAGCCTCAGCGAACGCGCGGCGCGCGCAGCCCACATCACGGTCGTCATGCCCGAGCTGCGTGGCAGCGCCTGCACGAACTGGCGCAGCGCAGGCCCCGCCAGATCATGGCGCAGCGCCATGCCCGCCGAGAGCATCTGCGTCTCGGCAAAGCCCTTGAGCCAGCGCCTGGGCAACGGCACCTTCCCTTCGACCACGACGCCGGCCGGCGTGGCCACGCGCAACGCCTGGCTTCCCACGCTCAGGTGCAGGGGCTCCGAAGGGCGCAGCCCCGCCAGCGCCTGGCGCAGCGGCGGGTTCACATCGACATTGGTGACCCCGACCGCCGAGTGCACGGTGTCGAGCGCCGAGGCATCCACGTCCAGCCGCGCATAGACCCCGCAGCACACGCTGAAGGACTCGAAGCGCAGGCCCTGCGGCGTTGAAGTCACCACGGGATCGGCGGACCGCAGCACCGCGGCCAGCGTGTTCGGCGGCACGTAAAAGCGCGTGCGCGCCACGCGCGCCGGCATCAGCAGGGCCTGGGTGACCACGGCCGGGTGCTCCACGAAGCCCGAAAAGAAAAACGGATGCACCACCGCCCCCGAAGGCGCCATGCCGCCGCTGGTGGCCAGGTGCAGGTCCGTCCGGCCCGGCTGCTGGGCGAGTCCGGAAGGGGCGAGGTAGGCGTAGGCGAGTTCGGTCATGCGAAGCTGTCTGGGTCACGGTGGTGTTCAGATATCGGTCCGGGCCATGGGCCGGCACCATCATGCATGCGGCCGCCCCAGGCAGGACATGGCTCAGGGGGCATCGCTGACCAGCCCGCGAATGAAGCTGGCGAAATCCGGCGCAACGAAAGTCACCCGGTAATCGCGCTCCTGATCCACATGGACGACCGATGGCTCCCCCTGCGGCCCGCATTCGCGGTAGTCCAGCATGGGCTGCTCATGCCCGGCACTCGGCGTATCGCCAATCCCCACGCCCCAGGCCGGATAGCCCCATTCATCGCGCATGAAGGTGGATCCCAGAGGGCCCAGCAATGACTGATCGACCGTGCGGCCAATGGCATAGATGCCGGTGATCATGATGTGGTCATCGGCCCAGCCCGTGGGCTCGTCGACCGGATGGCAGCTGCGCCGCACATGGCCGCCATTGCGCCGCCTTGCCAGCTCCACATAGGCGGAGGGCAGGCGCACGCCGAGTTCGGACTCGATTTCGGCAATCAGCTTTTCGGAAGGCGCTGGCTCGGTATATCCATCGCCGGCCGACGGCCCATCGGCCCAGAGGCCCTCGCAATCGACATCGTCCAATGCGCCTGTTGAATCCGTTGAGCCCGCGGCCTCCATTGCCCCCATTGCTTGCCCCTCCCCCATTTCCCGCATTTCCCTCATTGCCGTCTCCCAAGATTGCCGACCAGTGGCCACATGGGCCCGCAAGCTGCAGCTTGCGGGTAAGCAGGACCGTCATTCAGTAACCATATGAAACAGCAGTATCGTGACTACAATGCATCTCGTGGCTATGGGACACCTTCCTTCTCCATTTGATTACCTAGGGGTCCCGCTCTCCACACCGCGCCTGCATCTTGCAGGCGTTTTCACATCGACCGCCGAGACGGGGCCGTAGCCCGTTCCATTCAAAGACAAAGGCGGCCCAGGGAGAAAGCAAGCATGAATCAGGAGCTGTTCCTGCGCCGCCGTGGCAAGGTCCACGTCCCTGCGGGCACGGGGGGCGCCACGCCGGCCCAGATCGCCTCGGCCGTCCAGGAGATCGCGGTCTTTCGGTGCGTGCTGTCCCAGCCCCTGATCGAGCGCCTGGGCCAGCTGTCGGCACAGGAGCTCACGCGCTGGTTGCGCGAGGTGATCGCCGTGCTGCGGCGCCAGACCGGCGCCCATGTGCGCCACCAGCCGCTGTACCCCGATTTTCCGGAGCAGGTGCTGGCCGCCTCCAAGGCGCAGCGGTACCTGACGGCCGTCATGCACTACCTGACGCTCCGGCGCCTGCCCCAGGGTAGGACGGCCCGCCCCCGCGCTGCTGGAGGGCCAGCTCATGCACCGGGTGATCGAGCCGGGCAGCGCGCAGGAGTTCGAGTCGCTGCTCGAACCCCTGGTCGCCTCGCGCAGCGCGCTGTCCGAAGCAGATGCCGCCGATGTCGTCTGGTTCATCCGGCAATACCGGGGCGATGTGTTCCGCCTGCTGCCCGAGGCCATCGCCTTGCGGGAAATCCGGGCGCTGGTGGGCGGCGCGCTGCTGCTGCACGTGGACCGTGGCGCACCACGGGACGCCTTCCTGCAACGCCACATCGAGACGGCGACGGACGTGCTCCGGCTGGCCGTCGCGCTCAGCGGGGGAGACATATCGCTGGCGACCGCATCGAAGCGCTTCACGGCCATGAAGCGGGGAACGCGCCGCCTGCTGCTGGGCCTGCTCGACCGCGCCCCCAATGCCACGGAGGACGTGATGCGGCATGCCGAGCGCTGGAAGCGCCTGGCCGAAGTGCTGCACCCCGGCGACTACGCCGACAAATACCCGCAGGCCCTGGCCGCCCTCACGGCGGCACGCCGCAATGACGCGCCGGCCTCGTTCGGCTCGCGCGTCGAGACCCTGCTGGCCCGGCGCCACATCGCCGCCCTCACCCCGCTGCTGCGATCACGCCCCGGCGAATTCGCACGCCGGCTGGACGTGAGCCTGCGCCGGGCGGATGACGCAGGCGCCGTGCTGGACGCATTCGAGGCGGTTGCGGCGCAGGTGGCCACGCCCATCCTGCTGCAACTGCTGGCCCAGGCACGGGCGCCGCGCCCCCTGCCCTTGCGGGCCTTCACGCCCAAGGGCGCCGTGGCCAGGATCTACGGCATCGCGGACCGGCGCGACCCCCTGGCGCCCGAGCTGCTGGCCCGCACGGCCCGGATCTGCGAGGACGCGCTCATGGCGCGCTTCGCCAGACTGCCGCCGCTGGGCCCCTGCTTCATCGACCCCGCGCTGCGCGACTACGCGGTGCCGCTGGCGCAGCGTGCCGCATCGAAATCCCTGCGCACCCTGGTGCGCGGCAGCCGCCTGCCCCTGCCCGACACGCGCTTCATCCGCCTGTTCCTGTGGTGGAAGAATGGCCGCTCCCGCACGGACATCGACCTGTCCGCCGCCTTCTTCGATACCCGCTTCGTGTTCATGCAGACGGTCGCCTACTACAACCTGACCGCATTCGGCGGCTGCCACAGCGGCGACATCGTCGATGCGCCCCAGGGCGCCTCGGAGTTCATCGACCTGGACATCGACGCCCTCGTGGAAAAAGGCATTCGCTACGTCGTCACGTCCATCAACTCCTACACCGAACAGCCATACTGCGATCTGCCCGAATGCTTCGCCGGCTGGATGGCCCGCGCCGACACCGCATCGGGCGAAGCCTTCGAGCCGCGGTCCGTGGTCGACCGCATCGACATCGCATCCGACACCCAGATCTGCCTGCCCTTCGTCATGGACCTGCAGGAACGCCGCATGATCTGGGCCGACCTGGGCCTCACCGCGGCACCGCGCTGGAACAACGTCCGCAACAACCTCAGTGGCGTCTCCCTGATGATGCGGGCCCTGGTGCACACCCCCCGCCCCGATCTGGAAACCCTGTTCGACCTGCATGCGCGCGCACGCGGTGAACGCGTGGACGAGGCAGGGCAGGCGCAGACCGTGTTCGCCCCTCACCAGGGGGTGACCCCGCTGGAGGTGGATGTGATCCGCGCGCGGTTTCTGTGAGGCTCAGAACGATTCAGCCTCCGAGAGCGATCCGAGAAGCCAGGCCTTGAAAGACTCGAAGGCGGCATGGTGGTGAAGACGCTTGGGGTAGACCAGATGATGCCCGACGTACTTCACCTCCTGGGTCTTGCCCTGAAGCGGATTGACCAGGGCGCCGCTCCTGAGCTCTCTGTCACCCAGCAGGTTGGACTCCAGCACCACGCCGAGCCCGTCGACGGCCGCGGCGATGGCCATGGAGCTGCGGTCGAACCGCAGCCCGTACTGGGTCGGGGGGCGAAGGCCGTTGGCGTCGAACCAGCCCTTCCACTGCAACAGCTGGACATCGCACTGGATCAGCTTGTGGTTCAGCAGATCTTCCGGCACCTGGATCGTTGCGGCGATCGCAGGTGTGCACAACGGCATCAGCCGCTCCACGGCGAGCGGAACCTTCTCGTACGGGGATGCGGCCGGCTCACCGTAGACGATGTCCAGATCGAAGTCGTCCTGCTCGAAGCGCGCGTACTCCGTGCTCGCCGAGATGCGCAGATCGATCAGCGGATTGGCCTCGAGAAAACTCGCCAGCCTGGGCAGCAGCCACTGCGTGGCAAAGCTCGGCGCCGTGTGGACGTTCAGCGGACTCGGCTCGTCCAGCGCGATCAGGGACATGCCCCGGCGCATCTCCTCCAGCCCGCGCTGGACATGCTCCAGAAGAATCGCGCCTTCGCGCGTCAGACGCACTTCGCGCGTGCTGCGCTGAAAGAGGCGATGGCCCAGCCGATCCTCCAGCTTGCGGATGGAGTGGCTCACGGCGCTGGGTGACAGCCCCACCTCATTCGCGGCCAGGGCAAAAGACGAAGTCCGCCCGGCCGCCTCAAAGACGCGCAGATAGGGCAAGGGCAACGAGGCCGGGACTTTCATGCGTGAATTTCAATCATGAATAGCTGCAATGTTTTCGTTTGTCACTACATTTTTGTCGCCATACAGTCCATTGCGCAACTGATTCATGAAATCAGTGCATCCATGATAACCCTAGGACGGACGGAGACGATGACGAGTACTGCCCATTCACCGCCAACCGAGAGCCTGCTGGCCAAGCTCGCCCACCACGCCTATCGCATCCGGCGCTTCGCGCTGCGCATGGGCGAGGTGCAGGGCCAGGGCTACATCGGCCAGGCCCTCGGCATGGCCGACGTGCTGGCCACCGCGTACTGCCACGCAATGAACCTGCGCCCTGACCAGCCTGAATGGCCTGGCCGCGATCGCTTTCTGCTCTCGCACGGGCACTACGCCATTGCGTTGTACGCGGCACTTCTGGAGGCTGGCGTACTGCCCGAGGACGAACTCGAGAGCTATGGCTGCGACGACAGCCGCCTGCCCATGTCCGGCATGGCCACGTACACCCCGGGCATGGAGATATCGGGCGGATCCTTGGGCCAGGGCCTGCCGATCGCCGTCGGCATCGCCTTGGGCCTGCGGCTTCAGGGCAACCCTGCCTTTGTCTACAACTCGATGTCCGACGGCGAACTCGACGAGGGCTCGACCTGGGAGGCCGCCATGTCCGCGGCACATCACCAGCTGGGCAACCTGATCACGCTGGTGGACGTCAATCGCCAGCAGGCCGACGGCCACTCGCATGAGGTGCTCGGCTTCGAGCCCCTGGCGGACAAGTGGGCCTCCTTCGGTTGGCACGTGCGGCGCATCAACGGCAACGACCTCGGCGCCGTGGTCCATGCCTTCGACGAGGCCCGCGCGCTGACCCGGCCGGTGCCCCGGGTCATCCTTCTGGACACCTTGATGGGCAAAGGCGTGCCTTTCCTCGAATCGCGCGAGAAGAACCACTTCATCCGGGTGGAGCCGGGCGAGTGGCAGCAAGCCATCCGGATGCTCGACGCCACCTACGAAGAAGGAGCCACGCAATGAATGCCGCCATCACTCCCAGGCCCCGGCTGACGACCTCCGCGATGATCGCGTCCATCGCCAGCGAGGGGCAGCGCACCCGGTCCGCGCCGTTCGGCCACGCCTTGGCCGCGCTGGCCGAAGAGCGCCCCGACATCGTGGGCATGACCGCCGACCTGTCCAAGTACACCGACCTGCACATTTTCCAGCAGGCCCATCCGCAGCGCTTCTTCCAGATGGGCATGGCCGAGCAGTTGCTGATGGGGGCCGCAGGCGGCATGGCGAAGACCGGCCTGACCCCCTTCGCGACGACCTATGCCGTGTTTGCCACCCGGCGCGCCTACGACTTCATTCACCAGGTGATCGCCGAAGAGAACCTCGACGTGAAGATCTGCGCGGCATTGCCCGGACTCACCACCGGCTATGGCCCCAGCCATCAGGCGACCGAAGACCTTGCGCTCATGCGCGCCATCCCCGGGATGACCGTGATCGACCCCTGCGATGCGCTGGACACCGAACAGGCGGTGGCCGCGATGGCGCAGCACCGCGGACCGGTCTACATGCGCCTGCTGCGTGGCAAGGTGCCGCTGGTGCTGGACGAATACGACTATCGATTCGAGTGGGGCAAAGCCAAGCTTGTGCGCGACGGAAAGGATGTACTGATCATCTCCTCGGGCATCCTGACCATGCGGGCACTGGAGGCCATGGAGCTCATGGCCGACGGCACCGCCGAGGTCGCCGTGCTGCACGTGCCCACGATCAAGCCGCTGGACGTGGAGACGATCGTGGCGCAATGCCGCCGGCCGGGCCGCCTGGTGGTGGTCGCCGAGAACCACAGCACGGTGGGCGGCCTGGGCGAGGCCGTGGCCACCACGCTGCTGCGTGCGGGCGTACACCCTGCATTCCGCCAGATCGCGCTGCCCGACCGGTTCCTCGACGCTGGCGCGCTCCCCACCCTGCACGACCGCTACGGGATTTCCGCACAGTCGATCGTGGCCCAGATCAAGGCCTGGCTGGGCTGAAGGACATGCCGATCATGAAAGTCTCATTCATCGGAATCGGCGCCATCGGCTTGCCGATGGCCCTGCGGATCCAGCAGGCCGGCCACGACGTCACAGGCGTCGACGTGTCGCAGGCATCTCTTGACAACGCGCAGCACCACGGGCTTGCCGCTGTCCCCGGACATCAGGCGGCGCCCCGCGCCGACGTCGTGGTCGTCATGGTGGCAACGCCTGGCCAGCTCGAGAGCCTGGTGCGGCAGGTGGGCGATGCAGCCGGCGGCCAGCTCTGGATCATCATGTCCACCGTAGGCCCGGACAGTGTGCGTGCACAGGGCGAGGCCCTGCGCAGGGTCGGTGCGCGCGTGGTCGATGCGCCGGTGACCGGCGGCGTCGCCCGGGCCCGCACGGGCAGCCTGGTGCTTTTCGCCGCGGGCGAAGTGGATGACATCCAGCGGGCCGATGCTGTCCTTCGGGCCATGGGCACGCCTTTGCATGTGGGCGGGCGGCTGGGCGACGGCCAGGCCATCAAGGTGGTCAACCAGCACCTGTGTTCCGTGCACCTGGTCGCGGCAGCCGAGGCATTGAATCTGGCCCGGGGCCTGGGCCTTGATCCTGCGGCCGTCCTGCCCCTCATCGAGAAGGGCGCCGCGGGCTCCTGGATGCTGAGTGACCGCGGCCCGCGCATGCTCCAGGGCACCGACGCCGAGGTCACCAGCGCCGTCACCATCTTCGTGAAGGACAGCGGCCTGGTGGCGGCGGCCGCCGAGGCCGCCAAAGTCGAAGTCCCCCTGCTGGCCCAGGCCCATGACCGCTTTCAGCGCGCCGCCAATGCCGGCCTCGGTGCCCGGGACGACAGCCGCGTGATCGAGACCTGGCAGTGACCCGCGCCTCCCCCAAACCATAACCATAACCATCGAGACAAAACCATGAGCACCACCGCCAGCCCTGGCACCCAGCCGCCCCAGTCCGGCAAGGTCGCATTTGCGTCCATGGTCGGATCGGCCGTCGAGGCATACGACTTCTTCATCTACGGCACCGCCGCAGCCGCGTACTTCGGCAAGGTCTTCTTCGCGACCGATGTGCCCTTGATCGGCATCCTGGCCTCCTTCGCCACGATGGCCGTGGGCTTTCTGATGCGCCCCCTGGGCGGCTACCTGGCCGGGCACTATGGCGACCGCGTGGGCCGCAAGTCCGTGCTGCTGTGGTCGTTGCTCGCCATGGGCCTGGCGACCGTCCTGATAGGCGCGCTGCCGACCTACGCACAGGCAGGCGTCATCGCTCCCATCCTCCTGATCCTGTTGCGCATGGTGCAGGGGATCGGCTTCGGTGCCGAATGGGGCGGCGCGGTGCTGATGGCGTGCGAGCATGCGCCGCCCAGGCGCCGGGGATTCTTCGGCGCCGTGCCGCAGGTCGGCATTCCCCTGGGCCTGTTGCTGGCGAATGGCGCCTTCCTCCTGTCCGGCCACCTGTTCGAAGGCGACTGGGTCTGGCGTGCGCCGTTCCTCGTGTCGATCGTGATGGTGGGCATCGGCTTCTTCATCCGCATACGCATCGCCGAGTCGCCCGACTTCGAGAAGATGAAGGCGGAGAAGCAGATCGTGCGCCAGCCGGCCATCGAAGTGCTGCGCAGCGACTGGCGCAGCGTGGCGAAGATCGTGGGCCTGCGCCTGGCCGAGACGGGTGGCTACTACCTCACGACCAGCTTCATGCTGTCTTACGTGGTGCTCGCGGGGGTCTCGACCACAAGGCAGGTCCTGATCGGCACGCTGATCGGATCGGCCCTCGGCCTCGTGAGCCACCTGGTCTATGGCGCATGGAGCGACCGGATCGGCCGCAAGCCCGTGTTCCTGCTGGGCTCATGCTTCACCATCCTTTTCGGCATCCCGATGTTCCTGATGATCAACACCGGGGCCGCCGTCATGGTGGTGGTGGCCATCTCGCTGTCCCTGCTGCTCAGCCATGACCCCATCTTCGCCGTCGAGCCGGCATGGTTCTCCGAGCAATTCCCGGCCAACGTCCGCTCGTCGGGCATCTCGCTGGGCTACAACGGCGCCTCGCTGGTCGCCGGCCTGCTGCCCCTGATCGCCACTGGCCTGTATGGGTGGGTCGGATGGATGGGACCGGCCGTGCTGTTCTCGATGCTCGGGGTGGTGTCGACCTGGTGTTCCTTCGCGATGCGTGAAACCGCGCCAGCGGTGGCGGAATCCGTGATTCGGTTGCGGCGCGGCTCTGGGTCCCTGCCTGCATGAGGCATTCTGGTTGCAGGCATCTCGATGCGCGCGGCTTCACGCCTGCGCGGTCCACGGCGCTTCCTGGGCACACGCCGGAAGCTACTACGGGGGAACCAACTCCTGGCACTGCGGCTCATACAGTGCATTGCTCAGCGCAGCGCTGGACCACGGCGAGCACATCAAGGCGGTCATCGCCACCGCGAAGAACCTGAACGCCACCCTGCGAACCGATGGAGTGAACCATGTCCCACAACGTCATTGAAAGCCTGGTCGTGGGAAAGCAAAGCGCCGAGCGCTGTGAAGATGTATTGCATGTCTCGGAACACTACATTGCCATCATCGACGGCGCCACCTCACTGGCAGACCACGGCGAGCGCAAGCGGCCGGGCAGGATCATCGCCGAACTGCTGGACGCTGCCCTGCACGAGATGGCACCGGACCTGCAAGCACGCGACTTCTTCAGTATCTTGAGCTATCGCATCACTCAAAGCCTGGCGCCGATCTGGCGCGCTCAGGAAGAACGCCCCACGGCTTCGATGCTGGTGTACTCGGTGAGTCGCGCCGAAGTATGGGTGCTGGGAGACGGCTGGGTCGGCATCGACGGGCACCTGCAACAGTTCAGTATTCCCTATGCCGATGCCTACACCTTTCTTCGGTGCGCCTACCTGCACACCTTGATTGCCTCGGGCACGCCGGTGGCATCCCTGCTGGAGCGCGATGCGGCACAGGCCTTGATCGCACCCTTCATCCGCAACCAGGCGAAGATGCAAAACCGGCTGCCACCGCCTTATGGCTACGGCATCATGGACGGCGCTCCAGCCTGCGCCGAATATGTGCGCGTGCTGCCCGTGGGCGCGGGCCGGGAAGTGATTCTGGCGTCCGACGGCTATCCCGCGATCAAGGACAGCCTCGCCGCCACGGAGAGCTATCTGCACGAGCTGCTGCGCAAAGATCCGCTGATGATCCACGAGCATCCCCAGGTCAAGGGAATGCAGCCGGGACAGGTCTCTTTCGACGATCGCAGCTACGTCCGGTTCACGGTACCGGCGCAATGCTAGAGGGGCGGCATCAGTCCGTGGCCGGCGGCTACCGTTGACCGGCAATGCGGCACGACCTACGATGCACCCAGGGCCTCGACCCCGCGTTTGCCATCCAGACTGCGGGCCTGCCTCCTTATCAGGACGGCGATTGGGATGTCGATGCCCCGGCCGAAAAATTGAGGACCATCCCGGCCGCCTTCGCCGCTGACTTTATCGACTGGATCAGCCGCGTCCCCGACTCCGCCTTGAGCCATGAATAGGACTTCTATTCATGCGCGCCATTGCATGACGCCAGACGGCAGCGGGACACGCCCGACACCCCAGGGCACACACGGTCCGCATGACCTGTTGATGCCCATGCCCACGACACCTCTATCCCCTGCTGCCTCGCCCGCGCCCATCCGCCCACTGACCGTCCTGGCCTTCACGGCCGGCGTGTCCATCTCCAGCATCTACTACCACCAGCCGCTGCTGACAGGCATCGGCGCCACCTTCGCCAGCGATGCCGGCTGGGTGGGCGCCGTGGCCGCGGCCACGCAGATCGGTTTCGCGGCCGGCATGCTGCTGATCTCGCCACTGGGCGACCGCATGGACCGCCGTCGCCTCATCGTGTGGCAGGCGGCCGGCGCCTGCCTCGCGCTGCTGGCCGCCGCCCTGGCCCCCACGCTGGCCGTCCTGACGGGGGCCAGTTTCCTGCTGGGACTGTTCGCCACCATGGCCCAGCAGGCCGGCCCCTTTGCCGCCGAGCTGGTGCCCTCTGAGCAGCGCGGCTGGGCCATCGGCCGGGTGATGAGCGGCCTGTTGCTGGGCATCTTGCTGGCTCGCGCGTTCGCGGGCTTCATCGGCGCACAGTGGGGCTGGCGCATGGTGTTCGCCGTGGCCATCGCCGCCGTCGCGCTGATGGCAGCGATGGTCTGGCGCACCCTGCCACCCACGCAGCCCGGCGTCACCCTGCCCTACGGGCCACTGATCGCCTCGCCCTGGCAATTGGCGCGGGAGCTGGCGCCCCTGCGTGAAGCGGCGTTGACGGGCGCAGCGCTGTTCGCCGCCTTCAGCCTGTTCTGGACCACCCTGGTGCTGCTGCTGAGCGCACCGCCTCTGCATCTGGGCGCGCGCGAGGCGGGACTGTTCGCCCTCATCGGCGTGGTCGGCGTACTGGCCGCGCCCTGGGCCGGCAGGATGACCGACCGTCACGGGCCCCTGCCCGTGATCTGGGCGGCCATCACCCTGATGGCCACCGCCTTCATCGTTCTGTGGCTCGGCGCCGCATCCATCACAGGCCTGGTGGCGGGCGTGGTGGCCCTGGACGCGGGCCTTCAGATCATGCAGACCGCCAACCAGTCCCGCGTGTTTGCCCTGCGGCCGCAGGCCAAGAGCCGGCTCAACACGGCCTACATGGTGTGCTATTTCATGGGCGGCGCGCTGGGGTCTGCCGCTGGCTACCTGGCCTGGCAAGGGTGGCGCTGGCCGGGGGTGTGCATGGTGGGTCTGGGCTTTGTGCTGATTGCAGCGATCAGCCACGCATGGCCACGCGCTGAAAGCAAGCCCTGAACGGCCTCCGGCCTTGGGGCCTCACCTGCGTCACTGGCAACTAGGCCCTCGGAGAACGCAGCGCATCCAGCGTGAATCGCCCGTCTTCGACACCCACTTCCTGAAGATCGGCCTTGCCCAGGTAGGCCTCTATCTTGCGCCGCTCCGACAAGATGCGCCCGCGCAATTCCGCGTGCGTCCACCAGGCGGCCCGGGAGACGCCGAAATAGTTCACGGCCGTGCATGCCACCTCTGCGATTTCGGGCCAGTGGCGGCGCAGCGTCATCACGTAGCGCCGCTTGGCGTAGATCTTGCCGATCAACAGCAGCCGGTCGATGCCGGCACCCCGCATCAGCGCGCGCGAAAACTGTATGTTCTCCTTGGTGTTGCTTGAAGCCATCTCCAGAATGATGGCGCGGCGGTCAAGGCCGGCCTCCACCAACTGGACCGCCAGTTCTTCGGCTTCGCTGAACCGGCCGCCCTGCGTCCGTCCGCCTGAGATGATGAGCGTCCCGAAATAGCCCATCCGGTACAGGAGGGCAGTCCGTGCCACGAGCGGCGGCTGGGCATGCCGGCTGCCAAAGAGCAAGGCAAACCGGCTGCGGCACAGGCGTGTGCGCGGGGCAATGTAGTCAATCAGCCGCGTTCTCGATTCGAACCTGTCTTGCATCCCGCCATCGCCTCCCTTGAGTAGCGGCACGAAGCCTTGCGGAGCCTCCTCACCTTCGCGCACCAGCGACATGGTCGCGCAGATCGACGCCACCCGCTAGTCTTCAACACGGTTTGGAACATGCCATGCAGGATGCACAGAGATGCTGGGTCGCCTGACCGAGATCGACCGGAATACACGCCTTGTCGCATCCTGGCCCGGCGACGCACCGGCCCCCGCACCTTGCGGGGCATACAACTGTTTCTGACGATGCACGCCCCCATGGCCTAACGGTGGAATGACTTCAGACTGGACTGCGTCTGGTGGAAGGTTGGTCATGCCCTCAGCAGGCTCAAAAGGCGAACAGGAGCCAAAGCAGCATCATGGTGAGTAACACCAGCGCGGAGGTCGCTAGGCGCCAAAGGAACAAGCTCTTCGTCGCAGCTGCGTTGGCTTCCGTAAGCTGGGCTTTCTCTGTGTTTGTCTCCCGAAGCTTTTGGTTCTTTTGCACTACCACTTCCTTTAGCTTGTTGACCTCCGCTTGGTGCTCTGTACTGGTCCGACGTTCGGTGGTCAAGTTTCCGCGCACTTCCAAGATATCGACCTTAGCCTTCTCAAGTTCCAGTTCGACGGAGGACTTCTCCGTCTTTACTCGGTCGAGCGATTTCACAAGCTCTTTGTTCTCAGCCAGCAGGTATTCCCTCGACTTGGGGTCGCTCAACATCCGGCCTCCGATCCATCCCGAAAACAGCCCCTTGAGCCATTCCACATGGCGCTCCATGTCCCCCTTAGTAGCGCAATTTTCGGCGACGTTGAACTGCAATTTTTCGGTAACCCGCATCTCGAACAACGCCAACCCAGCGCTGAAGAAGTCCTTTGCCTTTGTTTCTCCTGTGGCGTGCGTGTGCCAGACTGACCTGCTCGGTTTAGTCGAGACAGTTTTTCCTAGAAGACGGCGGGTTGCGGTTCTTTGCGGAGTTCGAGTTTGAACTCTGCCGGGGTCAAGTATTGCAGGCTGCTGTGGGGACGTACCTCGTTGTAGTGATTGCGCCAGGCTTCGATCAGGGCAGCGGCTTCGCGGCGCGAACGGAACCACTCGATGGACAGACACTCGTCGCGGAACTTGCCGTTGAAGCTTTCGTCGGTGCCGTTCTGCCAGGGCTTGCCGGGATCGTTGAGCACGGTGGCAATGCCCGAGGCTGAGATCCACTCCAGGATCGCCTGGCTGACGAACTCGGGGCCATTGTCCGAGCGCATGAACAGCGGCGCCCCGTGCAGGCTGACCAGCCGCGAAAGCACCTCGATCACGCGCTTGGAACGGATGGCCCCAGCCACGTCGATGGCCAGGCACTCCCGGGTGTATTCGTCCACCACGGTCAGGCACTTGATCTGCTGACCGCTGGCCGTGGTGTCGAAGACGAAGTCATAGGCCCAGACCATGTTGGCCTTGAACGGCGTGTGGATGCGCGGGCGCAGCGATGCGATGCGCTTGCGCGGCCGTTTCCGGGGCACCAGCAGGCCCGCCTGACGCCACAGCCTGTGCGTGCGAGACCAACTCAGCTCGAAGCCCTTGCGACGCAGGAATACGCGAATGCGGCGATAGCCGTAGCGCGGATACATGGCCGACAGTTCCTTCATCGCCGCAAGCACCGGCGCATCCTTGGCGGGCAAGCGCAACTCGTAACTGGGCGTGGCGCGTGACATGCCGATGAGCCCGCAGGCGCGGCGCAGACTCAAGCCACGTGCGCGCACGAAGGCCAGTTGCTCGCGCCGAGCCAACGGGCTCACCATTTTTTTGCGTTGATCTCCTTGAGAATCTCGAGGTCCAGATCTCGCTCGGCAAGAAGCTTCTTCAGCCGGCTGTTCTCAAGCTCCAGGGCCTTCAGACGCTTGACGTCGGCCGCTTCCATCTGGCCGAAGTGTTTGCGCCAGGCATAGATGGTGGCTTCGCTGACCTTGTGCTTCTTGGCGGCCTCGGCCACCGTCGTTCGATCTGCTTCGCGCAGGATCGTGACCATTTGCTCTTCTGAAAATCGACTCTTCTTCATCGGCTCCTCTCCGGGCGGGAGCCATCTTCCTAGAAATCAATGTCTCGGAGAAACCGGGCAGGTCAATATCCCTTACGCGCTCCGTGCTGCCAACAGAGGCGTTGAACGAACTCTTATCGTGGCGAGTGCCGTCAGCGTTCCACGATGCCTGCATGTTCTTTGCGCTGGTGTGCTTCTTTTTGGCAATGTGGATGTGGCGTTGCAGAGGAATTCTTGGATCTTCGGGGTCTACGCGATACATCCAATCCTTGTTCCCCGACGGCATCCAGATGCTTTCCAACGTGATTTGCAGATTGCAGCGGTGAAGCGCATCGGTCGAGAGAAGAACAGAAATTTCCTCTGGCTCCGCGTCGGCCTCCTGCCCCCTCAGAATTTCAGCCAATTTCATATGAGTCGTCCCTTCAGAAGTTCTCGTTCAACCATACCAAATGCGCGAGCACGGCAAATGGTTGCTGTTGATTCCGGGGCTGGTTGTCGGCATTGACACCGGGCGCGGCCACTGCCGCGCCCGGATTTTTGAAGTTCACCGCGCCCAGACCGGAACGGCCTGGGCGCGGCGCTGCCGAAGGCTATTCCTTCGTCTCGATGATCCACTACACGGCGCGCACCAAGGCACGGCCCGTGATGGGATGAATGTCGGTGAGGTCAGTACGGGCCGACCAGCCCGAGGGTGGGCGGTAGCCGCGCACTTCGCTATCGCCGTGCCAGCGGCGGGTGCGTACCGTGCCGGGGGCGTAGATCGCCGCCATGCGCGGGCGGCTGGTGGTGGTGTGGGTCATGGAGGCTTCTCCTTCCAGCAAAGCGCCCCGGTCGAGGCCGGGGCGCTTGCCTTCAGCGTGGGTCAAGCGGCCAGCGCCTCGGCGTGTTCATCCGCCATTGCCTCGGCATCCTCCGGGGCGTCCTGCTCCGGGCCTGCCACCTGCGCGGCATCCTGCGGGCCTTCGGCCTTGAAGATGGCAGGCATCCAGCCCGTGCCATCGGCCAGCCGCTCGGCTTCGCTGGCAATGTCGGCCTTCTTGAGCTTTGCCAGTCGGGTGACGGATTCCGGTGCAAACGCGCCCACGGCATCCAGAATCACGGCCTTGGAAACGTGCTTGAAGTAGCCTTCGGCGGTCGGCTGCCACCATGTGGCCATGTCGAGGCCCACGGCCTGCGCCAGTTCCGCGCCGGGTTGGCGCGGCGTGGCGCGAGGCGTCACCACGTCCACCGTGGACGCCACGCACACGGCCAGCAGCTTGACCAGTTCATCTTGCGGCTTCGCCAGCAGCGCGGCGAACAGTTCGGCGCTGTCCTCCGGCAACCCTTCACCGGCCACCTGTTGCAGTTCGCGCAGTGCCACGGCGGCGGCGGAGTGAGGCCAGTCCGGGGCCATGCCTTCCAGCCGGTCTTGCAGTTTCAGGCTCACGCCCAGCGGCAAGGAATCACGCTTGAAGCCATAGCGGCTTTCCTGCAAGACGGCCTGCACCATGCCATGTACCACGGCAGCCAGCGCAGCTTGTGGATGCCGTGCGACTTCGATTTTCAGTGCGGCGGTGCGGTGGGCGCTTAAGCGTTGCGCCAGCCGGTCGGACATGGCAGCGGTCTTGGGTTGCTCGTCGTTCTCGGCTTCGCCTTCGCCGCTGAAACCTTGGCGCAACCGTTCCAGTGTGCGCAGAGCCTTGGCCTCGGCCTCGCGCATCAGGCCGCGATGAATCACGGCCTCGCCATTGCGGTCGATGGTGACGATGGCACCGGCCGCGGCCTTCACGTTCGCGCCGTAGTCTTGCAAGCCATCTTCCAGTGCCTGCAGCTGCTCGCCCAGGGCTTCGCCTTCCTCCTGCAAAGCGTCGACCTTGTCCTCGTCGTCGGCGTCCATCGCAGCATCCACCGCTTCGGCAACCTCCTGCATCTTGGCTTGCAGCTTCTCGATGCGTGCGGCTTCGCGCTTATTCGGCTCGCGCCGCTCTCTCGGCGCACGCTGGAAGGCGTGCAGATCGGCATGGGGCACGCCCGGCGTGGCATCCACCCACGCCCAACCCTCGGCGCGGACAGTGGCGGCGATGCCTGCCAGCTTGTCTTGCGCCAGCCGTTCCAGCAGCGCGGCGTCGTTGAGGTACACGCCCGCATCGCCTTCCGCGAACAGGTCGCGGCGGATGCCGCCGCCTGCGGCTTCGTAGCCGTCCAGTCCGACGAAGCGCACCAGCGGATGCCGGTAAGCGTCGATTTCCCTTTCGGTGAGGCGTTCGCGCAAGTGCGAGGGATGGCGCTGCCACTGCGGTGCATCGTAGAACGCGCTTTCCTGCGCGGCGTGGTCGTCGGTGATGGCAAGGGCCATCAACTGGTCAAGGCTCACGGCATCGGCGCGATAGTCCGCCATCAGGCGCGGCGAGACATTCGCCAGCTTCAAGCGGCGCTGCACCACCAGCGGCGTGACGCTGAAATCCGCCGCTATGTCCTCGATGGGGCGGCCCTCGGCCACCAGTGCCGCGAATGCTTCAAACTGGTCTGCCGGGTGCATGGCCTCGCGCTGCACGTTTTCGGTGAGACTGGCGGTGCGGGCCGTGCCATCGGCCACCTGCAAGCAAGGGACCTGCCAATCCTTGGCGATGCGGTGCTTCTTCGCCAGCAGCTTGAGGGCGGCAAGGCGACGGCCACCGGCCACGACTTCGTAGTGCTCGCCATCGCTGGACAGGATCACGATCAAGTTTTGCAGCAGACCCACGCGCTGGATGCTCGCGGCCAGTTCGGGAATGGACATGCGCGGGGTCTTGCGCACATTGCGGCCCGTGGGGCGCAGCACCAGCCGCGACAGCGGCACCAGGATCATGTGCTTGCTCGGGTCGGCGGTTTGCAGCGCGCTGGCCGAACTGCTGGCGGCGGCGTTGAGGGCTTGGGCTTCGGTCTGGATAACGGCGTTCATGGTGAATCTCCAATCGAATGAAACGAACAGGGAATGGAGGGGAACCGCCCCTCCGGCGGGCGATATGCGTGTAGGGGGTCAGGCCTTGAGCTGGCGCATGCCATCGGCCAGCAGCCACAGGGCGCGGTTCAGGCGAATGTCGGAATCAATGCCCTGCACGGGGCGGGTGCTCTGGCGGCGTCCGCTGGCGCTGCGGCCGTGCAATCCACCCTTGGTCAGGTTCTCCTGCGTGCGGTTGAACACGCTCCACAGGTCGGGGCGGCGGTCATCGAACCGGCGCGGCATCAGGATTTGCGATTCCGTGATGGGTGCGGGCTTGGCCGGGTCGTCGTACTTGAGGGCCAGTGCAGCACGGGCGAACACTCCGGATTCGCCATCGTCCAAGGTGACGGCGCGCATGGCATCGCGGGAATCGCGCACGCGGTCAAAGCCGCTCAGTACCTGATACGCGCCTTCGATCACCAGCCCGGCCACGTCGCCTTTGTGGGGCACGCGCACATCTGCCACGGTGTCACCGCAGACAAGGCCATTGCTGCAAACGAAGCGGAACTGACCCGCCAGCATCTGATAGCTGCTGGTGCCATCGTGCGAGTTCAGCAGCACGATTTCGTTAGCCTCCGCGCCGTTGATCTGGCTGGCATGGCGCAGGCGCAGCATGTGTTTGGCGTGCTCGCGCTTGCCTTCATCGCGCACGCGGGTCTGCGTCACCATGAAGGGCTGAAACCCTTCCTTGCGAAGCTCGGTCAGAACGGCGGCGGTGGGGATGTAGCTGTACCGCTCGGAACGGCTCTCATGGGGCGCATCCGCGAAGATGGACGGAGCCACGCGCCGGATTTGGTCATCGGACAGCGGGTAATCGCTGCGCAGCGAAGGGGTACGGGAAGCGAAACGGGATGCGAGTTGCATGTCTTTCTCCTGAACAAAAAAGGCTGTTGAAGAAAACCGCACACCGGATTCCAAGATTCGGAGCCCAGCCTTTCGGCTGTTCGGTGCGGTCGGCACGAGGAACCCGGTTGGCCCAGTTGCCACCGTCTTTCCTGAGTTCATCGCCCGCGACGAAGGGGAGCCCGTGGACGGGGGACGTCAAGGAGGCAAGCGCAGGGTTGGTGCGGCCCGCAGCGCAGCGAGGACACGGCCCTGCGCGCCTTGACGGCACACGACCGCGGGCTACAGTCGCGGACAAGGTGATGAAGTCAGGGAAGACGGCAGGACATGGCAACGGCCACTTCCACCGCCGACCGCATGGCAAGCGAAGCGCGCAGGCCCGAAGCTGGAAGCCGGGCCGGAGGCGTCAGCCGAGCGGAGCGAGGGAACGATGGAAGCCCGAAGGGGCGAGACGCCGCAGGCGGCTCGATGCGAAGCACGACAGCGCGACCGGCCATCTCTCAGGTGGCTGGGGACGCCCGAACGCAAAGTGGCCTTTACGATGACGCCATGCCCGCGACAGAACACGCCGGTTCCGACGATCCCCTGGAACACATGCTCCAGCGCTCGGAGGCCTTGCACGAACGATTCAACGAACTGCTGGACTATGCCGAATTCGACGGCTCTCCGCGCGGCGAAGCAGCTCTGGGCATGTGCCTGGTCGCCATGGAACACGCCACGGCCTTGCATGCCCTGATGGCGCTGGGCATGCCGACATCGGCCGTCAGCCTGATGCGGCTGCAGTTCGAAGCGCTGACCCGTGCGATGTGGCTCATCTATGCGGCCCCCGAGACGGCCATCGAGAAGCTGTCGGCACCGCTCACGCTGGAAGCCGAACAGGCCGCCAAGAACCTGCCCAGCGCGAAGGACATGATCGATCAGATCGGCAAGCGGGTTGGACAGGACGCGCCGGCAGCGGCCCACCAGATGCTGGTCCACTTCAAGGACATCTCCTGGAACGCCATGAACTCGTTCGTGCACGGCGGCATCCATCCCCTGCGACGCAATGCCGATGGCTTCCCCGTGCACCTGGCTCTGCAGGTGCTGCGCAACTCGAACGGTCTGAGCACCATGACGGCCATGACAATGGCCGTCCTCACCGGCGATGAAGCCATCACAAGGCCGATGAGCAAGGTCCAGCCGGCATTCGCCGACTGCCTGCCGGATCTGCTCAAGCCCTGAGAATCAGGGCGTCGATGACGCCCTGATGGCGGGTCAGACAACGACCCGCCCGGCTAGCCGCGCATCACGCGCGTAGGCGCTCAAGCGCTTCTCCGCACGAGAGTGCAGATCACGCTCGACCGGCAAACCCATCCGCCCGCGCACGGTTGCCAGCTCCTGCAGACTGACCCAGCCAAGCTCCGGGGCGCCCAGGCCCAGGTCGCAAAGACCGAAGGCATGGTCGTGGTCGTCAGGATCGATCTCGGTCAGCAGCCAGGTCGCGCCGGCGTCCGGCGTGAACAGCTTGACCACGGGCGCCGGATCGAAGTCGGTGTCCTGCAGCGATTCGCGGCCGTTGGCCAGCAGCAGCACGCGTTGCGCGTCGGTAATGAGGGCGTTCATGTTGAACTCCAGAAGAAATGCCGGGCGGGATTGCCCGCAGCCTCCGGGTCACGGCGCAGCGCAGCGGTCAAGGTTCGAAGACGGCCGCCCAGGCCGCCAGCGCATCGCGGATGCGCGCCGACCTTGACGGCGAGAACGACGTGGCACGCTGGGTGCAACAGCAAGCCAGCCCCACCCTCCGTCTTGCAACGGTCTCGTGCCATACCATGGCACGCTGTCTACAGCACAGGAAAAACCGGGAGCCCATGCGGCTCCCGGTTGCGCGGGTTCAGATCAGCCCGCGCTCGGCAAAGGACAGGATCGTCGGCCCAGCCACGATCAGGTGATCGATGACCCGCACGTCCACCAGCGACAGCGCGCTCTTGAGCGTCTGCGTCAGCATCTCGTCCGCCCGCGACGGCTCGGCCACACCCGACGGATGGTTGTGCACCAGAATCAGCGCCGCCGAATTGCGCGCCAGGGCTTCCTTGACGATCTCGCGCGGGTACACCGATGTCTGGCTTATCGTGCCCCGGAAGATCTCCACGTACTCGATGACGCGGTGCTGCGCATCCAGGTGGATCACCGCGAACACCTCGTGTTCAAGCGTGCCCAGCCTGATACGCAGGAAGTCGCGCACCGCCTGCGGCGACGACAGCATCTCGGTACCGCGCAACTGGCTCGCCAGCACCCGCAACGCCGCCTGCAGCACCTCGGCTGGCTCGGCCGAGCGGTACTCGCCCGCAACATCGCGAACCAGCAGTGAACCAGCAGCAGAAGAATCAGCAACGAAGGAATCGAGGGAAGAGAACAGATCGTGCGACATGGCGAACTCCAGTCATCGGGCGGGATTGCCCGAGACCGGAACCGACACGCCGCAGCGCAGCTGTCACAGGTTCAACGACGGCCGCCAGGCCGCAAGCGCACGAGTGCGCGCAGACCTTGACCGCGAGAACGGTGTGCAAGGATGAAGGGAACAGCAAGCCAGCCGTCCCCACAGCGCGCGCCCGCATCTCACTGGCAAGCGCAGCGCGCAGCGGCAAAGCCGCGGAGGCATCAGCGATGGGAGCCGAAGGGTCGAGACGCCGCAGGCGGCTCGATGCGCAGCACGGACAGCGCGGCCCGGCATCGCCGGGGACGCCCGAACCTGGCTACTGTGATGGCAACTGTTTGATTTCGGCGATGAACTGCAGTTGCTGGAGGTACTCGGAATGGGTCTTCGCCAGCCATCGGACGACGGCGGCGTTTTCCAGAAGCGTCTTGCCGATGTATGTCTTGATGATCTCCAACTGCAAGTTGGCCGGGCCGTAGCCTTCTTCCAGCAACCGGGTGTCCGCCTGCACCGCCGCCAACTCCCGCTCCAGGCGCTGTAGCGCCTCCGTCGGCCCGCCCCGTTGCGCCTTGGCGGACGCCTCCTCGGTCAACTGGTCGGGCGACGTCGCCTGTAGCATGGCCAACGCTAGCTTCGCGGAATAGTTGCCAAGATTGATCATGGCCTGTGCCACGTCGATCTGCCGAAACGGCTTCATCTGCTTCAACGCGCGGAACACGGCATAGGTAGCCGGTTTGTCCGCCAGCAGCGCCACGGCTTCGCTGCAGATGCCGTCCAGCAGCTTGAACTGCTGGCGGATGGCACCAGGCGTCACATCCAGAACGTCGGCCAACTGCTGCACCGACACGCCCCGCTCGGCAGCCCGGACGATCATCCGATGCTCCTGCACCACCGAGAGACGGTTGACGCGCTTGTTGTAGGTGTAGCCCTCGTCGTCCGTCGAGATCAGGCACAGCGCCTTCTGCGCACCCCGGTCTCGCAAGGCTTCCAGCCGCATGCGGCCATCCAGCACGATGAACGAGCCGACGCTCTGCCGGCTGTGGGCAACGACGATCGGCTCAACCAGGCCGATGGCCTGCACCGAGGTGCACACCTGCTTGTATTTGACGGTCTCCTTGATACCGGTCGGCGGCGGTATCTCCACATGGAGCAGGTCCAGTGCGATCTCCATGCAGTCGCGCTCGAACCCGAGCCGTACCGACTTCGGCGGCTTCTTGCTCATCGCATTAGCCCTCCGCGTGGCGCCAGTTCCGCGAGCGGTTGCGGAACGCTACCCAGCTTCTCCACCTTCAACAGGGCGCAGAAGTCCTTGCTGGCGAAAAGCTCCTTGAAGATCTGCCGCGCCAGCAGCAGTGATTTCTGCGTGTACTCGGCCTTCTTCTGGATACGACGATGCATGTCCACGTCACGCTGATAGAGCTTCGTGAGTTCCTCCGGACTCATCTGTCGCCGGGAGGGCCCTTTGGCGAAAGAGTTGTTGCCCTTCTTTCCGCTGCGCTCCCGCTGTTCCAGGATCTTGCGAACGACAGTGACCTTGCGGCCCTTCAGTTCGCCACTCTCGTAGGCATCCAGCAGAAGCTGCTGAGCCTCGCTGCCGCTGGCCCGCGAGATGCTGACCGCCAGGTGCAGTGGAATGTGGCCGGCCTCCGTTGCCGCCAGCAGGCGTTTCTCCCCGCGTTCCAGCAGATTGGCCACGTTGTTGACCCAGGACGCGGTGCAGCCGAGCTTGCCCGCGACCTCGCTGTCGGTGTAGCCCCGCTGCTTCAGCACGCGAACCTGCTCCAACGTCTCCACCGCCCGGGGCGTTCGCCGCGCGACGTTTTCCACGATGCTCATGACGTGGCCTGTCTCTTCGTCCACGTCAACGACCAGCGCGGCAATCTCGGTCTGCCCGAGCATCTTGCAGGATTCCAGCCGCCCCTGCCCGCAAATCAGCGCGTATGGCGTGGTCCCCTCCCCTGACGAAACACGGCGCACCGTAATAGGCCGCTTGAGCCCCACCTGGTCGATGCTGTCGGTGATCGTCTTGTGGATCTTCGCGTTACGGACGCGAGGATTCGCCACCGTGATGTCGCTGATCGGGATCATCTCGATGCGTGCGGAAGATGACGTCATGCGGCCTCCTGCAGGGAAACACGCCCCGCCAACTGATAGAAGAAATCCAGGGAATCGGTGCGGTACGCATCCAGCGTGAACCCGTTGTCCTCCAGCGTCGGCAGCGCGTCGGCCGAGAAGTCGATGGCCGGAAACACGTAGTAGTCGAAGGCACGCTGATTCCCAGGATCCATGCGCGCCACCACCGTGATGTCCGGCTGGAGGCTGGCATCGAACCGGATCCGCCAGCGGTGCGATCCGGCGGGCGTTGGCTTGCACCGTGCGATGACCAGCGATACCGTGAACTCGCCGTTGACAGTAAGCAGGTCGGTGCCGGGATCGCGCACCGTCCAGCTGCCCGCAGCCTGGATGCTGGCCGCCATCTCTTCGATCAGTTCCGGATGACGCCGGCGCAGCGAACGGTTGATCTCAAGGTAGGCGTAGTCACGCCGAGGCGTGTAGCCGATAAGACTGTAGGCCCGCAACAGGCTCCCGAACCGGCTGCGGTAGGCCGAGCTGGAAGGCGCATCGTCGTCTTCGTCGATGACCATGCCCGACAGTGCACCGTGCTTCTCCAGCGTCTGGCGAAGCAGATCCAGAAGCTCCGCGTCATCCAGATGACGAGAGCGGGCCATGATGATCGCCTGCGCCTGCACGAACAGGTGCACGGGAACGATCGCCTCGAATGCACCATCCCGTCGGACCCACTTGTCTGGCGGGTTGCGCACGTGCTTGACCTTGAGCTTGAACGACGTGCGGTTGTAGACGTTGTTCCCGATGTACTTCTCGTTGGTCAGGATCTGGTGAATCGAGCCGCGCGACCAGAGCGTGCCGGCATCCGACAGAATGCCTTCGTGGTTCAGTACCGAGGCGATGACGCGCTCGGGCATGCCTTCCTCCAGGAAGAGCCGGTAGATGCGGAGCACCACGGCGATCTCTTCGGGCGGACCGGGCACCAGCACCACGCGGTCGGTCTGGATGCTTTTCTTCTCGCCGCGCGACAGCAGTCCTTTGACGTTGTGCTGCTCGTCGATCAACTGCCGTCGCAGCCCGTAGCCGGGCGCGCCTCCCTGGCGGTAGCCGTGCTGAACGATGTTGCAGGCACCGGCGAAGACCTTGACCGACAGCTCCCGGCTGTATTCCGCCGCCATGCTGCGCTTGATGCCGATGAACACCGTCGAAGGCAGAGAGCCGTCGTTGTTGAACGGCTCGGCGCAATAGATCACGCGGATGCCGCGGCTCTTGCACGCATGTTCGTAGACCGCCGCCTCGTCAGGGTCGGGGAAGCGTCCCCATCGGCTTACGTCGTACACCAGCACGGCGCTGAAACCAGGGTTGGGTTGCTTGACGTCGTGCAGCAGCGACTGCAAACCGCTGCGCCCCTTCAGATTCAGGCCACTCTTACCGGAGTCCGTGTAGGTCCGGACGATCTGCATCCCGTGGCGGGCCGCGTACTCAGCAATCCGTTCGGCCTGGTTCTCCGTCGAGTACCTCTGATGCTCGGTGGACATGCGAACGTACTGGGCCACCGGAACTCCGGCTTCCCCCGAGTCATCATCACTGTTCAGTCCAGCATGATTCAGCACCCGCGCGCCCAACCTCTTTTTGAGAACTTCTACATCTCTGAATGGTTGGGAAGATGCATGTCGTTGTGATGACATGCTGCACGAGCCCCTTCAGCGCCTGCTATCCAGTCGTTGTTTTCAAGAGGGTGACGTAGTGATCAAAGCAGGCCACCGCCACTTCGAGCTGTTGGACGTTGACCTCTCGCACCTGGTTCAAGTCCAGTGGATCCGTTCCACCGAAGCCGTAACTGATGGAGATCTGACCGGGTACTGGCACGTCGTGAACGTAGCCGTATCCCCTGGGCTCCAGGCGGGTCTTCTGTACGACAGTCCGTGTCACCGTCCGGGTGATCCCCCTGGAGAACCGCGGAGCGATGCTGTGGCTGGCACGATTGCGGAAATCCGACGTCGCCTGACGATTGGATTGATCGTCCAGTTTTCTCAGTGCGGTCAGTAGATGCGCTCCTTCCGGCCATCTGGCGACGATGTGCGCGAGCTGTGCCTCTTTCTTGCGGCGCGTGGGATAACTTGGTTTCTCCCACGGCAGTTGGTCGAGCGGCAGACGGTCCGGATACGAAGGATCGACAGACCGTAGAACCTGATGCATGCCGTTCGTGACCACGAAGGTGATCGTGTCGCGCAGTGCGCTCGGTTGGAACAGGCAGTAGGTGGCCAGCGGCGTGACGAACTCATGTTCCAGTTCCCAGCGCTCATCCTCCGAGTAGTCGCCCATGACTATTTGCCAGGCGTGCCAACGCCGCAGTGCCCCGAGCCACGCGTTCAGGTTGTTGGTCAGCTCCCGAAGCTCGTCCTCGATCAGCATGTCGCCCATGGTGGGCCATCGCAGGCGCTTCAGGTCGACTGCGTCATAAGGGAGATAGGTTCGACTCGGGATGCAGCCCGGTTGGCCGCGCACCAAGAGATAGGCATCGAATGCCTGTTTCAGTAGTGACTCGTGTTCTTCTGGGGTCATTGCCAACATCCGTTTCCGGCTGAGCGTAGCGCGCAACAGCCATGTTGCGGAGCCGTCAGGCTCAAAGCCTGATGACCACGATTTGGCATAAGCGTGGTGCACAACCCGCGAGCCCGGCGGCGTAATACCGCGACGACCGAAGCCAACGGAGATTCACTGCACAGTAAACAACACCTGCCGAGCGAATATGCGTACCAGAACACGACAGACTTCGCCCCAACAGGTTGTACCGATCACCCGCGATAGCCACCATGGGCACCAACGCATCCGATCACGGTCACTGCCATGCCGCCCTCTTCGCTTCCCGCCCCGGACAGACTTTCATCCTTGCCCCATCCGGACATGCCCGGCTACGACAACGTCCCCCAGTTCCCGGTGAAGGCGCCCTTGCCTTTCCGACGTACCATCCGCCGTCAAGAGCTGCATCAGATCGTGCCTCTCGCGGAGACAACGATCTACGAAATGGAACAGCGCGGCGAATTCCCGCGCCGCTTCCGCCTCACCACCCGTTGCGTCGTCTGGGACCTGGAAGAAGTCGAAGCCTGGATCGAAGACCGCAAGCAAGCCTCTCGATCAGCGAAGGCCAACTCATCCAGCGGACCGGACGTGAGGCTGCGCCGGCACCGCCCTGTTCGAGGATGACGTCACCATCAAATGGCTGCAGCGGCTACGCGGCATCCACCCCAACCAGTACCGCCCCGGGCAGCGCCTGCGCCATCTGCACCCTTGCAAGCTTGACCGCAGCATCGCGGTCGCTCGCCTCCCTGCTGAAAGCCAGGCCGACATGACCCGGCCGCCCCCAGCCGACCGTGGCGTCGGCGCAGTCGCTGCCCGCCACTTGGCGAAGGACATCCTCCTGCGACCCCATGCCCGGGTCCAGTACATAGACCAGTGTGAAATCGTGAACCATCGCGTAAGCCTCCTTCGTCATCAGGCTCCGGCGGTCCGCGCCAGCGTTTCGTCAAGCTGCTGACGATCTGCCGCACGCTTGGCGGCCGTGCGCTGCGCCAGGTTGTGAAGCTTGCGTCGCACTCCAGGTAACTCGGCCGCATGGGCCAACCCGATCAAACTGAAATCCGGCTTCTCATCCTCGACGGATTGCAGAAAGGCGCGCGACGGCCCATCCAGCCAATGCGCTACGCGCGCCAGCAGGCGCTCGCGGCTTTCAAGCAATGCCGCCACGCTGATAGGCTCGGACGTCATGCCATTGAAATGGGCCTCGAAGGTGGCCTCGAAATCCCCCGGGACGCGCGGCGCCAGCATCTCCCAGGCTGGCTTGGGGCTGCACGTCAGGTACACGAGGAAGGTGCGCCAGAGCACTTCGTCCGCTCGTTCGTCTTGCAGCAGCAGGCCCACATCGAAAAGATCGCGCGGATGCTGGCGCGACAGCGCAGCCGCCAGCTTGCCCGCATAGAGGTCGGCAAACGCCAGCACCTGCACCTCGGCAAAGCCGAAGGCCTCCTCCACCCGTGGCCGCACGACCATGGTTCGCACCGGATGCACCGCGCCGCGCATGACCGGCGTCGTCTCAATCTGCACGCGCGCACGGCCGCGACTGGCCACCAGCCGGGTGACCACCCCACCCTCGCCCGCCGAGGCCTGGACCTGCAATTGCAGAGGCCGGGCGCGCAGCGTATCGGCCAGTCGCCCCAACGCTTCAGCAATCAGCTTCGCATCTTCGGCATAGTCGTGCACCGGCAGCCAGGCCAGATCGATGTCCACCGACAGGCGCGGCAGATCGTGCTCAAACAGGTTGATGGCCGTGCCGCCCTTGAGTGCAAAACCCGGCTCTGAGGCCAATACCGGCAGGATCTCGACCAGCAGTCGCACGCGGTCCGTGTAGCGCCGGTCCCAATGGTCAAGCCAGGTGCTCATCGAGGTCTCCCGGCAAGGTAATCTGGTAAGTCTGATGCAGGCGCCCACCGGGCACCAGCGCACGCTTGCCACGGCCCAGATCGACGCCCTCCAGCGGCACGTGCGACAGCCACGCGTGTCGATGGCGCTCGGCCAGGACCAGGAACAGCCGCTTGGCCTTGATGCTGCGACAGTGGCGCAACAGCAGGCCGACCCGCTGCGGCCGCAGCGTGGTCATGGCCTGCATCAGCGCATCGGCCTCATAGACCCCTGCCGCATCCGATACGCTGTCGCACAGTTCCAGCATGGCCCGCTCGGGCGTCGAGCACACCAGCGCATCGTTCCCAGGTGCTGCTGCATGCCAAGCCAGGCCATCTTCCGACAACGCCTTCTCTGAGACTTCCGCGGTGACAGGCACAGCCGGGAGATCGAGCGGACCCTTGCCCTGGTACTCGAAGCGTTGCTCCAGTGAAAGCTTGCCCACCCAGCCGGGCGGCTGCTGTGGCCCGTACAGCGTGATCGTGCCAGCATCGCCCAGGCGCAGATAGTGCTCGTGGCCCTGCAGGCCGAGTGCGAAGCGTCCCCCGACATGCAGCGGTATGCCCTCGCCGACCTGCAAGCTGCGGACCACGCCCTCCCATTGCAGCCGCCCGCCCCTGCGCATGTAGACGCCACGCGCCGGCGACACCAGCCAGCCGCTGCCCACGTAGCGCGCCACAAGGCTGTTGGAGTAGCCATGCGCCCGCAGCCAGCGGCTGGACACCAGGCGGGTATCGCCCAGTTCGGCCAGCAAGCGGTTCAGCTTTCCTGAATTTTGAGCATCCATAGTACTCAAAATAACAGATTTATAAACCTTCGCCAAGATAGGCCGGTTTGACGATGGCCACAAAAGATTACTCAGAGTGATCTTTTCGTCCTGTCGGCAAACCTTGCGCTGGTCGCCGACAGAGAGTCCAGATACAGTCATCATGCGGCCCTCCCTTCACAAAGCCGCGCTCAGCACCGGGACCGATACGTTCTCCGGCAGCAGCTTCGGCACATGGGTGCGCCCGTCGATCCAGGCATCGACCATGTCCGCCCACTCCTGCAGCATGTGCCGCCGCTGCTCAGCGTACTCGGCCTTGTTGTAGATCGAGCGCGAGGAGCGCCCTTCCTCGTGTGCCAGGCACTTCTCGATCCAGTCGCCGTTGAAGCCCACTTCGTTGAGCAGCGTCGAGCCCGTGCGGCGAAGGTCATGCACCGTGAAAGGCTCCAACGGCAGGCCTGCAGCCTGGGCCCGCGACACGATGAGCTGGGTCACGCGGTTCAAGGTCGCATGCGACATGCAACGGGTCGGCTCGTAGCGCGATGGCAACACGAACTTCGAGCCCGCCGCGCAGGTGTGCAACGCCACCAGGATGTCCATGGCCTGCCGTGACAGATAGACCACATGTGGATTGCGCCCCTTCATGCGCTGCTTCGGAATCGTCCAGGTCGCGCTATCGAAGTCGATCTCGCTCCAGGTGGCCTCGATCAATTCGCTCTTGCGCACCAGGGTCAGCAGAACCATGCGCAGCGCCAGGCGGATCGTCGGGTAGGTCGCGATGGACACCAATTGGTGGAACGCCAAGCGGATCTCGGCCGGCGACAGCGCCCGGTCTTTCGGCACAAAGGTGGCGATCGAGGCGGCCGCCACGTCATTGGCCGGGTTGTCCACCCTCTCCCCATGCAGGATGGCAAAGGCATAGACCTGCTTCACGATGTCGCGGACATGCACCGCAGTGGCAGGAGCGCCGCGCGCCTTCACCTTGTTGCACAAGGCCCGCAGGTCATCGGCCGTGATTTCGTTGAGCAGCCGGCTCCTGAACACCGGCAGGATGTCGCGGTCAACGACATGCTTGCGCATCGCGCGCGTGCTGTCGGCCATCTTGGCATCCGCCAGCCACTTGAGCGCTACATCGCCGAAGTTCTTGGCTGCGGTCAGCCTGCGCTTCTCACGCTGCTTCTCCAGTGCCGGGGAACGGCCAGCAGCGACGGCCTTCTTGGCATCGAGCAGCTTTTCCCGGGCCAGAGCAAGGGAGATGCCGCCAGGACCGTAGCGGCCGATGGTCAGGGTCTCACGGCGCCCGTTGAGACGGTAATCGTAGCGGAAGGTGACGGTACCGGCGGGCGATACCGTCACGTACATTCCATCCCGGTCAGAAGCCTTATAAGTCAAGGACTTAGGCTTCAGGTTGCGCAGTGCTGTGTCGGTAAGCATCGAGGTTTTCCTCCTGTTTCGTGACGGCTTTTACCGTCAGGGGTCAGGAGACCCGTCGATGCCCGGAAAGCCGCATGAAACAAGCTTTCCAGGGGAGCGTTTTACCGTCAAAGACCGGTTTGGTCTCAATAGTAAACGGGAGGGTCTTAATCAGACCTTCGGTTCTTACCGTCAGCTCTACCGTCAACCCGTTTTGCTGGCCGACGATAGCCACCGATAGCTGTCGTGACGTATTTTCTTTTAAATCAACACGTTACTGAAGTTTTTCGATAACTGGCGATAGTCCCCGAAGGACTCGATTTCACTCCCACTCAATCGTCGCCGGCGGCTTGGTCGACACATCGTAGGTCACGCGGTTGATACCACGCACTTCATTGATGATCCGGCCAGACACCTTCTTGAGCAGGCCGTAAGGCAGCTCGGCCCAGTCGGCGGTCATGAAGTCGCTGGTCTGCACGGCGCGCAGGGCCACGACGTAGTCGTAGGTGCGGCCGTCGCCCATGACGCCCACGCTCTTGACGGGCAGGAAGACAGTGAAGGCCTGGCTGGTGAGGTCGTACCAGTTCTTGCCGGTGGCTTCGTCGGTCCAGTTGCGCAGTTCTTCGATGAAGATGGCGTCGGCGCGGCGCAGCAGGTCGGCGTATTCCTTCTTGACTTCACCCAGGATGCGCACGCCCAGGCCCGGGCCGGGGAAGGGGTGGCGGTAGACCATGTCGCGCGGCAGGCCCAGGGCCACGCCGAGTTCGCGCACTTCGTCCTTGAACAGGTCGCGCAGGGGTTCGAGCAGCTTCAGGCCGAGCTGCTCGGGCAGGCCGCCGACGTTGTGGTGGCTCTTGATGGTGACGGCCTTCTTGCTCTTGGCGCCGCCCGACTCGATGACGTCGGGGTAGATGGTGCCCTGGGCCAGGAAGGTGGCGCCCTTGTGGCCTGCATCGCCCGCCTTGAGCTTGGCGGCTTCGGCCTTGAACACGTCCACGAACAGGCCGCCGATGATCTTGCGCTTGGCCTCGGGTTCGCTGACGCCGGCCAGCTTGCCCAGGAACAGGTCGCTGGCGTCCACGCGGATGACCTTGGCGTGCAGCTTGCCTTCGAACATTTCCATGACCATGTCGCCTTCGTTCAGGCGCAGCAGGCCGTGGTCCACGAAGACGCAGGTCAGCTGGTCGCCGATGGCGCGGTGGATCAGGGCTGCAGCCACGGAGGAGTCCACGCCGCCGGACAGGCCGAGGATGACTTCCTCGTCACCCACCTGCTCGCGGATCCTGGCGACGGCTTCCTCGATGTAGTCGCCCATGATCCAGTCGGCATTCGCTGCGCAGATCTCGCGCACGAAGCGGTTGAGCAGCGCGGCGCCCTGCACGGTGTGCGTGACTTCGGGGTGGAACTGCACGGCGTAGAAGCGGCGCGCCTCGTCGGCCATGCCGGCGATGGGGCAGGACGGCGTGGAGGCCATGACCTTGAAGCCCGGGGGCAGCTCGGTGACCTTGTCGCCGTGGCTCATCCAGACCTTGAGCATGCCGTGGCCTTCCGCCGTGGCGAAGTCCTCGATGCCCTTGAGCAGTTCGGTGTGGCCATGGGCGCGCACTTCGGCGTAGCCGAATTCGCGGGTGTGCGAGCCTTCGACCTTGCCGCCCAGCTGGGTGGCCATGGTCTGCATGCCGTAGCAGATGCCCAGCACGGGAATGCCCAGCTCGAACACGGCGTCGGGGGCGCGGTCGTCCACTTCGTAGACGCTGGCGTGGCTGCCGGACAGGATCACGCCCTTCAAGCGGCCGTCGGCGGCGAATTCGCGCACCCAGTCGCTGCTCACGTCGCAGGGATGGACTTCGCAGTAGACATGGGCTTCACGCACGCGGCGTGCGATCAGCTGGGTGACTTGGGAGCCGAAGTCAAGAATGAGGATCTTGTCGTGTTGCATGGTCGTCGAGGGCAAGGATGGACGGAAGGGGTCAGAAATCTTCAGGGGCCAGCAGCGCCAGCCCGCGCTTGCGCGCGGCGGCGGCCTGGGCAGGGTCGAAGGTGGCCAGCGGCAGGCGCAGCGACTGCGCCAGCCACAGGTAGGCGGCGTCATACACGGGCAGCCGGGTGTCCAGCGCCACGTCGAGCACGGCCTTGTGCTGGGCGGGGGCCAGCTCATGCAGTTCCACGCGGTGGCGAATGGCTTCGAGCACGCTCCACAGGCCTTCGACCGAGCTGTGCGGAATGCGGCCGCCGTGCACGCCCGAGGCGATCAGGTTGCCGCACTCCCACTGCCAGAGGTTGGGGGCCTGCGGGTCCACCTCGTGGCGGCGGATGCGGGTGTACAGGCGCCGGGTGTGCGCGCTGGCGGCATCGGGCAGCAGCCAGGCGGCGGTGACGGAAGCATCGAGCACGAAGGAGGTCATGCCTGGCTCCGGCCTGCGTGGCGCAGCTTTGTGGTGGCGTCCGGTGCCGACGATCCGGCCGGGGCCGGCCGCACCGTGGCCTGCAGCGCCTGCATCTGCTCCAGCTCGCGGGCGATCTGCTCGTCGGTGATCACCGGACGGCGGCGCACCGGCAGCATGCGCACCACTTCCTTGCCGTGGCGGGTGATGCGCACTTCCTCGCCCTGCTCGACAAGTTCGATCAGGGCGGAGAAACGGGTCTTGGCTTCGTAGATGCCGACGGATTGCATGGCAGGGCGGGAAACAGAAAAGGCCTGGAATCAGGCACAGGCCCGATTCTAGCATTCTGGCCAGAATTTTTGAAAATTCAGGCCAGAACCTTGCGGGCATTCCGGGTGATGGCGAAGCGCCGCTGGAGGTCGGTGCGTGCCCTGGCACCGCTCCTCAGGCGTGCATCCATGGCACAAATTCATCCATATGCTCTTATCTGGTAGCAAGAACTACAGAGTTTTCACCGAATGGGTAAGCACTTATCCAGTTATTTTTGATCATATGGATAATTTTGTTCATCGATGCCACCACAGAAAGGCGCGTCCCGATGAACCCGACTCCCCCGCGCAGCCGCTTCTGGTCGGACCTGACCAGCGAAGCGTTTTCCCGGCTGGACCGCGAACGGCTCATCGCCGTGCTGCCGGTCGGTGCCACGGAGCAGCATGGCCCCCACCTGCCCATGTCCACCGACACCGCGACCATCGATGGCATGGTGCAGGCCTGCCTGCCCCTGCTGCCCGACGAGCTGCCGGTGCTGTTCCTGCCCACGGTGGCCTACGGCAAGAGCAATGAGCATGCGCGCTATCCGGGCACGCTCACGGTGTCGGCGCGCACGCTGATGGCGCTGTGGATGGAGATCGGCGCCTGCGTGGCCAGGGCCGGGGTGCGCAAGCTGGTGCTCTACAACAGCCACGGCGGGCAGATGGGCGTGATGGACATCGTGGCGCGCGACCTGCGCGAGGCGCACGGCATGATGGTGGTCGCGGCCCACTGGTACACGCTGGGCCTGCCCGAGGGCCTGTTCACCGCGCATGAGGAAAGGCACGGCATCCACGCCGGCGACCTGGAAAGCTCGGTCATGCTGCACCTGGCGCCCGCCCATGTGCGCCGCGACCAGTTGCGCAACTTCCCGTCGATGACGGAGCAGCTGGCCGAGGAGAACCGCTTCCTGTCGATCACGCCCAGCGGCAGGCTGGGCTGGCAGATGCAGGACATCAATCCCGCCGGGGCCGCCGGGGATGCATCGCGCGCCAGCGCCGACAAGGGCGCTGCCGTGATCGACCATGTGGCCCGGCGCTTCGTGCAGTTGCTCCAGGAGATCGATCGCTTCCCCATGGAGCGGCTGGCCAACGTGCCCGCCTGGCAGTGACGCCACCGTGTCCCGGGAGCCCGCCCCATGAACACCTCCACCCTCTCCTGCACCGGGGACGGCCCGCCCCTGGTGCGCCTGCGCGGCGTCGGCAAGCGCTTCGCGAACGGCACGCTGGCGCTGGACGGCATGTCGCTGGACATCGGCGCGCACGACTTCATCAGTTTTCTCGGCCCTTCGGGCTGCGGCAAGAGCACGGCGCTGCGCCTGATCGCGGGCCTGGCACGCAGCAGCGGCGGCGACATCGACTGGCGCGGGGACGCGCCCGGCACGCCGCGTGGCGAGCGCGATCTGGGCTTTGTGTTCCAGGAGCCCGCCCTCATGCCCTGGGCCCGGGTGTTCGACAACGTGTGGCTGCCGCTCAGGCTGTCGGGCACGCGCCGCGACGCCGCCGCGCCGGTGGTGCAGCAGGCGCTGGAGATGGTGGGGCTGTCGCGCTTTGCCGATGTCTACCCGCGCGAGCTGTCGGGCGGCATGAAGATGCGCGTGTCCATCGCCCGCGCCCTGGTCACCCGCCCGCGCCTGCTGCTGATGGACGAGCCCTTTGCCGCGCTCGACGAGATGACGCGCATCAAGCTCAACAACGACCTGCTGGCCATCTGGCGCGAGCAGCGCTTTTCCATCGTCTTCGTGACGCACAGCGTCTACGAGTCGGTCTACCTGTCCGACCGCATCGTGGTGATGGCCGCGCGTCCCGGCCGCGTGATCGACGAGATCCGCATCGACGAGCCCTACCCGCGCGGCGAGGCGTTTCGCACGTCGACCCGCTACAACGCGCACTGCGCGGCCGTCTCCCGTTCACTGCATGGAGCACTGCATGGCCTCGACATCGACCATTGAATCCGCGATCCCGGCAACCACCGCCACGGCAGCGGCCACGGTGGCCACCACCCCCACGGCCAACATTCCCACGGCGCAATCGCTGCGCGCCCGAGAGGACCGGCTGCGCCGCCGCGAATCCGTGCTGCGCGCGGCCGTGCCGCTGGCCGTGGTCGCCGCGCTGCTGCTGGCCTGGGAATGGACGGTGCGCGCCAACGGCATCGCGCACTACATCCTGCCCGCGCCTTCGCTGATCCTGCGCACGCTGGTGGAGCACTGGGATTCCCTGTCCACCGCGCTGTGGTTCACCGTCAAGCTGACGCTGCTGGCGCTGGCCGCCGCCATCGTGGGCGGGGTGGCGCTGGCCATCGCCTTCGGCCTGTCCAAGTGGGTGGAGATCGGGCTGTTCCCGCTGGCCGTGCTGCTGCAGGTGACGCCCATCGTGGCGATCGCGCCGCTGATCCTGATCTACGTCTCCGACACCACGGCGGCGCTGCTGCTGTGCGCCTGGATCGTGGCCTTCTTTCCCATCCTCTCGAACACGGTCATCGGGCTCAAGAGCGCGGACAGCCTGCTGCGCGACCTGATGCGGCTGTACCAGGCGTCGCCCTGGCAGACCTTCCGCCATCTGCTGGTGCCCAGCGCACTGCCCTACTTCATGGCGGGCCTGAAGATCGCCGGCGGCCTGAGCCTGATCGGCGCCGTGGTGGCCGAGTTCACGGCGGGCACGGCAGGCCGGGAAACCGGACTGGCATCGCGCATCCTGGAGTCGAGCTTTCGCACCGAGATCCCGATGATGTTCGCGGCGCTGCTGCTGGTGTCGCTGCTGGGCATCGTCATCTTCGCCGTGTTCGCCGCGCTGTCGCGCCTGGTGCTCGGCCACTGGCATGAAAGCGAGATGCGCCATGAACGCTAGAGAGCACCCGCCGCGCTCCCCCGTCGACTGGGAGGCCGTGCGCGCCGAGCTGCGGGGCCTGAACCTGATCGGCACGCCCGCCCAGCGCCGGCAGCTGTCCCGCGACTTCCACTGGTACAGCCCCATTCTCTCGGCGCAGCTCGCGCACTGCGTGGCCGACCTGGTCGTCAAGGTCAGCACCGAAGAGGACGTGCGCCAGGCCCTGGCCGTGGCCGCGCGCTGGAAGCTGCCCGTCACCGTGCGCGGCGGCGGCACGGGCAACTACGGGCAGTGCGTGCCTTTGCAGGGCGGCATCGTGCTCGATGTCACGCCCATGTGCCGCGTGCTGGACATCGCCCCGGGCCGCATCCGCGTGCAGGCCGGTGCGCGCATGCACGACATCGACCTCTCCGCGCGCGAGACCGGCCAGGCGCTGCGCATGTGGCCGTCGACCTGGCATGTGGCCACCATCGGCGGCTTCATCGCGGGCGGCTTCGGCGGCATAGGGTCGTTCCGCCACGGCATTCTGCGCGACAGCGGCAACCTGCTGCGCGCACGTGTGATGACGGTGGAACGCACGCCGCGCACCATCGAGCTGGCCGGCGACGACATCCAGCAGGTGCACCACGCCTACGGCACCAATGGCGTGATCCTGGAGGTGGAAGTGGCGCTGAGCCCGGCCGTGGACTGGGTGCATTGCACCCTGCTGTTTCCCACCTATGGCGGCGCGCTGGACTTCGGCATCGCGGCGCAGGACCCGGCGCTGGACCTGTTCCTGCTGTCCACGGTGGAGGCGCGCTTTGCCGTGTACTACACGGCCATGGGCCCGCACTTTCCGGCCGACCGGCACGCCGTGTTCACCATGGCGCCGCCCGCATCCATGCCGGCGCTGCGCGCCCTGGCGCGGGCGCATGGCGGCACGGTCTCCGTGGCCGGCACCGAGGCCGAGCTGCTGGCCCGGGGCCTGCCGCCCGCCTACGAATGCGCCTTCAACCACACCACGCTGCAGGCGCTGAAGGCCGACCGCGGCTGGACCTACCTGCAGCTGGCCTATGCCCAGCCGTTCGATCCGGCCGTGGTGCTGCGCCATCTGTCGGTCTTTGGCGACGATGTGCTGCAGCACCAGGATTTCGCACGCGCCCATGGCGAATGCGCCACCTTCGGCATCGTGCTGGTGCGCTGGAAGGGGGAGGAGCACCTGGACGCCATCGTGCGCGAGATCGAGTCCCAGGGCGGCTGCCGGGTCTTCAATCCGCATGTGGTCACCATCGAGGGCGGCGGCATGAAGACCATCGACGCCCGGCAGATCGCCTTCAAGCAGCGCAGCGACCCCATGGGCCTGCTCAACCCCGGCAAGACGCTGGGCTGGCAGCCCCACATGGCGCGGGAAGGCTGACCCCCACCCGCACCCCGCCTGCCACTTCCCCGCACTCCACAAGGACACACGCCATGACCACGCCCGCTTGCACCCGCCCCTCGCCCCTGCGGCGCGCCGCCATCACCCTGGCATGCCTGGGCGCCGCGCTGGCCGCCCACGCCCAGGAAAAGGTGGTGTTCGCCACCAACTGGAAGGCGCATGCCGACCATGGCGGCTTCTACCAGGCGCTGGTGGATGGCACCTACAAAAAATACGGCCTGGATGTGGAAATCCAGCAAGGCGGCGCCCTGGTCAACAACCGCCCCATGCTGCCCGCGGGCAAGGTCGACTTCCTGATGGCGGGCAACCTGCTGCAGTCCTTCGACAACGTCAAGAACGGCATCCCCACCGTGGTGGTCGCCGCGTTTTTCCAGAAGGACCCGCAGGCCCTGCTGGCCCATCCGGGCCAGGGCTACGACCGGTTCGAGGACCTGGCCCGGGCGCCCGTGGCCTTCATCGGCAAGGACGGCCAGTTCAGCTTCTGGCAGTGGATGAAGTCGGAGCACGGCTTCCAGGACAAAAGCCTCAGGCCCTACACCTTCAACATGGGCCCCTTCCTGGCCGACAAGCGATCCATCCAGCAAGGCTATGCCTTCTCCGAGCCCATCGCCATCCGCAACGCGGCCGGCTTCGAGCCCGTCGTGCACCTGCTGGCCGACCACGGTTTCTCCACCTACGCGACCACCATAGAGACGCGCACGGACATGGTGAAGAACCGGCCCGAGACCGTGCGCAGGTTCATCGAGGCCTCGATCATCGGCTGGAACCACTTCCTGTACGGCAGGAACGAGGCCGCCAAGCAGCGGATCCTCCAGATCAATCCCGACGCCTCGCTGGCCGTGCAGCAGGGCTATATCGACCGCATCAAAAAGCTCGGCCTCGTGGACAGTACGGATTCGCTGACCCGGGGCATTGGCGCCATCGATCCGGCGCGCGTCAAGGACTTCCACGACAAGATGGTCCGGGCCGGCCTGTACCGCAGCGGGCAGATCGACCTGTCCAAGGTCGTGGACACGCGCTTCGTCAACCAGGGCGTGGGCGTCGACATCCGCAAGCAGTTGACCGGCACGACGGGCCGGTGAACCGCGCACGCCCCCCATCACCCGCCGCAAGGAGATCCCGCCCCATGGGCCTCGAACGCACGCTCACCGTCCGCGTCTCGCGCATCGCGCGGCAGACACCCGACATCCTGGCCTTCGAGCTGAGCCATCCGTGGGGCCGCGCCCTGCCCGGCTATGAGGCCGGTGCCCACATCGACGTGCACATGCCCGGCGGCTTCTCACGCCAGTATTCGCTGGCGCGGGCGCCGCAGCCCGCGGGCCGGCAGGCCTATGTGATCGGCGTCAAGCGCGAGGCGGCCAGCCGGGGCGGCTCGGCCTCCATGCATGAGCGCGTGCGCGAGGGCGACCTGATCGCCATCAGCACGCCGCGCAACACCTTCCCGCTGCGTGCCCAGGCGCGCAGCCACCTGCTGCTGGCGGCCGGCATCGGCATGACGCCGCTGCTGGCCATGGCGCAGGAACTGGCCCGGCGCGGTGCGGATTTCACGCTGTGCGTGTTCGCCCGCAGCCGGCAGCACCTGGCCTTCGCCCAGGCCTTGCGCGCGCCCGACCTGGCGCCGCATGTGCGGCTGCACCTGGACCAGGGCCCGGCCTCGCAGCGCATCGACCTGGGCCAGTTGCTGGCCGACCCCGCGCCCGGCACCCATGGGTATGTCTGCGGCCCCGGCGGCTTTGTGCAAGCGGTGCGCGCGGCGGCCGCCCACTGGCCCGAGGAGGCCTTGCACACCGAGTACTTCGCGGCGCCCGACGGCAGCGCCGTGGACGCCACCGGCCGGCCCTTCACGCTGAAGCTGGCGCGGCGCGGCATCGAGGTGCCCGTGGCCGCCGACCAGACGGCGGTGGACGCGCTGCATGACGTGGGCATAGCCATCCCCGTGTCCTGCCAGCAAGGGCTTTGCGGCACCTGCGTCGTCCCCGGCGATGGCGAAGGTGCCGAGCACCGCGATGTCTGCCTGACCGCCACCGAGCGGCGCAGCCGCATCGCGCTATGCTGCTCGCGTGCCAAGAACCATGCGCTCGTGCTCGAGCTGTGACCGCCATGCCCTCTCCCTCCCCCACCCTCGACGACGCAGACACCGTGGATGCGCCCGCCACGCGCGGACGCTCGCGCAAGTACACGCAGGTGCTCGGCCTGATCCACCAGGCGGCCATCGAGGTGTTCGCCAGCGAGGGGCTGGCCGGTGCATCCACGCAGGCCATCGCGGACAAGGCCGGACTGTCCAAGGCGCAGCTGCACTACTACATCGGCAGCAAGGAAGCGCTGTACCGGCAGGTGCTGCAGGACATCCTCAACGACTGGATCGTGGTCTTCGGCTTCAGCGATGAGGCCTTCGGCCCGCGCAAGGTGCTGGGCGATCTCATCCGCCGCAAGATGGTGTTCTCCTTCGAGCACCCGCTGCGCTCGCGCATCTTCACCGCCGAGATGATGCGCGGCGCGCCGGTGCTGCGCTCCATGATGGATACCAGCAAGCAGCGCACCCACCAGGCGGTGGCCGTGCTGCAAAACTGGATGAACCAGGGACTGATGGACCCCGCCGACCCCATGCTGGTGCTGTTCCACATCTGGGCGGTGACGCAGTTCTATGCCGACCACGCCACCCAGGCCGCCTATTTCCGCGACACGCCCATCGACAGCGGTGAAAAGGACCAGCGCTATCTCATCGAACAGGTCACGGCATTCCTGATGAAGGGCTCCGGCGTCCGATAGCCAGCGACCGGCAGCCATGCCACTGCGCATCAGGCCCTGATGGGGCGTGATGGCCTTCCTGGAAGGCACTTTTCCATTCCATCGCGAAACAGGTAACAGGCAACACGCAACAGGCATCGCCATTGCGTGGATGGCGCAGCCTTGCCCGCATCCAGGGAAAAACGGTCCGGTCCGCATTTTTCAACCCACTCCACCGGGAGGAGAAGCCATGAAGACGCACCACGGAAAATCCTTTTGCCGCCATCGCCTGCATCAGGCGGCGGTGGCCTTGTCCATGCTTTCAGGCGTTGCGGCGCAGGCGGCGGATTCCGGTGGCGATACGCCAGCGCCCAAAAGCCAGGCGGACAGTCCCGGGGACATGCTGTCCAAGGGGCGATTCGAAGGCCATGCACGGGCTATCTACTTTCACAGCAGCAATGCCTATTACGTGCCGGGCCTTCGCCAGGATACGGCCAGCATCGGCGGGAAAATCGGATTCCGCTCGGCCGGGTACCAGGGGTTCTCGTTCGGGGTTTCCGGATTCCTGCAGCGCCCGCTGCACCGCTCCAGCGATCCCTCGCGCGTCGACGGCTATGTGGGGCCCGACATCACGGCCATGGGCGAGGCCTATGCGCGCTGGGAAAACCGCCATGCCCGCGTGACCCTCGGCAACCAGGCCATCGAGCTGCCCTTTGCCGCCAGCTATGACTGGCGCATGGCGGCCCAGCTGTTCCAGGGCATCTCGGCGCGCTACGGCCTGTCCGATGGCAACCACATCACGGCCGTGCGCATGACGCGCTTCAAGTCCTATATCGATGACAGCTTCAAAAGGCTCACGACCTACAACACCACCATCGACGCCTATTCCCCCGCGGGCATGGCCGAGACGCCGGGCTTTCATGGCGTGGGCGGTGTCAGGAGCCTGGATCTCCAGACCATGGAACTCCAAGGCCAGGCCTGGTATTTCAACTACCAGGACTACGCCAGGATGGCCTATGTACAGGCGCAATGGAGCGCGAAAGGCGATGGCAACGGCAGTGGCAAAGGCGATGGCGTACTGCCTTTCATCGCCGGCCAGGTTTTCCGCGAAACCGGCGAAGGCCGGCAATTGCTGGGCAAGGTCGACAGCAAGGTCTACGGCCTGCAGGTCGGTGCCAAGCGCCATTCCGCGACGCTGTCCCTGAGCTACAACCGCATCGTTCCCAACGCGGACTCCTATTTGAACGGGGCGCTGGTCACGCCCTATGCCCACTATGTCGCCTCGGGCCCGATGTTCGCCCAGCCCTTTCTTTCCAGCACGCAGGACCTGGGCGCGGGCAATGCCTATGCGCTGGATGTGAATGGCGCGCCGGCGCCGGGCTGGTTCATAGGATTTCGGTACTCCTACATGGACCTCAAAAGCAGCGCCACGGCCCCCAGCCTGCGCCAGTCGGAATACCTGGGCTATGCCATCTACCAGTTCAGCGGAAGCTTGAAAGGTCTGCGCGTGAGCAATTTCATCGCACTGGCCACTTCCCCGGTCCATGCCACCAACTTCTGGCAGAACCGGCTGGCCATGGAATACCGGTGGTGATGCAAGGAATGGAGGAACAAAAAATGAGCATGGGCACACCCATGGCCCACTACGCGGCGGCCCGGCGCGTGGGCGACTTCGTCTTCATGAGCGGCGTGGTGGCCGTCGATCCCGCCTCGCGCCGCGCCGTGGCCGGCTACGACGACATTCCCGGGCACGCGCGCAGCGCGCTGCAAACCCTGGGCTATGCCACGGGGCAGATGTCGGTGGACGTGTTCGAGGCCGCCATCGTCGCGCAAAGCTGGTTCGTGCTGGAGCGCATCCGCCAGATCGCCGCCGAGCAGGGCGGCAGCATGCAGGATGTCTTCAAGCTCGTGCAGTACTTTCGCCACCTGCCGCACTACGCGCCCTACAACCGCGTGCGCGGCCTGTTCTACCCCGGCACGCCGCCGGTGAGCACGGTGGTCGAGGTCTCGCGCTTTCTGCCCGGCGACGAGGTGCTGGTCGAAGTGGAGGCCACCATGTACCTGCCACGATGACCGGCGGCGGACCTCTCAGCCCTGCGCGCGCACGAACTCGACGAAGCGCGCCAGCGCGGGCGACAGGGCATCGGCCGGCCAGGCCAGGCTGGTCTCGCAGGTCGGCAGCGCCACGGGCTTGCGGCCCGCGCGGGTGGCGCCGGCGGCATGCACCACCTCGCGATAGACCACGCCGGGCCGGCAAAACTGCATCACGCTGGCCGGCACCCAGGCCAGGCCGATGCCGCCCCAGACCAGGTTGACGATGGTCTGCATCTGTATCGCCTGCTGCGCAATGCGCGGGACCTTGCCGTGCTGGCGGTACAGGTCCATCACCGCATCGTGCAGCGAGGGCATGATGCGGCGCGGAAAGATCACCAGCGGCTGCTCCAGCACTTCGTCGAGCATCAACCGGTCTGTACCGGCGAGCGCGTGCTGGGCGGGCAGCGCCAGCACCATGGGCTCGCGCCCCACGGCCAGGCACTGCAGGCCGGCCGGCGCATGGCCCGGGGCATGCAGCATCAGCCCGGCATCGATCTGGCCGCGCTCGAAGGCCTGCATCTGCACATCGCTGGTGGCCTCGACCAGCTCCAGCGCCACGCCCGGCGTGCCTGCGACAAAATCCCGCACCCACAGCGGCAGCCGCGTGAAGCCGATGGTGGAGACGAAGGCCAGGCGCACGCGCCCCACCTCGCCCGCCGCCGCGGCCCGCGCCAGCCCCGGCAGCGCCGCCGACCGCGCCAGCAGCTCGCGCACCTGCGGCAGCAGCGCCTCGCCGGCCGGCGTCAGCGCGACATGGCGGCTGGAGCGATGGAACAGCGCCACGCCCAGGTTGCGCTCCAGCTGGGCGATGGCCTGCGTCAGCGGGGGCTGCGTCATGTGCAGGCGCGTGGCGGCGCGGCCGAAGTGCAGCTCGTCCGCCACGGCCAGGAACTGCCGCCAGGCACGCAGGTCGATGGAGGGTTCATTCATATGCGCAGCATATCAATCCAGGCGATGAATAGGATTGGATCGGATGGATCAAAGCGCCCATACTCATCGCACCCCACCACGACAGACAAGCGAGAGACACGCCATGACCACCCCACCGCTGCCCATCAACCGCCGAAGCGCCCACATCACCGAGGGCAAGGCGCGCGCCGCCAACCGCTCCATGTTCTACGGCATGGGCTACAAGGAAGAGGACTTCAGCAAGCCCATGGTCGGCGTGGCCAACGGCCACAGCACGATCACGCCCTGCAACTCGGGCCTGCAAAAGCTGGCCGACGCGGCCATCGCCGGCATCGAGGAAGCAGGCGGCAACGCCCAGGTGTTCGGCACGCCCACCATCTCGGACGGCATGTCCATGGGCACGGAGGGCATGAAGTATTCGCTGGTCAGCCGCGAGGTGATCGCCGACTGCATCGAGACCTGCGTGGGCGGCCAGTGGATGGACGGCGTGCTGGTGGTCGGCGGCTGCGACAAGAACATGCCCGGCGGCATGATGGGCATGCTGCGCGCCAACGTGCCGGCCATCTATGTCTACGGCGGCACCATCCTGCCCGGCCGCTGGAAAGGCCAGGACCTGAACATCGTCAGCGTGTTCGAGGCCGTCGGGGAAAACGCCGCAGGCAAGATCAGCGACCAGGAGCTCAAGGACATCGAGCAGCACGCCATCCCCGGCACCGGCTCGTGCGGCGGCATGTACACCGCCAACACCATGTCCAGCGCCTTCGAGGCCCTGGGCATGAGCCTGCCCTATTCCTCCACCATGGCCAATCCCCATGACGAAAAGGAAAACTCGGCCAAGGAATCCGCCAGGGTGCTGATCGAGGCCATCCGGCGGGACCTCAAGCCGCGCGACATCGTGACGCGCAAGTCCATCGAGAACGCGGTCTCGGTGATCATGGCGACCGGTGGCTCCACCAATGCCGTGCTGCACTTTCTCGCCATCGCCCACGCGGCTGGCGTGCCGTGGTCCATCGATGACTTCGAGCGCATCCGCCAGCGCGTGCCGGTGCTGTGCGACCTCAAGCCCAGCGGCAGATACCTGGCCGTGGACCTGCACCAGGCCGGCGGCATTCCCCAGGTCATGAAGCTGCTGCTGAACGCGGGCCTGCTGCATGGCGACTGCATCACCATCACGGGCAAGACCATCGCCGAGACCCTGGCGGACGTGCCGGACGTGCCGCCCCGGCCCGAGGTGATCCGCCCCATCGCCGACGCGCTCTACCCGCAGGGCCACCTGGCCATCCTCAAGGGCAATCTCAGCCCCGAAGGCGCGGTGGCCAAGATCACGGGCCTGAAGAACCCGGTCATCACCGGGCCGGCGCGCGTGTTCGACGATGAGCAATCGGCGCTGGCCGCCATCCTGGCGGGCCGCATCCAGGCGGGCGATGTGATGGTGCTGCGCTACCTGGGTCCCAAGGGCGGCCCCGGCATGCCCGAAATGCTGGCCCCCACGGGCGCCCTGATCGGCGCCGGCCTGGGCGAGAGCGTGGGCCTGATCACCGACGGCCGCTTCTCGGGCGGCACCTGGGGCATGGTGGTCGGCCATGTGGCGCCCGAGGCCGCCGTGGGCGGCACCATCGCGCTGGTGCATGAGGGCGACTCCATCACCATCGACGCGCACGCCCTGCGGTTGCAGCTGAATGTGGCCGAGGATGAACTGGCCCGGCGCCGCGCGGACTGGAAGGCGCCTGCCCCCCGCTACACGCGCGGCGTGCAGGCCAAGTTCGCATTCAATGCCTCCAGCGCCAGCTCGGGCGCAGTGCTGGACAACTTCGCAAGCTGAACCATGAAAAAAGGGCCCGGGCAGAACTGCCCGGACCCTTTTCCCGTCTGGCGCGACGGCGCCAGATCAGTCGGCGCGGTAGTTCGGCGCTTCCTTGGTGATCTGCACGTCATGCACGTGCGATTCGCGGATGCCGGCCGCCGTGATCTCGACGAACTCGGCCTTGTTGTTCATCTCCTCGATGGTGGCACAACCGCAGTAGCCCATGGCCGCACGCACGCCACCGGCCATCTGGTAGACGATGGAGACCATGGAGCCCTTGTAGGGCACGCGGCCTTCGATGCCTTCGGGCACGAGCTTGTCGGCATTGGGGTTGCCGGTGCTCGACTCCTGGAAGTAGCGGTCGGCCGAGCCCTGCTGCATGGCGCCGATGGAGCCCATGCCGCGATAGCTCTTGTACGAACGACCCTGGTACAGGATGACTTCGCCCGGAGCCTCTTCGGTGCCGGCGAACATGCCGCCCATCATGATGGTCGAGGCGCCGGCGGCCAGGGCCTTGGCGATGTCGCCCGAGAAGCGGATGCCGCCGTCGGCGATCAGCGGCACGCCCGTGCCCTGCAGGGCCTGGGCCACGCTGTCGATGGCCATGATCTGGGGCACGCCCACACCGGCGACGATGCGCGTGGTGCAGATGGAGCCGGGGCCGATGCCGACCTTGACGGCGTCGGCGCCTGCCTCGGCCAGTGCCAGCGCAGCGGCGCCGGTGGCGATGTTGCCGCCGATGACATCGACCTGCGGGTAGTTCTGCTTGACCCAGCGCACGCGGTCGATCACGCCCTTGCTGTGGCCGTGGGCCGTGTCCACCACCAGCGCATCGACGCCGGCCTTGACCAGCAGTTCCACGCGATGCTCGGTGCCCTCGCCCACGCCCACGGCGGCTGCCACGCGCAGGCGGCCGGCGCTGTCACGCGCGGCGTTGGGGAAGGTGGTCTGCTTGGTGATGTCCTTGACGGTGATCAGGCCCTTGAGCTCGAAGGCGTCGTTCACGACCAGGATGCGCTCGAGCTTGTGCTTGTTGAGCAGGGCCTTGGCCTCGACGGGCGTGGTGCCGTCCTTCTCGTTGACGGTGATCAGGCGCTCGCGCGGGGTCATGATCTGGCTGACCTTGACGTCGTAGCGGGTCTCGAAGCGCAGGTCGCGGCTGGTGACGATGCCCACCACCTTGCCACCGTCGCAGACGGGGAAGCCCGAGATGCCCAGGTTCTCGGACAGCTGCAGCACCTGCAGCACGGTGTGCTCGGGGGTGATGACCACGGGGTCGTGCACCACGCCGGACTCGTGGCGCTTGACCTTGGCCACTTCGGCGGCCTGCTGCTCGGCCGTCATGTTCTTGTGGATCACGCCGATGCCACCCTCTTGCGCGATGGCGATGGCCAGGCGCGCTTCGGTCACGGTGTCCATGGCGGCGGACACAAGGGGGATGTTCAGGGAGATGTTGCGCGTGAAGCGCGTCTTGAGCGTGGTGTCCTTGGGCAGGACCTGGGAGAAAGCGGGGACCAGCAGGACGTCGTCGAAGGTCAGGGCTTTACCGAGAAGGCGCATGTGAGAGCTCCAAAAGAAGGATTGTACACGCGCTCTGGATCACAATGTATGCTGTAGGCCATTGTTCCCAGCTATCGCTCCCGGCTACCGGCCCGACCAACCACATCATCATGCACGCCATCAAGCTCGTTTTGCTCGCCACGCTGGCCGCCGGAGCGCTGCCCGCGGCCGCCCAGTGGCAATGGGTCGACGCGCAAGGTCGCAAGGTCTTCAGCGACCGTGCGCCTCCGCCCGACATCCCCGCCAAGAACATCCTGCGCCAGCCCGGCGCAAGCGCCTCCGCTGGCGCACCTGCGGCCACGGCGACACCGGCCCCCGCGCAGCCCACTGCGGACGCTTCCGCCGCGGCACAGGCCGTGGCCAAGGACAGCAAGCCCGCCGGCACCGACAAGGCGCTGGAGGAGCAAAAGCGCAAGGCCGAGGCCCAGGAGGCCGCCAAGGCCAAGGCCGACAAGGACCGCCAGGCCCAGCAGCGTCAGGACAACTGCATGCGCGCCAGGCAGGCCAAGGCCACGCTGGCCTCGGGCCGCCTGCTGGCCCACACCAACGATCAGGGCGAGCGCGGCTTCATGGACGAAGCCACGCGCGACGCCGAGCTCAAGCGCGCCGACGCCATCATCGAATCGGACTGCGGCCCGGCACGCTGAAGCCTGCGCCACGCCGCGAAGGGCCGGCCGCTCAGTAGCCGGCCTTGGCCCCCGGACGCTGGCGCTGGAACAGGCCCGTGGCACGCGCGCCCTGGCGCGCGAAGCGCTCACGGCGCGCCACCTTGGGGTCCACGGTCAGCGGGCGGTACAGTTCCACGCGGTCGCCGTCGTGCAACGGCCTGTCCAGCGGCACGCTGCGCCCCCAGATGCCCACGGGCCCGGCCTGCGCAAGGCCCAGCGCCTGCCAGCCACCACCGGCCTGCACGGCATCGGCGACCGTGGCGCCCGCCGGCAATTGCAGGGAATGTTCGGCGACTTGGCCGGCACGCGGGCTGCATGCCAGCGTGATGCGCAGCACGGACAGGGGTTCAGCCATAGACCTGCTCGGCGCGCTTGATGAAGGCATCGACCATGGAGCCCGCGATGCGGTCGAACACCGGCCCGACCACGGCGGCCAGGGCCATGTTGTCGAAACCGTAGTCCAGCTGCAACTCCACGCGGCAGGCGCGCTGCGAACCGTCGCCCACGGGGTGGAACATCCAGTTCCCCTCCAGGCGTGAAAAAGGCCCCTTGACCAGGCGGATGCTGACCTGGCGGCCGCCGTCGTCGAGCACGCTGTGCGTGTTGCGCGTGACGAAGGACTTGCGCATGCCGCCGAATGCAATGCCCACTTCGGCCGTCATGCCCTGCTCGTCCTGCTCCAGCACCCTGGCCTGATCGCACCAGGGAAGGAACTCGGCATAGTGGGCCACGTCCGTCACCAGGGCAAACATTTCTTGGGGGCTGTACCAGATCAGGACGGACTTGTTGACTTTTTTCATGAACGGGGCGGGCTGCACGGCATGCAAAACACCGGCTGGGCGGCAAGGCCGCGGCCGGCTGTCACAATGACGGCAAGGCGAAACTAAAATCCCGCACAGAGGCGAGACGGCAATCCAGTATTGTAGGGAGAGCTTTCATCTCCAGGTTTTCGCCGCATCTATTACTCCATGGCCAAGAAACCTGAAACACAGTCGCGCATCGCCGACAACAAAAAAGCCGCTTTCAACTACTTCTTCGAGGAACGCTTCGAGGCCGGCATCGTGCTGCACGGCTGGGAAGTCAAGGCACTGCGCAGCGGCAAGGTGCAACTGACCGATGGCTACGTCATCATCAAGGACGGCGAACTGTTCCTGTTCGGTTGCCAGATCAACCCGCTCAAGACTGCCTCCACCCACGTCAATCCCGATGCCGCGCGCATCAAGAAGCTGCTGCTCAAGAAGGATGACATCCTGCGCCTGATCGGCAAGGTCGAGCAAAAGGGCTTCACCCTGGTGCCCATCAACCTGCACTGGAAGAACGGCTACGTCAAATGCGACATCGCCCTGGCCAAGGGCAAGGCCGAGCACGACAAGCGCGACGTCATCAAGGACCGCGAAGGCAAGCGCGAGGTCGAGCGCGCCATGAAGAGCTTCAACCGCTGACGGCGCGCGGGGCGCTTTTTTTCAGGGGCCGTGGAATAAACCGGGGCGGCCGCGTGTTCATTGCAGTGTCCGGCCGCAATCCCGCGCGCCGGCAAGCACCGGAGACAGCGATGAAGAAGCTCGGCACCCTCGCCTTCGCGGCGGCCATCACCCTGACACTGGCGGGCTGCTATTCCGCGCCCACGGCAAGCGCCTCGGGCCAGACGCCCCCCAGCGCGGTCAGCGTGCACAACGGCATGCTGGTGGGCGCCAACGGCATGACGCTCTACACCTTCGACAAGGACACGGCCGGCAGCGGCAAGTCCGTGTGCAACGGCCCCTGCGCGACCAATTGGCCTCCCCTGATGGGCAAGCAGGCGCCATCGGGCGGTAACTACAGCGTGGTCCAGCGCGACGATGGCGGCAGCCAGATCGCCTACAAGGGCAAGCCGCTGTACTACTGGGCCAAGGATGCCAAGCCCGGCGACACCACGGGCGACGGCGTGCTGGGCGTCTGGCACACCGCACGACCCTGACGCCGGCTTCCTCCGCAACGGCACCTGTCCATGGACCGCAGCCAGATCCTGGAGCACCTGCCCGGCCTGCGCCGCTACGCGCGGCTGCTGGCGGGCGACGCCTGGGCGGCCGACGACCTGGTGCAGGACACGCTGGAGCGCGCCTGCCGCAAATGGCTGCTGTGGCGCCCCGATGGCGATCTGCGCGCCTGGCTGTTCACGCTCATGCACAACCTCTACCTGAACCAGCGGCGCTCGGCCGCGCGCGGGCAATGGCTGGATCTGGACAGCGTCAGCGAGACGCTGGCGGCGCCCGAGGACGGCAGCGAAGCCGCCCGGGACCTGGAGCGCTGCCTGCAGCGCCTGCCCGCCGAACAGCGGGCCGTGCTGCTGCTGGTCAGCGTGGAGGACATGAGCTACGCCGACACGGCGCGCGTGCTGCAGTTGCCCCTGGGCACGGTGATGTCGCGCCTGTCGCGCGCCCGTACCCGCCTGCGCGAGTTGATGGAGGCACCCGCCACGGCAGCGCCAGCGCCGCCCTCGGCAGCCCAGCCTCCCGCGCTGCGCCGGCTGAAATGACGAGGCTGCCATGACTGCGCCCACCCCCCCCTCTTGCGCCCCCCGTTTCGGATGAACAGCTGCACGCGCTGGCTGATGGCCGGCTGCCGCCGCAGCAAGCCCAGGCCCTGCACGCACAACTGGACGCGGACAGCGCGGCCCGCGTGGAACAGTGGAGGCACCAGCGCCAGCTGCTGCGCGCCCTGCATGCCGCCCAGGACACAACGCCCATGCCCAGGGAAATGCAGGCCGCCGCCCGGCAATTGCAGGCACTCCACCAGCGCCAGCGGCAATGGTGGCGCTGGGGCGGCATGGCCGCGGGCTGGCTGCTGGCCTTCGGCCTGGGCTGGCTGGTGCATGGACAGCAGGCCTCTCCTGCCATGCCCTCCAACGGCGCCACGCTGGCGGCCGCCACGCCTGCCCGCTTCGCCCACCAGGCAGCCGTCGCCCATGCGGTCTACCAGCCCGAGCAGCGCCATCCGGTCGAAGTCGATGCGGCCCAGCAGGCGCATCTGCTGCAGTGGCTGTCCAAGCGCCTGGGCCGGCCACTGAAGCTGCCCGAACTGTCCGGCCTGGGCTACGAGCTGGTCGGCGGCCGCCTGCTGCCCGGCGACAGCGGCGCACGCGCCCAGTTCATGTACCAGGACGCGGCAGGCGAGCGCATCACCCTGTACCTGGGCGCACTGGACGAGCCGGCAGCGCGCGGCGAAACCGCCTTCCGCTTCAGCAGCGACGGCCCCGTGCCCAGCTTCTACTGGGTGGACCAGGGCTTCGGCTATGCCCTCAGCGGTGCACTGCCACGCAACCGGCTGCTACAGCTGGCCACGGTCGTGCACCAGCAGCTTTGAAGCCTGGGGACGCGACTACCAGGGCAGCGGCGCCGCCTCGCCATTGCCATGTTCGCCGTAATACAGCGAGGGCAGGAAGCGCGACAGGTAGGTGAACTCCGTGTAGCAATGGCGCAGCAGGCCCAGTCCCAGCGCATCGGGCAGTTCGGTGGCGGGGTCCGTGCAGGAGCTGCCCAGCAGGAAGCGGCTGCGCAGCACACAGCCGAAGGGTGTATCGCGCGCCAGATGCACCATCTGCCCATCCAGGGGATCGCCCTGGGCGTCGAGCTGCACATGCTCGCCAAAGCCGATGCGTGCATAGACGGCAGCCGAGGCACGCTTTTCGGCAAAGGCCTGTTCCAGTTGCACCGGATCGAACAGCTCGCGCGGGTCGTGGAACTTGAGCCGTGCCGCCACGGGCGGGATGTCGGCCAGGGACTCCACGGCCTCGATGCTGGCGCCTATGTAGCTCTCGCCCTTCTTCCACCGCGCATCCCAGCCGCGGTGCGCGATGTGGTCGTGCGGATGCCACCACTTGATGTGCTGCGTGGTCTCGAAGAACTTGAACCACCAGTCCAGCATGCGGCCACTGCAGCCATGCAGGTCGGTGCGGCAGGCCACCACCAGGCAGCCGCTGGGCAATCGATGGATACCGGTCTCCAGCCGCAGGGGCGTGATGTGCAGCAGCTCATCGATGGCGGAAATATCGGGTTCGAAGGCGTTGTCGTTCATGGGTTTGCCCAGTTCGGGGTGGATGAGGAGAGGCCATCGTACATTAAAGAAACGATCATCGTTTCCAAATTATGGATAATGCATGCCGAGGCAGCACCGCATCCCGCGGTCATGCCGAACCCGAGACCGAATGGAACCCGCAATCACTCCCCCTGCCCGCCCACGCGGCCGGCCGGCCCGGCCCGACCACGAGGCCTGCGATGCCGCCGTGGCGGCGGCCACCTGGCTCTTGCTCCACGAGGGCTATGCCGCCACGACCATGGAGGCCGTGGCCCGGCGCGCGGGGCTGGCCAAGAAGACCCTCTACCGTTTCGCGGCCCATCGCGAGGATCTGGTGGGCCTGGTGGTGCGCAGCTGGACCGACGGCTTCGGCCCGGCCCTGGCCGCCGATGCCCGCTCGGCCGCCGAAGTGGCCCCTGTGCTGGCCGCGATACTGCGGGAGATCGCGCAGCGCGTGCTGAGCGCCGAGGCCGTGGGCCTGTTTCGCCTGCTCACCACCGATTTCCCCGCCAAGCCGGACCTGCTGGAGATCTACCAGCGCAACGGCATAGAACGCGGCCGTGCCATGCTGGCGGACTGGCTGCGCCGCCAGTGCGCCAGGGGAATGCTGCGGGCCGAGGAGCCCGGGCTGGTCTGCGACCTGCTGCTGTCCATGGCCATCGCCGAGCCGCTTCGGCAGATGGCGCTGGGCCTGACTCCTCCCGTGCCCGAGTGGGATCCGGGACCCCGCATCGACAGCGCCGTGCGCCTGCTGGCAGGACAGGCCTGCACCCTGGAGCCGCTCCCCATGGAATGAAAACTGGCCCCCACGCTGCCCTTGCTGCGCAAGGTCCGCTGCCCCCGAGGGGGGATTTTCATCTTGGGGCGGCCCGGCGATGAAAAAAGGCCGCCCGGCATGCACCGGACGGCCTTGTGCGCAAGCGCCCGGAGGCAGCGCCGCGATCAGCGCAGCGCCGCCAGCGGGTGCGAATGCGCGGGCCAGGGGCTGTCGAAGAAGGCGCGCCACTGCGCCTCCTGCACGTCCTCGATGCGCGCCGGGTTCCAGCGCGGGCTGTGGTCCTTGTCCACGGCCAGGGCACGGATGCCTTCGACGGTCTCGCTCTGGCCCGGGCGCAGGTAAAAGCAGTGGCGCACCATGTCGCGCTCCATGCGCAGGTCCTCGGCCAGCGTCATGCCGCGCGCGCGGCGGATCTGCTCCAGCACCACGTGCAGCATCAGCGGCGAGCGCTTGCGCAGCGTGGCCGCCGTGTGCCGGGCCCAGTCGCCGTCGGCGGCCTCCAGGGCCGCAACGATGGCCGGCACCGTGGGCAGCGCGAAAAAGCGGTCGATCTCGGCGCGGGGCTGGGCCGCGACCGCGGCGGGCGCAGTGAACCGGGAACGCACCAGCGCCTCCACGGCCGCCGCGTCGGCAAAGCTGCCGCCGGCCAGCGCATCCCACAGCGCGGCCTGCTCGCCCGAGGGCAGGTAGCCATCGGCCAGGCCGAAGTCCAGCGCGTCGGCAGCGGCTATCACATCGCCCGTCAGCGCCAGCCACTCACCCGTGTGACCGGGGCAGCGCGAGAGGAAGTAGCCGCCACCTACATCGGGGAACAGGCCGATGGCCGTCTCGGGCATGGCCATCTTGGTGCGCTCGGTGACGATGCGCAGCGTGCCGCCCTGGCTGATGCCCATGCCGCCGCCCATGACGATGCCGTCCATGAAGGCGATGTAGGGCTTGCCGAAGCTGTGGATCAGGTGGTTGAGCGCGTACTCCTCGGTGAAGAAGTCCTCCAGCTGCGGATTGCCCGTGCTGCCCGCGCCATGCAGGAATCGGATGTCCCCGCCCGCGCAGAAGGCGCCGAAGGGGCCTTCCTTGCCGTTGCCGCGGATGGCCACGGCCAGCACCTGCTCGTCCTTTTGCCAGGCCAGCAGCGTGGCCAGCAGATCGCGCACCATGCCCAGGGACAGCGCATTCAGCGCCTTGGCCCGGTTCAAGGTGATCATGCCCATGCGGCCCCGTACTTCGCTGAGGACTTCGCCGGCAGCTCCCGTCATATCTTGCTCCTTGTTGCTATGCATGCCTGCCCCGGTATCCCGGGGCGATGAGCCGCAACCATAGCTGAAAAACCACGTCCACCCCTGACAAACAGGTGGCAATTCGCGCAACTGCGCGACAGGGCCTGGCAGGCGAAGGCTCCGTCAGTCCAGCGCGACGCCCGTGCTCCTGACCACAGCAGCCCAGCGCTTGATCTCGCTGCGGATGTAGCTGCCATACTCCTCGGGCGTGGAGCCCAGGCCCTCGGCGCCCTGCAGTTGCAGTTTCTCGACGACGCCCGGGTCCTTGAGCGCACGCATCAGCTCCTGGTTGAGCCGCTGCACGATGGCGGCGGGCGTCTTCGCCGGCACCATCACGCCCTGCCAGGCACCAGCCTCGAAGCCGGACATGCCGCTTTCGGCCAGCGTGGGCGCATCGGGGAAGTTGGGCAGGCGCCTGGCCGAGCTCACGGCCAGCAGCTTGAGCCGCCCCTCCTTGATGAAGGGCGCGACCGAGTTGATGGTGTCGGTCATGAAGTCGATCTGCCCCGCCACCAGGTCCACGTCGGCCGGCGCACTGCCCTTGTAGGGCACATGACTGGCCTCGATCTGGTAATGCTGCACCACCTGGAAGGCCGCCAGGTGCGTGACGTTGCCGTTGCCCGCCGAGCCGTAGGACAGTTGGCCGGACCTCTCCCTGGCATGGCGCACGAACTCCTGCACGGTGTTCACGGGCAGCTTTGGGTTGACCACCAGGCCCAGCGGCACCACGGCCGTCAGCGCCACGGGCATCAGGTCCTTGCCCACGTCGTAGCTCATCTTCTTGTACAGCGACGGACTCAGCGCGATGGACGAGGTGTTGTAGAGCACGGTATAGCCATCGGGGGCTGCCTTGGCCACCAGGGCATTGCCGATGTTGCCGTTGGCACCGGGCCGGTTGTCCACGACCACGGTCTGGCCCAGTTGATGGCCCACCTGCTGGGCCAGCACGCGCGCCACCAGGTCGGTGGGTCCGCCCGGGGGAAAGGGCACGATCAGCGTGATCGGCCTGGCCGGCCAGGGCTGCTGCGCGAGGGCCGCACCGGGCAGCGCCACCCCTGCCACCCCTGCCACACATGCCGCGGCCGCGGCCAGTGCCCTGCGGCGCCCTCTCGCGCCGGATACCTTGTCAGCTGTCCTGTCCATGCTTGTCTCCTGGTGTCGTTATGGGAATCTGTGCCGCAGGGCTGCCGTGCCCCGGCGGCTGGCCGCGCCCGGCCAGCAGGCGCACGGCCGTGTACTCCATGACCTTCTGATGGCCCTGGTTGAAGACCTCGATGCGCGAGGTGACGACGGCGCGGTTGCCCTTGGAGGTGGGCTTGATGGCGGTGACTTCGACCAGGGCCTCGATGCTGTCGCCCACCCGCACGGGTCCCAGGATCCTTTGCTGCAGCTCCAGCATGGCCAGGCCCGTGCCCTGGATCATGCTTTGCAGGATGAAGCCTTCGATCAGCGCATAGGTCATGGCGCCCGGCACGGGGCGGCCCGTGATGGCGCCGCCGTCGTAGCCTTCCTCGATGAAGATGGCCTCCAGCATGCCCGTGGCATTGATGAAGGCGACCAGGTCGGCCTCGGTCACGGTACGGCGGAAGGTGCGCAGCTGCTGGCCGACGCTCAGGTCCTGCCAGAAGAAGCCCTGGCCCATGCGGGGGACGGCGTTCCAGGCCTGGGAAGTGTTCACTGTCATCTCATGTCTCCTGTCGTGTGATCTGCAGGCCGGCGATGCGCTCGGCGCTCCAGCCCGCCTGGGCCAGCAGCACAGCCGTGTGCTCGCCCAGGCGTGGCGGCATGCCCATCGGTGCCTGCCGGCCATCCATGCGCACGGATGAGCGAGGCAGGCGCACGGTGCCCATGGCGGGGTCCTGCAGCGACACGAAGAACTCCGTGGCCTGAAGGTGCGGATCGGCAGGCAGCTCATCCATGCGAGCCACCGGGGCAGCGGGAATCTCCAGGCGTTGGCAGGTATCGAGCCAGTGCTGGGTCCCGTGCAGGGCCACATGCTCGCCCGCGGTCTCCAGCAGTTCGGCGATGTGGGCCGTGCGGCTGGCCTGGCTGGCAAAGCGCGGATCCTGCGCCAGCTGCGGCTGTCCCACGGCGGCGAAGAAGCGCTGCCAGTGCGCGTCGGTGTAGGGCATCATGCAGACATGGCCGTCCAGCGTCCTGTAGGGCTTGCGCCAGGACGCCATCACACGCGGGTAGCCTGCGCCGCTGAGCGACGGGCTGAAATGCATGCCGTAGAAATGCTCGACCAGGTTGAAGCCCACCATGGTCTCGTACATGGGCACTTCCACGAAACAGCCCTGGCCGCGGCGCTCGCGCTGAAACAGCGCCGCCAGCACGGCATGCGCGGCCACCAGACCACAGGTCTTGTCGGCGGCGATGGTGGGCAGGTAGCGGGCCTGGCCTGTCTGGCGCTCCATCAGGTCGGCCAGGCCGCTCATGCCCTGGATCACGTCGTCATAGGCCGGCAGGCCGGCGTAGGGACCGTCCTCGCCGAAGCCGTGCAGGCCCGCATAGACCAGGCGCGGATAGCGGGCCCGCAGCGTATCGGGGTCCAGGCCCAGCGGGGCCAGCTTTTGCGGCCGCATGCTGTGCATGAACACGTCGGCCGTGGCCAGCAGCGCGTGCAGGGCCTGGCGCGATTCCTCCTGCTTGAGGTCCAGCACCACGCTTTTCTTGCTGCGGTTGGTGCCCATGAACATGGCGGCCATGCCGGGCTCGACGGCCGGGCCGGTGTGGCGCGTGGAGTCGCCAGCCGGCGGCTCGATCTTGATGACTTCGGCGCCGTAGTCGGCCAGCACCTGGCTGGCGAGCGGCCCGAACACCACGCTGGACAGATCCAGCACCCGAATCCCGGTCAACGCAGCCTGCACTGTGGTCTCCCATGTTGCGACATGGGCGCCAGTATTTGATATCTTGCAGATTGCGTCCAAGACTTAATCCGGCACCGCTGATACACAAGGCATATCAATGGACCTGCGCCAACTGCGCCACTTCGTCACCCTGGCCCGCACGCTCAACTACCGGCAGGCGGCCGAGCAGCTGCACATGTCCCAGCCACCGTTGTCGCAGTCCATCCGCCGGCTCGAGGACAGCCTGGGTGTGCAGCTGTTCCAGCGCGACCGGCGTGGCACGGCGCTGACCGAGGCCGGCCTGGCGGCGCTGGAGAGTGCCGAGCAGGCCTTGCACCATGCGCGCCAGGTGCAGGAAGTCTCCCAGGCCACGGCCAGCGGCGAGCGCGGACGTCTGCACATGGGCTTCATCGGTTCGGCCACTTTCTCGCTGATTCCCCGGCTGGTGCAGGCCTTTCGAGCCCAGTACCCGCTGATCGACCTGGTGCTGACCGAATCGACCACGCGCGAGATCTGCATGCAGGTGGCCAGCGGCGAATTCGATGCCGGCCTGCTGCGCTATCCGGTGACGCAGGCCACGGAACTGGCCATCACGCCGATAGAGAAAGACGAACTGGTGGCCGTGCTGCCCGAAGGCAATCCCCTGGCGCGACAGCCCGGGCTGCGCCTGCGCGATCTGGCAAGCCAGCCCTTCATCAACTACCGCCCCGGCGAGGTCCCCGGCCTGCATGCCCTGGTGGTACTGGCCTGCCAGCAGGCGGGCTTCATGCCCCAGGTCAAGCAGCATGCCGTGCAGGCCCAGACCCTGGTCAGCCTGGTGGGCGCGGGCCTGGGCGTGGCCCTGGTTCCGGCCGTCGTGGCCAAGGCCGGTGCGCCAGGCGTGGTGTTCCGCCACCTGGCGGACGCCGAGAACCTGCCCGCCATCGGGCTGGCGCTGGCGCTCAACCAGCGCCAGCCGGTGGCTACGGCCAGGCACCTGCTCGCGCTGTTGCAGCGGCTGGCGCCCTGAAGGCGACGCCACCGGTATGCGCCGCCAAAGACAAAGGCCGCACGGAGGCGGCCTTTGCTCGTCATGGCGGTCATGCCATGGGTGCCCGAGGCACCTGTGCGCTTACGCGTTTTCGCGTGCAGCGCGCTTGCGCTCGTTCTCGCTCAGGTGGCGCTTGCGCACGCGGATGCTCTTCGGTGTGATTTCCACCAGCTCGTCGTCCTCGATGAATTCCACCGCGTATTCCAGCGACAGGTCGATCGGGGGCGTGATCTTCACGGCGTCTTCCTTGCCGGACACGCGGAAGTTGGTCAGCTGCTTGGTACGCGTGGCGTTGACCACCAGGTCGTTGTCACGGCTGTGGATGCCGATGATCATGCCTTCGTACACGGGATCGTTGGCCTTGACGAACATGCGGCCGCGGTCGTCCAGCTTGCCCAGGGCGTAGGTGAAGATCTCGCCTTCGTCCATGGAGATCAGCACGCCGTTCTTGCGGCCGCCGATGTCGCCCTTGTGCGGCTCGTAGCTGTCGAAGATGTTGGAGATCAGGCCGGAACCACGGGTCAGGTTCAGGAATTCGTTGGTGAAGCCGATCAGGCCACGCGCGGGAATGCGGTATTCCAGGCGGACACGACCACGGCCATCGGGCTCCATGTTGACCAGCTCGCCCTTGCGCTCGCCCAGGGCCTGCATCACGCCGCCCTGGTGGCCTTCCTCGATGTCGGCCGTCACCAGTTCGATGGGCTCGTGGCGCACGCCGTCCACGTCGCGGAAGACCACGCGGGGCTTGGACACGGCCAGCTCGTAGCCTTCACGGCGCATTTCCTCCAGCAGGATGGTCAGGTGCAGTTCGCCACGGCCGGACACTTCGAAGATACCGTCCTCGTCGGTTTCCTTGACGCGCAGGGCCACGTTGGAGCGCAATTCCTTTTGCAGGCGGTCCCAGATCTGGCGGCTGGTCACGAACTTGCCTTCACGGCCCGCCAGCGGCGAGGTGTTCACGCAGAAGTTCATGGTCAGCGTGGGCTCGTCGATCTTGAGCATGGGCAGGGGCCGGGGGTTTTGCGGGTCGGTCAACGTGACGCCCATGCCCAGATCGGCGATGCCGTTGACCAGCACGATGTCGCTGGGGCCGGCTTCGGTGACCTGCACGCGGTCGATGCCCTGGAACTTCAGGACCTGGTTGATGCGGCCCTTGTAGCTCTTGCCGTCCGGACCTTCCATGACCAGCACGTCGGTCGAAGGCTTGAGCGTGCCCGAGGTGATGCGACCCACCCCGATACGGCCCACGAAGGTGGAGTAGTCCAGTGCCGAGATCTGCATCTGCAGCGGAGCGGTCGGATCGCCCTTGACCGAGGGAACGTGCTTGAGGATGGTGTCGAACAGGGCCGACATGTCGGGGCCCCACTGCTCGCCCGGAGCACCCTCTTCCAGCGAGGTCCAGCCGTTGATGCCCGAGGCGTACACCACCGGGAAGTCCAGTTGCTCGTCGGTGGCGCCCAGCTTGTCGAACAGGTCGAAGGCGGCGTTGACCACGTAGTCGGGGCGCGCGCCGGGCTTGTCCACCTTGTTGACCACGAGGATGGGCTTCAGGCCCAGGGCCAGGGCCTTCTTGGTCACGAAGCGCGTCTGGGGCATGGGACCTTCCTGCGCATCGATCAGCAGCACCACGCCGTCCACCATGGACAGGGCACGCTCCACTTCGCCGCCGAAGTCCGCGTGGCCGGGCGTGTCGAGGATGTTGATGTGCGTGTCCTTCCAGCTCACGGCGCAGTTCTTGGCCAGGATGGTGATGCCACGTTCGCGTTCGATGGCGTTGTTGTCCATCACCGTATCCACGACTTTCTCGTGCTCGGCGAAGGTTCCGGATTGGCGCAGCAGCTGGTCCACCATGGTGGTCTTGCCGTGGTCCACGTGGGCGATGATCGCGATATTGCGGATTTGTGTGCTCATAGTGTTTTCCCAATGCCGCAGCGTCAGGGGCGCGGCGTGTCTTCCAAGATCTGTTGAATTTCCAGTGAACTGAGCAGGCGCCCGGGGATGAGTTCCCCGCGCACCACGCGGCCCACGCCGAGAAGGGCCTGCGGGCGCTCACCGTACACGGCCACCGCCTCGGCATCGGGCCAGGGCCCCTTGCGGGGCAGGCCCGTGAGAAAGCGGGCCGCATCTTGCTCGCCCAGCGTGACAGCCGTGTGGCTGGCCAGCAGGGCATCGCAGGGCTGAAGCTGGCGCATGCGCGTGTCCTCGTCCATGGCGGCCAGGGCCTCCAGCGAGATGCAGCGCTCCACGCCCAGGCCGCCCGTGTCGATGCGGCGCAGCGCGCGCAGGTGGGCTCCGCAGCCCAGGGCCTCGCCCACGTCCTCGGCCAGCGTGCGGATGTAGGTTCCCTTGCTGCAGGTCACCACCATCTTGAGGGCGGGCCGTCCCTCGCCGTCCTGCGTGAGCGACAGCGCGAGCGCGTGGATGGTCACATCGCGCGCCGGACGCTCGATCGCTATGCCGGCACGCGCGTACTCGTAGAGGGCCTTGCCGTCCTTCTTGAGCGCGCTGTACATGGGCGGCACCTGGCGGATCGCACCCGTGAACTGCGCCTGCACGGCGGCAAGCCTCTCGGCCGTGAGGCCGGCAGGGTCGACGACGCGCTCGCGCAGCACCTCGCCCTCGGCATCGGCCGTGGTCGTGGTCTGGCCCAGGCGCGCGATCGCCTCGTAGGTCTTGGCGGCTTCCAGCTGCAATTGGCTGAACTTGGTCGCCGCGCCGAAGCACAGCGGCAGCACGCCGGTGGCCAGCGGGTCCAGCGTGCCGGTGTGTCCGGCCTTTTCGGCGCGCAGCAACCACTTGACCTTCTGCAAGGCATCGTTGCTGGACAGCTCCAGCGGTTTGTCGAGCAGCAACACCCCATGCACAGGGCGCCGCTGCACCCTTGTGCGTGGCGCGTTCATGGGGCTACTCTTCCTTCCCGCGCGAGGAAACGGCCTTGGCGATCAAGGCGTTCATGTCGGCCGCACGCTCGGTGGTGCGGTCGTAGATGAAGTGCAGCGTGGGCACGGTGTGGATGTGCAGGCGCTTGAACAGGCCGTTGCGCAGGAAGCCAGCGGCCTGGTTCAATGCATCCTGCGTGGCCTGCGGATCGCCCACGAGCAGGCTGAAGTAGACCTTGGCGTGGGCATAGTCCGGAGTCACCTCCACGCTTTGCAGCGTGACCATGCCCACGCGCGGGTCCTTCAACTCGCGCGCGATCAGTTCCGCCAGATCACGCTGGATCTGGTCGGACACCTTGAAGCTGCGGTTGGGCGCAGCGGACTTGCGTGTTGCCATCGTCGATTACAGCGAGCGCGCGATTTCCTTGATCTCGAACACTTCGAGCATGTCGCCTTCGCGGATGTCGTTGTAGTTCCTGAGCTTGATACCGCACTCGAAGCCTTCCTTGACTTCCTTGACGTCGTCCTTCATCCGCTTGAGCGATTCGATCTCGCCCGTGTAGATGACCACGTTGTCGCGCAGCAGGCGGAAATGCGCATTGCGCGTGACCTGGCCCTGCGTGATGTACGAGCCTGCCACGGTGCCGATCTTGGAGGCCACGAACACGGTGCGGATCTCGGCCATGCCGATGATCTCTTCCTTGCGCTCGGGCGCCAGCATGCCGGACATGGCTGCCTTCACCTCTTCGACGGCGTCGTAGATGATGTTGTAGTAGCGCAGATCCACGTCGTTGCTCTCGGCCGTCTTGCGGGCCTGGGCATCGGCACGCACGTTGAAGCCGATGATGATGGCCTTGGAGGCCAACGCCAGGTTGACGTCGGACTCGCTGATGCCGCCCACGCCCGAGTAGACCAGCTGAACGCGGATCTCATCGGTGGACAGCTTGAGCAGCGATGCGCCCAGCGCTTCCTGCGAGCCCTGCATGTCGGCCTTGACGATGATGGGCAGGGTCTGGACCTCGCCCGCGCCCATTTCGGCGAACATGTTCTCGAGCTTGGCAGCCTGCTGGCGCGCCAGCTTGGTGTTGCGGAACTTGCCTGCGCGGTAGGTCGCGATTTCGCGGGCGCGGCGCTCGTCCTGCAGCACCATGAAGTCGTCGCCGGCCTGGGGCACGTCGGACAGACCCTGGATCTCCACCGGGATGGAAGGGCCGGCGGACTTGGTCTGCTTGCCGTCCTCGTCCAGCATGGCGCGCACGCGGCCATAGGTCTGGCCAGCCAGCACCACGTCGCCCACCTTCAGCGTGCCGGACTGCACCAGCACCGTGGCCACGGGGCCGCGGCCCTTGTCCAGCTGGGCTTCGATCACGATGCCCTTGGCGGCGGCTTCCACCGGCGCCGTCAGCTCCAGCACTTCGGCCTGCAGCAGCACCTGCTCGAGCAGTTCGTCGATGCCCTGGCCGGTCTTGGAGGACACGGCCACGAAGGGCGACTCACCGCCATACTCTTCAGGCACGACCTCCTCGACCACCAGCTCCTGCTTGACGCGGTCGGGATTGGCATCGGGCTTGTCGGCCTTGGTGATGGCCACCACGATGGGAACGCCTGCCGCCTTCGCGTGCTTGATGGCTTCCTTGGTCTGGGGCATCACGCCGTCGTCGGCCGCGCACACCAGGATGACGATGTCGGTGGCCTGGGCGCCACGGGCACGCATGGCCGTGAAGGCCTCGTGGCCCGGAGTGTCCAGGAAGGTGACGATGCCACGCGGCGTCTGCACATGGTAGGCGCCGATATGCTGGGTGATGCCGCCGGCTTCGCCCGACGCGACCTTGGTGCGGCGGATGTAGTCCAGCAGCGAGGTCTTGCCGTGGTCCACGTGGCCCATGACGGTGACCACGGGGGCACGCGACTCTAGCGCGGCTTCCTGGTGGGACACTTCCTCGGCCGTGAAGGCCTCGGGATCGTCCAGCGCGGCGACCTTGGCGGTGTGGCCCATCTCCTCGACCACGATCATGGCCGTGTCCTGGTCCAGGGGCTGGTTGATGGTGACCATCTGGCCCATCTTCATCAGCACCTTGATCAGCTCGGAAGCCTTGACCGACATCTTGTGCGCCAGCTCGGCCACGGTGATGGTCTCGGGCACATGCACCTCGATGGCGCGGAACTCCGCCGCGGCGTGCTGCTGCTGGCCTTCATTGCGGTCATTGCCGCGACGCCCGCCACGTGGGCCGCCACGCCAGTTGGCACGGCCGCCCACGCCACCGGAGCTGTCGCCACGGGTCTTGATTTCCTTTTTCTTGCCATCGCCGGCCCAGCTCGACGAAAGCTTGGCGGACTTGACTTCCTTGCCGCCGCCAGCGGGCGCGCCACCGGTGCGCGCGCCTGCACCACCCGTGGTCGCGCCGGCGGGCTTGTGCAGCGTGGACTTCTTGGCGTCGCCCGCAGCCGGGGCCGCAGGCTTGGCTGCGGGCTTGGGCTCTTCGGGCTTCTTGGCGACCAGCACCTTCTTGGGAGCAGCCATCATGGCGCGGATGGCCTCGGCCTCGGCCAGCGCCTTGCGGCGGCGGTCTTCCAGGTCCTTGGCGCGCTCGGCTTCCTCGGCCGCGCGGGCCCTGGATTCTTCCTCGGCCTTGGCGCGGGCCGCAGCCTGGGCCTCGGCGCGCGCGGCCTGGCCGGCGGCCTGCTCGCGCGATGCCTCCTGCTTGGCGCGGGTGGCCTCGGCGATCTTGGCCGCTTCGGCGGCGGCGTAGGCGGCCGCGCGTTCCTCGGCCTCGCGCTCGCGCTGTTCGCGTTGCTCGCGCTCTTCGCGCTCCCGGCGTTGCTGTGCCAATTCTTCCTCCTGGCGACCGATCATCTCGGCCTGGCGACGTGCTTCCTCTTCGCGACGCACCAGATCCTGGGACTCGCGCTCCGATGCCGCGCGCTGCTCCTGGGCAGCCGCCTTGGCAGCGGGGTCGGAGGCGCCATCGGCGGCTTCGTCACGCTTGATGAAGGTGCGCTTCTTGCGCACTTCCACCTGAATGGTGCGGGCCCTGCCCGAAGCGTCGGCCTGCTTGATCTCGCTCGTGGACCGCTTGGTCAGCGTGATCTTCTTGGCGCCGCTTCCGTGGCTGGCCTGCAGATGGCTGAGCAGTTGCTGCTTGTCGGTGTCGGTCAACGCATCCGATGCGTTGTCCTTGGCGACGCCCGCAGCCTTGAGCTGCTGCAGCAACGTGTCAGGGGTCTTGTTGAGCTCTCTTGCAAACTCGGCAACCGTATTACTGGACATAAATGCTCTGAACCTCCCTGACCTTACTCTTGCCCTTCGGTGAACCAGTGCTCACGCGCCTTCATGATCAAAGCCTTCGCTTGTTCCTCGGTCTGCCCGGTCAGCTCGGTCAACTCGTCGATGGCCAGATCGGCCAGATCGTCACGGGTGTGCACATTGGCCTGGGCCAGCTTGTCCACGATCTCCGCAGTCATACCCTCGAGCGTCAGCAGATCCTGCGACACCTTGCTCACGTTTTCCTCGTGTGCGATCTCCTGCGTCAGCAGTGCGTCCTTGGCACGGCTGCGCAGCTCGTTCACCGTCTCTTCGTCGAACGACTCGATCTCGAGCATTTCCTGCAGGGGCACATAGGCCACCTCCTCCAGGGTCTCGAAACCTTCCTCGATGAGGATGTTGGCGATTTCCTCGTCCACATCGAGCTTTTCCATGAACAGCTGGCGCGCCACGGCGGACTCGTCCGCCTGCTTCTGCGCGGACTCGGCAGCGTCCATGATGTTGATCTTCCAGCCGGTCAGCTCGGAAGCCAGGCGCACGTTCTGGCCGCCACGGCCGATGGCGATGGCGAGGTTCTCCTCGTCCACCACCACGTCCATGGCGTGCTTTTCCTCGTCCACGACGATGGAGGACACGTTGGCCGGAGCCAGGGCGCCGATCACGAACTGCGCGGGATCCTCGGACCACAGCACGATGTCCACACGCTCGCCAGCCAGCTCGTTCGTGACGGCATTGACGCGGGTGCCGCGCACACCGACGCAGGTGCCGATGGGATCGACACGCTTGTCATGGCTGAGCACGGCGATCTTGGCGCGGCTGCCGGCATCGCGGGCGCAGCTCTTGATCTCCAGCAGGCCCTGCTCGATCTCGGGCACTTCATTGCGGAACAGCTCGACCATGAACTCCGGCGCGGAACGCGACAGGATGATGGGGGCGCCGCGCAGCGTGGCGTCCACCTCCATGATCATGGCGCGCACGCGGTCGCCGTTGCGCAGGTTTTCCTTGGGGATCATCTCGTTGCGGCGCAGGCGCCCCTCGACGCGGCCGGCCTCCACGATGATGTCGCCCTTGTCCATGCGCTTGACGGTGCCGGTGAAGATCTTGTCGCCACGGGACAGGAACTCGTTGAGCAGCATCTCGCGCTCGGCATCGCGGATCTTCTGCAGGATGACCTGCTTGGCCGCCATGGCACCGATGCGGCCGATGGGCAGGGATTCGATCTCTTCCTCGATGTACTCGCCTTCGGAGATACCGGGGACACGGTCTTGCGCATCCATCAGCATTTCCTCGGCATCGGGGTTTTGCAGGCCCGCGTCATCGGGCACCACCAGCCAGCGGCGGAAGGTGTCGTAGTTACCGCTGTCGCGATCGATGGCCACGCGGATGTCCACTTCACCCTGGTACAGCTTCTTCGTGGCTTGGGCCAGGGCCGATTCCACTGCACCGAACACCACATCGCGCTCCACGTTCTTTTCGCGCGAAATGGCTTCTACCAACATCAACAGTTCGCGATTCATGCGACGACTCTCCTATTTCAATCACACAAGAAGGGGGCGGCAATGCCCTTCTTGCCCCAATGATCCGACGTACCCGGCCCCGCTCAGACAGGCTTGGCAGAACGTCCCTTGAAATCCACGAGGGGAGCCAGGCGCGCCTCGCGCAGCTCCTCCAGCGTGAAGCCCAGCGCCTGCAGCGGCGCGGGAACACGCTTTTTGCTGACCCTCTGGCCAGGCTTGACCGGCGGCTCGTCGCTCCAGACGATCTGCCAGCCACCATCTTCGGCGCGCTCCAGCGTGCCGCGGAATTTCTTGCGATTGGCACTGACCTGCCCGCCGGCTGCGGCCCCCATGGGCTCCTTGAGGGTCAGGTCGATGACTTCCCCGGTGAAGCGGATGAAGTCCTGCTCGTGCCGCAGGGGGCGATCGATACCCGGGGAAGAAACCTCCAGGCGCGTGTAGTCCACGCCATCGACCTCGAGGGCGAACTGCAGCTGGCGCGTGACCTTCTCGCAGTCCTCCACCGTCACGAACTGCTCCGGCAGCACCGGCTCGCCCTCCACCGGAGGCTGCCAAGGCAAATCAATTGTGACGCGCAACAGCCCGCCCGCGGAGCGTTCTATTTCCACCAGGTCATAGCCCAGACCTGTCACGGTTTGTTCAACGATTTGCTGTAGTGCCACGTGTATTTAAATTCAGTCCTGCCAACACAAAAGACCCGGAACGCCCCTGAAATCATGGCGAAAGCCATGCCCTCAACAGCGCCGAGCCCCAGGGCAATCCCGAAGGTCGCCCGAAGATCGCCCAAAAAAAAAGGGCGGTGAGTACCCGCCCGTTTGGTCGTGAATGTGGCATTGTACTCTCAAACCGCCCTGCGGCCAAGTCCGCCTCGCACAAAGGCAGGCACAGTGCCGGGCAGCACGACCCAGGACTCAGGCACCGAGATGGTCCAGCGCCTGCGCCGAACGCAGGCGCGCCAGCAGGGCCTGGGCCTCGGCCGGGTCGGCGGGGCCGGCACCGGGGTCCTGCGCCAGCGACTGCAGCATGCGCGTCACCACCGCCGGCTGGGGCAGCACGGGCCCCAGAAAGCGCGCCCGTTCGCCATCGGCCACAAGCAGCGAGGGGAAGGTCTCGATATCGAGGTCACCGGCCACATCCTCGCGGTCCTCGACATCGAGCCAGATGAAGCGCATCTGCGGGAACTGGGTGGCCAGTTGCTCGAAGGTGGCCCGGTACTGATTGCACACGCCGCACCACTGCGCGCACAGGCAGACCACCCACCAGGGGCAGGCGGCATCGCTTTCGTCCGGCAGCGTGCCGGCCATTGGATCCATGAAAACCTCTCAGAAGCCGCGCCCTTCCCTGGCGCGGTAAACCTCCATGGTACCGATTTCCGCCGCCTTGTTGCCCCAGGCGTTGCGCACATAGTTGGCCACGGCCGCCACCTGGGCGTCCGACAGCACATGACCGAACGGGGGCATGCCGTGCGGATGCGGCTGCAGCCGGGTCGAAGGCGGGTAGCCCCCCTCCAGCAGCACCAGCAGCAGGTTGCGCGGCTCGGCCATGGTCACGGTGGCATTGCCGGCCAAGGCGGGAAACGCCCCTGCCGTGCCCTGCCCCCGGGAGCCATGGCAGACCGCGCACTGCTGTTCATACAGCTTCTGCCCCAGGACCATGGACCCGGGCGACGGCGCGGCGATCGCGTGGCCGCCCTCAGCCCCCCCAACCGCGGCGGCGCCACGTTCTTGCAGATAGGAGGCCAGGGCCTGCAGATCCTGCGGCTGCCAGTGCTGGGTGCTGCGGGCCACGACCTCGGCCATGGGCCCCAGGGCGGATCCCGAAGGCCCCGACCCCGCCTGCAGCACCTGCATCCAGGCCGAATCGCGGCCCGCCTGCACACCGGCCTGCGCCGGATCCAGCAGAGAGGGTGCATACCAGGACTGGCCTGCCACGACCCCCCCGGTCAGCGCCTGCCCCACGGCCCCCCAGGCATTGCGTGGTGCATGGCAGGCGGCACAATGCCCCAGCCCCTGGGCAAGATAGCGCCCCCGGTTCCATGCCTGCGGATGCTGCACCTGCTCCTTCCACTCCTGCGGCGTGAAGAACAGTGCGCGCCAGACCACTAGCGCGCCCTGCCATCCATAGGGAAATTGCAGCGCATGGCCTGGCGCCTGCGCACGCACGGGGGGCAGGCTTCGCAGATAGGCGAACAGGGCGTCCGAATCCGCCCGCGTCACGTGGGTGTAGCTGTCATACGGGAAGGCCGGGTACAGCAGGCGCCCGTCCCGTGAGCGGCCATTGTGCAGCGCACGCCAGAAATCCTGCGCGCTCCACTTGCCCAGGCCCGTCTCCTCGTCTGGCGTGAGATTGCTGGTGAACAACGTGCCGAACGCGGTGGGCAGCCCCCGGCCACCGGCATATTCCACGCCCCCGGCCGCCGTATGGCAGCCGACGCAATTGCCCACCCGCGCCAGGTAGGCGCCGCGCTCCACGAGGGCAGCCACGGGCTCCGCCTCCCCGCCGCCCCCGCCGTATCCGTAGGCATGCACACCGTATTCCCCCCGCAGATTGAGCCATGCCAGCAACGCGCCAAGCACGGCCAATCCGGCCAATCCGAGCCAGGCCACCGCGGCCATCGACCAGCGGCCACGCATTCCTCCGCGTCTTCGCTGTTTCCTCGGGTGCACCTTCATGGCAGGCCCTCCCGGCCAGCCAAGGCCTGCACGGCGCCGCAACGCAGCGGCAGGGGCTGGCGCACGGCCTCATGCCCGCCGGATGCCAGGGCGGGGCGCGAGGCCAGCCACGCGGTGACCGCCACCACCTCCCGGGGTGTCAATGCCCTGGCCACCTGGTCCATGCAGTCCGGCGCCGCCGCCTTGCGCTGCCCGGAGCGCCAGGCGCCGATCTGGCTGTTCAGGTAGTCGCGCGACAGGCCCAGCAGGCCGGGGATGTCCTCGCCCGCCCCCATGAGCCGGCTGCCATGGCAGGAGGCGCACGCAGGCAGGCCCCGCTGCTCGTCGCCGCGCAGCACCAGTTGCTCGCCACGGGCCAGCTCCGAAGCCGGCAGTGCCGCCGGCACGGGCGGCGCATAGGGCAGCTCCAGCCCCGCGAAGTGCATGGAGATCTGGCGCAGATAGTCATCCGACATGAACTCGATCAGCCGGTTCATGGCCGGATAGCTGCGGCGTCCCTGCTGGAAGTTCTTGAGCTGTCGGTACAGATACCCCGCCGGCTTGCCGGCGATGCGGGGGAAATAACCGCCGGGCGTGGCACGGCCTTGCGGGCCGTGACAGGCGGTGCAGGCCAGCACCCTGGCGGCCATGGAGCCCACCTCGGGCAGCGGCGCGCTGACGATGGCCGGCGGCAGTTCCACGTCCGGCGCGCCCGACAGCGACGGCCCGGGCTGCGCCACCGCTGCGCATCCGGCCGCGGCCATCCATGCCGCCAGCACGGCCCGCCATCCCCCAGACCACCATCGACTGCCATGATCCATGTCCGACGCCTCCTGTTGCGCCCTGCCGACGCGCGAATGTAGTGAACCCGTCACAAGATGAGTGTGGACAAGCACCGGGCCAAAGCCCATCGGTTGAGACCCTGGCATGGGCGGGCTATGCTGTGGCCAGGCTTGTCCGAAACATCGCCCACAAGGGCCGGAGGACGGAAATACATGGACTACAAGGACTATTACCGCATCCTGGGACTGGACCGGGGCGCGAGTACCGATGAGATCAAGAAGGCCTATCGCAAGCTGGCACGCAAATACCACCCCGACGTGAGCAAGGAGGCCGATGCCTCCCAGCGCATGGCCGAAGTCAACGAGGCCAATGCCGTGCTGTCAGACCCCGAAAAACGCGCGGCCTACGATGCACTGGCCGATGGTCCGCGCCGGGGAACCACAGGTACGGGAGGCTTTCAGCCGCCACCCGGCTGGGAGAACCAGGACTTCCACTTTCGCGGCGGGCGTGGCGCGGCACCCGAAGGGGATGCGGATTTCAGCGACTTCTTCTCGCAGATGTTCGGCCATGCGGCCCGGGCTCGGCAGGCAGACACCGGCGGCCAAGGCCGCCAGCCGCCCGACATGCGCGGCCAGGACCAGCATGCCAGCATCGAGCTGGACCTGATGGACAGCTATCGTGGCGCCCAGCGCAGCCTGCACCTGCGCACCACGGCCATCGATGACGACGGCCAGGTGGTGGCCCGGGACAAGGAGCTGCAGGTCAGCATCCCCAAGGGCGTGCGCGAAGGCCAGATGATCCGTCTGGCCGGCCAGGGAGGCGCGGGCCTTGGCAAGGGCCCCGCAGGCGACCTGCTGCTGGAGGTGCACCTTCGCCATGACCCCCGCTGGTGGGCAGAGGGCAAGGATGTCTACCAGAACGTGGCCCTGGCTCCCTGGGAAGCCGCGCTGGGGGGCGCGGTCCGGATGTCCACCATCGCCGGCGAATTCGAGGTCAGCGTACCGGCAGGCAGCCGCCCGGGCCGCAAGCTGCGCATCAAGGGCAAGGGCCTTCCCGCCGCCACGCCCGGCGACCTGTACCTGGTTCTGGGCATCGCGCTGCCCGAGGCACAGACCGATGCACAGCGCCAGGCCTATGCCAGCCTGGCCCAGGCCTTTCCCTCTTTCGACGCCCGCCGGCAAGGCACGGGCCAAGGAGCCTCTCGATGAGCACGCATTCCTACCCCTTCTACGAGCCCGCCGAACTGCTGGGCGAGGATGCGCTGGACCTGCAGGATCTGGCGCGCCACTGCCAGCGCAACACCGCCTGGGTGATCGAGCATGTGCAGACCGGCGTGCTCACCTGCGACAGCCAGGCATCTGCGGAAGCCACCTCCTGGCGCTTCAGCAGCCAGACGCTGGTGCGCGCGCGCCGCATTGCCCACCTGGAGCACAGCTTCGACGCCGACCCCCAACTGGCCGCGCTGACCACCGATCTGATCGAGGAAGTGCAGATGCTGCGCCGCAAGCTCCAGGCCTTGCAGCACTGAAAATGCACTGCGCCCCGCCGTGGGCCTGCGGAAAAGACAAAAGCCCTCTTTCGAGGGCTTTTGTCTCGGAACCTGATCACCGCATGCGCATGCGCGATGCCGGCGACCCGCCGTGCTCAGCGGTGACGCTTGCCGGGGTTCTTCTTGGTATGGGTGTGCGCGCCACGGGCGCGGCTCACGCGCTGGCCACGGCCGTGCGTGGGCAGGGTGACGCCGTTGGGCAGGGGAGGCTGGGGAGTGAACTTGCGGTCGGCTTCGGTAACGATCTTGTTGCCCATGGCATTTCCTTCTTCAAAAAGTGAGAACACGCAATTAGGCCATAGACCTGCAGGGGCGCGCACGAAAAAACACATGGCCTGCTCCGGCATAGGGAAAGCTGCAGCGTTGCGCCGCGCGCACAAGGCCATGCGCTGGCAGCGCCGGCCTACAACGCAGACCGGCATTCTGTCCTAAAGTAGGAGCACGCAGCCAAGCGCACAAGGCCCCTGTGGCATGCACGCATGCAGGCTTGCCTGAACACGGAGTTCCGCACCATGTCATCCCGTCCACCCTCCCCAGATATCCGCTCATCCTCCAGGCGATCGGGCTGGATGCTGCCGGCCGGCCTGGCCGTCGGCACAGCCGCCGCGGCGCTGCTGTGGAAAGGCCTGCGCCCGCCCCCCATACCACAGGGGGTGGAGCCGGTGCGCGACTGGGACATACGGCGCTACATGGGTCGCTGGTACGAAGTGGCGCGCCTGGAACATGGCTTCGAGAAGGGGCTGGAGCGCACCCAGGCCGAATACACGGCACTGCCCGACGGCAGCGTGCACGTGCTCAACCGCGGCTACGATGCGCGGCACCGCCGCTGGAAGTCCGCCGAGGGCAAGGCCCGCACCGTGCGGGGTCCGGATGTCGCGGCGCTCAAGGTGTCTTTCTTCGGCCCCTTCTACGGGGGCTACAACGTGGTGGCCCTCGATACCGACTACCGCTGGGCCATGGTGGTGGGCTCGGACCTGCGCTATTTCTGGATCCTGTCGCGCACCCCGCAGCTCGCCGATGGCGTGGCCGCCCGCCTGCTGGCCCAGGCCAGGCTGCTCGGCGTGCCGGTGGACAAGGTCCAGTGGGTGCTGCAGGACGGGGTCAATCCCACGGGCAGCTGGTAGCCCGGGTCCTCAGAACCCCTCGGGCATGCCGTCGCCCGTGAAGCCCGCAGCCTCCACCAGGCGCCGGGTATAGGCCTGACGCGGCGCCCCCAGCACCTGGGCCACGGGCCCGGATTCGACGATGGCACCATCCTTCATCACCACCACGTCATGGGCCATGGCGCGGATCACATCCACATCGTGGGTGATGAGCAGATAGGCCAGGCCGTGCTCGCGCTGCAGCCGCTGCAGCAGCGCGAGCACCTGCTGCTGTATGGTCACGTCCAGCGCGCTGGTGGGTTCATCGAGCACCAGCACCTCGGGCTCCAGCACCAGGGCCCGCGCGATGGCGATGCGCTGGCGCTGGCCTCCGGAAAATTCATGGGGATAGCGCTCCAGCAGGCCCGGGAACTGCTCCTGCGTCAGGCCCACGGCGGACAGCATGTCCACGACACGGCCGCGGTGCTGCTGCGCCGTCAGCTCCGGTGCGTGCACCCTCAGCCCTTCGCCAACGATCTGCTCCAGCGTCAGCCGGGGAGACAGGGAGGAGTACGGATCCTGGAACACGACCTGCACCTTGCGCCGCAGTGCCCGGTTGGCCGGCGAATTGCGCATGGCCGGCTGCTGCCATGCCTGACCCGCGATGCGCAGCTCACCCTCGTGCGGCAGCAGACCCAGCACGGCCTGGGCCAGCGTGGACTTGCCCGACCCCGACTCGCCGACCACGCCGACGGTGCGTCCGGGCAACAGTGCCAGATCGGCCGACTGCACGGCCACGAACCGGCCCTGGCCGAACCATCCTCGCACGCCAGCCAGGGGCACCGGATAGCTGACCTTCAGGGCCTGCGCCCGCACCAGCGCCTCGGGAGCCGGGCCCTGCCCGCCCATCTGCGCCTCGACCAGATCGCGGCGTGGCGCGCTGGCCAGCAGCCTGCGCGTATACACATGGCGCGGCGACGCCATGACCGCCGCAACCTCGCCCTGCTCCACCAGCTGCCCCCGCTCCATCACGGCCACACGGTCGGCAAAACGCCGCACCAGGTGCAGGTCATGGGTGATCATCAGCACGGCCATGCCGGTCTGGCGCTGCAGATCATCCAGCAACCGGAGGATCTGGCCGCGCAGCGTGACATCGAGCGCCGTCGTGGGCTCGTCCGCCAGAAGCAGCCTGGGATTGCTGGCCAGCGCCATGGCGATCATGGCCCGCTGGCGCTGGCCGCCGCTGAGCTGATGGGGGAAGGCCCGGGCACGGCGCACCGGCTCGGAAATGCCCGTGGTCGCCAGCAGCTCGACCGCCTGGGCCATGGCCTGGTTGCGCGACAGGCCCTGCTTGAGCCGGAGGACCTCGCCCACCTGCTCACCCGCGGTCATCAACGGATTGAGGGCGGTCATGGGCTCCTGGAAAATCATGGCCACGTCGCCGCCACGCACCCCCCGCATTTCGCGTTCCGGCAGGCGCAGCAGATCCCGGCCATCGAACAGGGCCTGCCCCGCCAGTTGCGCATCGCCGGCCAGCCGCAGCAGGGACAGCGCCGTGATGGTCTTGCCCGAACCGGACTCCCCCACCAGCGCCAGCTTCTCGCCGACGGCCAGATCGAAGCTCACCCCGTGCACCACCTCCTTGCCGCCAAAGCGCACGCGCAGGTTGCGCACCGACAGCAAGGTCCTGGCCCGCGCCATCGGCGCGGCCTCCATCGCGGGCTGCACGGTATTCATGCAGGCTCCTTGCCGTCGGCCGCGTCGCTGGTGGCCGCCTTGCGCGGGTCCAGCGCATCGCGCAGCGCATCGCCCATGAAGGTCAGCAGCAGCAGGGTCAGCACCAGCACCGCGAAGGTGGACAGCGAGATCCACCACGCGTCGATGCTGTTCTTGCCCTGATTCAGCAATTCGCCCAGGCTGGGTGTCTCGGGTGGCACGCCCAGTCCCAGGAAATCCAGCGAGGTCAGTGCCAGGATGGCCGCACTCATGCGAAACGGCAAAAAGGTCACCACGGGCGTCATGCTGTTGGGCAGCAGATGGCGCCAGATCAAGGCGCCATTGCCCACGCCCAGCGCGCGCGCCGACTTCACATAGTCCAGCTGACGATTGCGCAGAAACTCGGCGCGCACGTAGTCCGACAAGCCCATCCAGCCGAACAGCGACAGCAGCACCAGCAGCAGCGAGACGCTGGGCGCCAGCACGGCGCTGAAGATGATGAGCAGGTACAGCTCGGGCATGGAGCTCCAGATCTCGATGAACCGCTGCAAGGCCAGGTCGATCCTGCCGCCGAAAAAGCCCTGGATGGCCCCCATCACCACCCCCAGCACCACGCCCGAGGCCGTCAGCGCCAGCGCGAACAGCACGCTCACGCGAAAACCGTAGATCAGCTGGGCCAGCAGATCCCGCCCGCGGTCATCGGTGCCCAGCAGGTTCTCGCGCGAGGGCGGCGCCGGGTTGGGCAGCGTGGCGAAGTAGTTCAGGGCCTGCGGCCCGTAGGGATTGAACGTGAACAGCGCCCAGTTGCCGCCCTGGCGCAGGCGATCGCGGATGAAGGGATCCAGGTAGTCCGTGGCTGTCTCGAAATCTCCCCCGAAGGTCTTTTCGGGATAGTCATTCCACAAGGGCCAGTAGGTCTGCCCCTCGTAGCGCACGACCAGCGGCCTGTCGTTGCTGATCAGTTCCGCCCCCAGGCTCAGCACGACCATCACGCAGAACGCGACCAGGCTCCAGTAGCCCAGCCGGTTGCGCTTGAACCGCAGCCAGGCCCGCCGCGCCGGTGACGCCGCGGCCACCGCCAGCGGGGCAGACGCGGTGGCCACAGCCCCCCCCGCCCCCGAAATCGCAACGGATTGCATCTCAGTGTCCATGTCGCCCCGGCAAGAATGTGAAGCCTTCGAGACCGGCGCAGCCCGGGCCGGAGACCGCAGGGAGGAGCCAGTACCAGCCGCCCAGGGGGTACCTAGTCAAACCGTACACGCGGATCCACCCACACATAGCAAAGATCGCTGACCAGCTTGGTCACCAGGCCGATCAGCGTGAACAGGTACAGCGTTCCCAGCACCACGGGGTAGTCGCGCCGGATCACGCTGTCATAGCTGAGCAGGCCCAGCCCGTCCAGCGAGAACAGTGTCTCGATCAGAAGCGCCCCCGTGAAGAAGGCGCCGATGAAGGCCGCCGGAAAACCCGTGACGATGGGGATGAGCGCATTGCGCAGCACATGGCGATAGAGCACCTGCCGCTCGGACAGGCCCTTGGCGCGCGCCGTCAGCACGTACTGCTTGCGGATTTCCTCCAGGAAGGCATTCTTGGTCAGCATGGCCGTGATCGCGAAGCTGCCGGCCACCATGGCCGTCACCGGCAGCGCGACGTGCCACAGATAGTCCACGATGCGCGCGCCCCAGGACAGCTCATCCCAGTTGGCGGAGGTCAACCCGCGCAGGGGAAACCACTGCAACTGGCCGCCGAAGATCACCAGCAGCGCCACGCCCAGCACGAAGCCGGGAATCGCATAGCCGATCAGGATGAGCAGCGTGGTCACGAAATCGAAGCGCGAGCCCGCCCGCACCGCCTTGGCGATGCCCAGCGGCACGGCCACGAGGTAGCTGATGAAAAAGGTCCACAGGCCCAGGCTCGCCGAGACGGGCAGCTTCTCCTTGATGAGCTGCCAGACATCCTTGTTCTGGAAGAAGCTGCGCCCCAGGTCGAAGCGCGCGAACTGGCCCAGCATTTGCCAGAAGCGCTCATGGGCCGGCTTGTCGAATCCGTACAGCGCCTTGATCTGCTCGATGCGCTGGGGATCCACGCCCTGCGCTCCCCGGTAGGCCATGCCCCCGCCCTCGGCACCGACGCCGGCCTTGGCCTCGGCCAGGTACTGCTCCACGGGGCCGCCCGGCACGAACTGCACGACCACGAAGGTCAGCAGCAGCACGCCCAGCAGGGTCGGCACCATCAGCAGCAAGCGTTTGAGTATGTAGGCCCACATAGAGTCATGCATTATCGCCATGGCGCGAACCCCGCCCGCAGCGGGGGCCGCACCATCGTGCAACGGTTCGCAACGGCAGTGGCGCCACGTTGGTCATGGCGGCGGCGCGGTCAGCGCGGGCATGCGGGCCCACCAGGTCTCCATGGCCCAGTTCTCGCCCTTCGCATAGGGCGGCACCACGGCCGGCCGGACCAGGCGCCAGGAGTCGTAGACCATGCGATGCGTGCCTGCGCTCCATTGCGGGATCAGGTAGTAGCCGTGCGCAATCGCACGGTCCAGCGCGTGGCACGCGGGCAACAGCTGTGCCTCGGTCTTGGCTTCGGTCATGCGCCGGATCAGTGCATCGACGGCCGGGCTCTTCACTCCCGGGAAGTTGCCGGAGCCCTCCATGTCGGCCGCCTTGCTGCCGAACAGGTCCGCGAATTCCTGTCCCGGATTGTTCGTGCCCTGGTAGGCGATGGAGATGATGTCGTAGTCGAACTTCTCCACCCGCTGCTGGTACAGCGCGAAATCCACCGGGCGAAAGCGCAGCCGGATTCCCAGCTTCTCAAGGTTGCGGATCCAGGGCGAGACCTGGCGTATGCCCGATTCGCTGCTGTCCAGGTACTCCAGCTCCATGGCTTCGCCGCGTGCATTGCGCAGCACGCCGTCCCGCACGGTCCAGCCGGCATCGGCCAGCAACTGCCTGGCCTGGCGCAGATTGCCGCGCAGCGAGCTGTCGCCATCGGTGCGCGGCGGCTGTGCCATCGGCCCGAAGGCCGCTGGAGGAAGGCTGTTGCGAAGGGGCTCCATCAGCGCCAGCTCCTCGGGCGAGGGCTCGCCATGGGTCTCGCATTCCGTGTTGCCGAACAGCCCTTGCACCCGCTGGTAGGAGCCGTAGAACATCTGGCGGTTCATCCACTCGTAGTCCAGCGCCAGACCCAGGGCGCGGCGCACGCGCGCATCCTTGAGCAAGGGCCGGCGGGTATTGAGCACATAGCTCTGGAAGCCGGACGGCAGCTTGTTGCCGAACTCGCCCTTGACCAGTTCCCCGCGGTCGAAACGCTTGCCATACAGGCGCCGCGCCCAGTCGCCGGCGCTGTAAAAGCGCATCAGGTCGAACTCCCCGGCCTTGAGCGCCTCCAGCCTGGCGGTGTTGTCGCGGTAGATCCTGACGGAGATGCGGTCGAAGTTGGCCGTGCCCACGCGCACCGGCAGGTCACGCGCCCAGTAGTCGGGGTCGCGCACATAGGTGATGTCCTTGCCGAAACGCACAGGACCGATCCTGTAGGGACCGCTGCCTATGGGCGTGTCCGTGATCACCTGGTCGAAGGGCTTGGCCTTGCCGCCCTCCACCCCCCAGTCGCGGCTGAAGATGGGGATGGCGCCCACCGTCAGCGGCAGCTCCCTGTTGGGCTGCCTGAAGCGAAATCGCACCGTGCGCTCGTCCAGCACATCGGCACCGGCCACATCGATGAACAGTGTCCTGTAGCCCGGCAGCGCATGCGGGCCGACCAGGGTGTCATAGCTGTGCTTGACGTCGGCGGCCAGCACCGGCTTGCCATTGTGAAAGCGCGCCTCGGACCGCAGCCTGAAGATCACCGACAGGCCGTCCGGCGCGGCTTGCACGTCCTCGGCCAGCAGCCCGTAGCCCGTGGCGGACTCGTCCAGCGATGGCGACAGCAGCGTATCGAACACCAGCTCCGTCAGGTAGGCCGGCGCCGATCCCTTGATCGTGAACGGGTTGTACTTGTCGAAGGTGGAGATGCGCAGATTGCTCACCAGCCGCAGCTCGCCGCCCTTGGGCGCCTTGACGTTGACGTAGTCGAAATGGCTGAAGCCCTCGGCATAGCGGGGCTCGCCCCACAGGGCATAGGCATGCGAGCCCCAGGCCGGCAGACAGGCCGAGGCCAGCAGCAGCGAAGAAATCATCCAATGGCGCATGCGACAATTCTGCACCACGCAGCCAGCCGCCCGCTGGCAAACGCTGACGCGGGCAGCGGCCATCGGCGCCGTGCGCCACGCACTTCCACTCACTTCATCTGGAGAACAACAATGGGCTTTCTCGCCGGTAAGAAACTGCTGATCACGGGCGTCCTGTCCAACCGCTCCATCGCCTATGGCATCGCCAAGGCCTGCCACGCACAGGGCGCGGAGCTGGCTTTCAGCTACGTGGGCGAGCGCTTCAAGGACCGCATCACCGAATTCGCCGCCGAATTCGACTCCAAGCTGACCTTCGATTGCGACGTGGCCGACGATGCGCAGATCGAGAAACTGTTCGCCGACCTGGGCTCGGCCTGGGGCCGGTTCGACGGCTTCGTGCACAGTATCGGCTTCGCGCCGCGCGAGGCCATCGCCGGCAATTTCCTTGAAGGCCTCTCGCGCGAAGGCTTCAAGATCGCGCACGATATCAGCGCCTACAGCTTCCCGGCCATGGCCAAGGCGGCCCTGCCCTACCTCAACGACAAGTCCTCGCTGCTGACCCTGTCCTACCTGGGCGCGCTGCGCTCCATCCCGAACTACAACACCATGGGCCTGGCCAAGGCATCGCTGGAGGCCTCGGTGCGCTATCTGGCCGAAGCCGTGGGCCGCACGGCCGACGGCCGCGCCATCCGCGCCAACGGCATCTCCGCCGGCCCGATCAAGACGCTGGCCGCCTCCGGCATCAAGGACTTCGGCAAGCTGCTGGGCCGCGTGGCCGATGCCGCTCCACTGCGCCGCAACGTGACCATCGAGGACGTGGGCAATGTGGCGGCCTTCCTGTTGTCCGACCTGGCCTCGGGCGTCACCGCCGAGATCACCTACGTGGACGGCGGCTTCAGCCAGACCGCCGGTCTGTCGGCAGACCAGGTCTGAGCCCGGCGGGCGCCGCGCCCGCCCCGCACTCCCAGCCCCGCAGGCACTGGCGCCTGCGGGGCTTTTTTTCCTCTCCGCCACGCTGAAAACCCATGAGAAAAAAAGCGGGCATCAGTAAAATTAATGAGAATGATTCTCATGAATAATACAATTCTCATATCCAGATCAAAGAACCTCGGAATGCATCTCGGAGCCAGCAGACGTGCAAGCAACTTCTGACCTCGCCGCGCCAGTACAGGCCCACCTGCCTCACTGATTTCCCACCGCAGACCTTGAAAGCAACCCAATGAGCAACTACACCCTGCCCGCACTGAGCTACGCCTACGACGCACTGGAGCCCCACATCGATGCGCAGACGATGGAGATCCACCACACCAGGCATCACCAGGCCTATGTGAACAACCTCAATGCGGCGCTCAAGGACACACCGCATGGCAATCAGCCCGTCGAGCAGCTGATTGCCGACCTGTCCCTGCTGCCCGAGGGCATCCGCGGTGCCGTGCGCAACAACGGCGGAGGCCACGCCAACCACAGCCTGTTCTGGACCGTGATGGCACCCGCGGACCAGGGCGGCGGCGGTGCGCCTTCCGGAGAGCTGGCGCAGGCCATCGACAAGGAGCTGGGCGGTCTTGACGCCTTCAAGACCGCTTTCACCCAGGCCGCTCTCACGCGCTTCGGCAGCGGCTGGGCCTGGCTGGTCGTCGGCAAGGACGGCAAGCTGGCCGTGGAGAGCAGCGGCAACCAGGACAGCCCGCTGATGATCGGCATCGGCTCGGGCGCCACGCCCATCCTGGGCCTGGACGTGTGGGAGCACGCCTACTACCTCAAGTACCAGAATCGCCGCCCCGAATACATCGCGGCGTTCTACAACGTCATCCACTGGGCCGAAGTGGCCCGCCGCCACGCCGCCGCACGCGGCTGAGCGGTCACCCGCCCTCCAACCTTCCCTCCCCGACCAGCATGGATCTGCCACGACGCTTCCGCTCCAAGACCAGCGCACGGACCAATATCCGCCTGTGGATAGGTCTGGCCATCATGATGGCCGGCGCCTGGGCGCTCACCAGCCAGTTCTGGGCCTATGCCCAGAACCATCCGGTGGTCTTCCAGGCCCTGGCCGGGGGCTCGGCCGCCGCGCTGGCGACCGCACTGGGCACCGTGCCCGTGATGCTGTCGCAGCGCCTGTCCGAGCGCACGCAGGACAGCCTGTTCGGCTTCGGCGCTGGCGTGATGCTGGCGGCCTGCGCCTTCTCGTTGATCCTGCCGGGACTGGAGGCCGTGCGCACGCAGCAGTTGTTCGGCGGGGGGGGCTGGGCGGCGGGCGGCGTCATAGGCTCGGCCATCCTGCTGGGCGGCGCCGCGCTCATGCTCATGGACCGACTGCTGCCCCATGAGCATTTCATCAAGGGCCGCGAGGGGCTGGATCCGCAGGGCGCACGCAAGCTGCAGCGCACCTGGCTGTTCGTCTTCGCCATCACCCTGCACAACCTGCCCGAAGGCCTGGCCATCGGCGTGGGCTATGCGGGCAACGACGGGCTGCGCGCCAATGCGCTGGCCACGGGCATCGCCATCCAGGACGTGCCCGAAGGCCTGGTCGTGGCAGTGGCCCTGCTGGCCGCAGGCTACAAGCGCAGCTTTGCCGTGGCGCTGGGCATGGCCTCGGGCCTGGTCGAGCCCGTCGGGGCCGTGCTGGGCGCGGCCATCGTCAGTGGCTCGGCCGCACTGCTGCCCTGGGGACTGGGCTTCGCAGCGGGCGCCATGCTGTTCGTGATCAGCCACGAGATCATTCCCGAATCCCACCGCAAGGGCCACGAGGCCTTCGCCACGGGCGGGCTGATGATAGGTTTCGTGCTGATGATGCTGCTGGACACCGCCCTGGGATAGAACCGCTCAGGGCAGCAGTTGCCCCAGCTCACGCGCGGCGGCCAGCACATGGCGTGCATGGCGCTCCTCATAGCGGTGGGCCGGCATGGTCAGTGTCAGCGCCGCCGCCAGCTCCCCATCACGCTTGAACACCGGTGCCGAGATCCCGGCTATCTCGCGGTGCCGGTCTCCCACCATGGCGCAGTAGCCATCGGCACGCACGCGCGCCAGCTGCGTGCGGCTGCCACCGCGCGACGCGGCGTACAACTCGGGATCAAAGGCCGACAGCACGCGCCCCCCCGCGCCCTGCCCCAGCGGCAGCAGGTCGCCGGAGCGGGCATGGTCGCGCACGGGATGGGGCGAATCCACGCGGTACAGGCACAAGCGGTCCTGACCCTGGCGCACATGGTAGGCCGCGCTCTCACCCGTGGCCTGCACCAGCGCGCGCAACACGGGCATGACCACGCTGTCCAGCGAGAAATTCCGCGCATAGACCGCATGCAGCCGCGCCACGGCCGGGCCCACCGCATAGCGGCCATCGTCCAGGCGCAGCACCCACCCTCCGTGCTCCAGCGAAGCCAGCAGCCGCAGCACGGTGCTCTTGTAGAGCCGCGCGCGCTCGGACAGCTGCGCCAGCGTGAGACCGCCGTCGCCATCGCGAAACGCCGCCAGCAGGCTCAGGGCCCGGTCCACGGCCGCCACGCCTCCCGGCGCGGCATTTTCGTCGGCCACCGATTCGGTCACGGATTTGCGAGGCATGAAAGAACGCTCCCGAGCAAACAAGGGAAAACCCCAGACACACGGGCTTGACGATCCAGCCCGCAGCCCGGAATATTTCAATAGAAAGAATATAGTTCTATCTATTAGAACAACCACATCAAATCCTGTCAACCCGGAAAATCCTGGCGGCAGGCACAACCTGGCGGATGCAGCAACCCATGTCCTCTCACCGTTTTGACGTACTCATCAGCGAAGTCGGCCCGCGCGACGGCCTGCAGTCCGTGGCCGCCACCATGTCCACGGCGCACAAGTGCGCATGGATCGACGCGCTGGCCGACGCCGGCCTGCAGGAGATCGAGGTCGGCTCCTTCGTCTCGCCCAAGCTGCTGCCGCAGATGGCGGATGCCGCCGACGTGGTGGCCCACGCCGTGCGACGCCCGGGCCTGACCGTGATGGCCCTGGTCCCCAACCTGCGCGGAGCCGAGGCCGCGCTGCGCGCCGGCGTCCACAAGATCACGCTGCCGGTCTCGGCCAGTCCCGCGCACTCCATGGCCAATGTGCGCAAGACCCCCATGCAGATGGTCGAGGAGGTGCGCGCCATCGCCGCGCTGCGTGACGCGATCGCGCCGCAGGCGCTGATCGAGGCAGGCATCTCCACGGCCTTCGGCTGCACGCTGCAAGGCCTGGTCCCCGAGGACGACGTGATCGCACTGGCCGCGGCCTGCGTGGCCGCCGGCGCCAATGAATCGGGCCTGTCCGACACCACGGGCATGGCCAACCCGGCCCAGGTACGGCGCCTGTTCACGCGGCTGCGCGCGGAGCTGGGTGAGCACGCGGGCGCGGCCCACATGCACAATACGCGCGGGCTGGGCCTGGCCAACTGCCTGGCGGCCCACGAGGCCGGCGTGCGCACCTTCGATGCCTCGTTGGCAGGCCTGGGCGGCTGCCCCTACGCGCCCGGCGCCTCGGGCAACGTGGTCACCGAGGACCTCGTCTTCATGTTCGAGGCCATGGGCATCCGTACGGGCGTGGACATCGAGCGCCTGATCGCCGCCCGCCAGCCGCTGACCGAAGGCCTGCCCGGTGAGGATCTGCACGGCATGACGCCGCTGGCCGGCCTGCCCAAGGGCTTCGTTGCGCATGCCTATGCCCGCAACTGATTCCACCATCGAACGTTTTTCCATGAGCCACGACACCACCTCCGCCACACCCTCTCCCCATGCCGCACCGCTGCCCTACGCGGGCATCCGCGTGGTCGAGTTCACCCACATGGTCATGGGCCCGTCCTGCGGCATGATGCTGGCCGACCTCGGGGCCGAGGTCATCAAGGTCGAGCCCGTGGGGCACGGCCGCGACGGCGATGCCACGCGCAAGCTGCTGGGCTCGGGCTCGGGCTTCTTTCCCCTGTTCAACCGCAACAAGAAGAGCCTGACGCTGGACCTGCAGACCGAGGAAGGCAAGGAGGCCGCGCTGCGCCTGATCGCCACGGCCGACGTGGTCTGCGAGAACTTCAAGCCCGGCACCATGCACAAGCTGGGCCTGGACTACGACAGCCTCAAGGAACGCTTTCCCCGCCTGATCTACGTAAGCCACAAGGGCTTCCTGCCCGGCCCCTACGAGCACCGCACGGCGCTGGACGAGGTGGTGCAGATGATGGGCGGCCTGGCCTACATGACGGGCCGCCCCGGCGACCCGCTGCGCGCAGGCGCCAGCGTCAACGACATCATGGGCGGCATGTTCGGCGCCATGGGTGCCATGGCGGCCCTGGCCCAGCGCGAGAAGACCGGCCTGGGCCAGGAGGTGCAAAGCGCGCTGTTCGAGAACAACATCTTCCTGGTGGCCCAGCACATGATGCAGTTCGCCGTGACGGGCAAGCCCGCCGCGCCCATGCCCGCGCGCATCTCGGCCTGGGCCATCTACGACGTGTTCGAGGTGCGGGACGGCGAGCAGATCTTCCTGGCCGTGGTCAGCGACGGCGCCTGGCGCGTGTTCTGCGACGCCTTCGGCCTGGGCGAGCTGCGCGACGACCCGCGCCTGGGAAGCAACAATGACCGCGTGCTGGCGCGCAGCTGGCTGATGCCGCTGCTGCGGGACAGAATGGCGCCGCACAGTGCGACCCACATCGCCGAAGTGTTCGAGAAGAATGGCCTGCCCTTCGCGCCCATCGCACGCCCGCAGGACCTGCTCGAAGACCCGCACCTGAACGCCACCGGCGCGCTGGCGCCCATCACCCTGCCCGATGGCCGCGAGACCAAGACCGTGCTGCTGCCCTTCACGCTGGATGGCAGGCGCATGGACGTCCGCCTGTCGCCGCCGCGCCTGGGAGAGCACAGCCTGGAGATCCTCTCGGCACTGGGCTACAGCGCCGAGCAGGCCCGGGCCCTGGCCCAGGGCGAATCCACCGCCAGCCATGCCACGGCATCGCATTGACACGGCACTGAGTCGCTGAAGAGGCGCCGGGAGGCGCCCTCTCCCCACCGCCCCTCACTTTCCTTTTCCGGACGACGCCCACGGCGCGCCCGGCGGGGGAGCCTTTTCCCAAAATTCCTGGAGACAACACCATGCAAAGTCACCCATCCCACCCGCCTGCCACGTCCCGCCGCCTGTTCCTGCTGTACGCCGCCGCCCTGTGGCTGCCGATGGCGGCGCAGGCGCAGCCCGACCACTGGCCCGCACGCGCCGTGCGCATGGTCGTGCCCTACACGCCGGGCGGAGGCACCGACGCCGTCGCGCGCCAGATCAGTGAGCGCGTGGGCACGCTGAACCAGTGGACCGTGGTGGTGGACAACAAGCCCGGCGCGGGCGGCAACATCGGCCTGGATGCCGTGGCCAAGTCCGCCCCCGATGGATACACCTTCGGCATGGGACAGACCGCCAACCTGGCCATCAATCCCGCCCTGCTGCCCAGCATGCCGTTCAACCCTCGCACGGACCTGATCCCGGTGGCCCTGGTCGCCGCCCAGCCCACGGTGCTGGTCGTTCCGCAGGACTCACCCTGGAGATCGGTACAGGACCTGGTCAAGGCCGCCAAGGCCGACCCGGGCGGCATCCGCCAGGGCCTGGCATCGACGGGCACGGTGGGCCACCTGGCGGGCGAGATGCTGGCCTTCAAGGCCGGCATACAGGTGCTCAACGTTCCCTACAAGGGAGCGGCCCCAGCCATCACCGATCTGCTGGGCCGGCAGACGCACTACATGTTCGGCACACCCCAGGCCGTGCTGCCGCTGCTCAAGGGCGGCAAGCTGCGCGCGCTGGCCGTGACTTCGGCCAGGCGCCTGCCCATCCTGCCCGACGTGCCCACCGTGGCCGAATCGGGCCATGCGGGCTTCGAGGCCGTGGACTGGAAGCTCATCGTCGCGCCCAAGGGCACGCCGGCGGCCATCGTGCAGAAGATGAACACCGCCGTGAACGCGGCGCTGCAACAGCCTGCGGTACAGCAGCAATTGCAGGCCGAAGGCAGCACGGCCCTGGGCGGCAGCATCCAGGACGCAGCCGCCTACCTGCAAAAGGAACAGGCCGGCTGGGCCGCGCTGATCCGCGATGCCAGGATCCGGCTGGAGTGAACGTCAGCAGCAAAAAAGGCGCGGCGCCCGCAAGGAGCACCGCGCCTTTTTCATCGCCGTTTCATGAATCGGGCAGATCAGACGTTGCGGCCGAACGGGCCATCGTCCCCCACCTGCACCATCTTGCGGCCACGGGCAGGCTTGGCGGCCGTACCCACCTCTGGCGCAGACCCGGCCTTGCGGGCCGGCGCGGGACGCCTGGCCGCGGCCTTCACTGCCGGCTTTGTCGCCTTCTTCGCGGCAGGCTTGGCCACGGACGCCTTGGCTGCCGGCTGTGCGGCGCCCGACTTGCCGCCGGCTGCGCTCTTGCGGGCCGGTGCCTCCTGCCGCACGCAGTCCGCGTAGTAGCGCACGTTGCCGCTGGCGTCTTCCAGCTCCACCAGGCCGTGGATGTCGGTCTCGAAACCCGGGCATTCCTTGGCAAACTCGCGCGCGAACAGCAGGTAGTCCACGATCTTGCGGTTGAACACTTCGCCAGGAATCAGCAGCGGGATGCCGGGCGGGTACGGCGTGACCAGGCCCACGGTGATGCGGCCTTCGAGGTGATCGATCTCCACGCGCTCGGTCTTGCGCTGGGCGATGTGGGCGTAGGCGTCGCTGGGCTTCATGGCGGGCTTGAGGTCCGAGAGGTACATCTCGGTCGTCAGGCGGGCGATGTCGTACTTGGCGTACAGCTCGTGCACGTGCTGGCACAGGTCGCGCAGGCCCATGCGCTCGTAGCGGCGGTGCTGCTGGCAGAACTCGGGCAGGATGCGCGCCAGCGGCTGGTTGCGGTCGTAGTCGTCCTTGAACTGCTGCAGCGCCGTCAGCATGGTGTTCCAGCGGCCCTTGGTGATGCCGATGGTGAACATGATGAAGAACGAATACAGGCCGGTCTTCTCGACCACCACGCCGTGCTCGGCCAGGTACTTGGTGACGATGGAGGCGGGTATGCCGGTATCGGAAAAATCACCGTCCAGATCCAGGCCCGGCGTCACGATGGTGGACTTGATCGGGTCCAGCATGTTGAAGCCGTCGGCCAGCTCGCCGAAGCCGTGCCAGTTGTCGAACTCCTTGCCGTTCTTGGCCTTGGAGCGCTTGGGCGCAGCATCATGGCCGCGGATGATCCAGTCCCGGGCCGAGCCCACGCCTTCCTCGGCGAGCTTTTCGGGGCCCCAGACCTCGAACCACCAGTCGTCGTCGCCGAACTCGTCTTCCACCTTGCGCATGGCGCGGCGGAAATCCAGCGCTTCGAGGATGGACTCCTCCACCAGGGCCGTGCCTCCGGGCGGCTCCATCATCGCGGCGGCCACGTCGCAGCTGGCGATGATGCTGTACTGCGGGCTGGTCGAGGTGTGCATCAGGTACGCCTCGTTGAACAGGTGGTGGTCCAGCTTCTGGGTCTGGCTGTCCTGCACCAGCACATGCGAGGCCTGGCTGATGCCGGCCAGCAGCTTGTGGATGGACTGCGTGGCATAGACCACGGACTCCTTGGGGCGCGCGCGCTTCTTGCCCATGGCGTGGTAGCTGCCATAGAACGGGTGGAAGGCGGCATGCGGCAGCCAGGCTTCGTCGAAATGCAGGTTGGCCACATAGCCATCCAGCATGCCCTTGATGGTCTCGGTGTTGTAGAGCACGCCGTCGTAGGTGGACTGCGTCAGCGTCAGGACGCGCGGCTTGACGGTCTTGGCGTCCACGCCCTCGAGCAGCGGGTTGGCCGCGATCTTGGCCTGGATGGACTCGATCGAGAATTCGCTCTGCGGAATGGGGCCGATGATGCCGAAGTGGTTGCGCGTGGGCTTGAGGAACACCGGAATCGCACCCGTCATGATGATGGAGTGCAGGATGGACTTGTGGCAGTTGCGGTCCACCACCACCACATCGCCGGGCGCCACGGCATGGTGCCAGACGATCTTGTTCGAGGTGGAGGTGCCGTTGGTCACGAAGTAGCAGTGGTCGGCGTTGAAGATGCGCGCGGCATTGCGCTCGCTCTCGCCGATGGCGCCGTTGTGGTCCAGCAATTGGCCGAGTTCCTCCACCGCGTTGCACACGTCGGCGCGCAGCATGTTCTCGCCATAGAACTGGTGGTACATCTGGCCCACGGGACTCTTGAGGAACGCCACGCCGCCCGAGTGGCCGGGGCAGTGCCAGCTGTAGGAGCCGTCTTCCGCATAGTCCAGCAGCGCCTTGAAGAACGGAGGCTGCACGCCTTCCAGGTAGCTCTTGGCCTCGCGGATGATGTGCTTGGCCACGAACTCCGGCGTGTCCTCGAACATGTGTATGAAGCCGTGCAGTTCGCGCAGGATATCGTTGGGCAGGTGGCGGCTGGTCTTGGTCTCGCCGTAGATGTAGATCGGCACATCGGCGTTCTTGCGACGCACCTCGCCGATGAAGCTGCGCAGGCTGTGGACCACGGGATCGGTTTCGCCCTCGACCAGCGAGAACTCCTCGTCATCGATCGACAGGATGAAGGCGCTGGCCCGGCTTTGCTGCTGCGCGAACTGCGACAGGTCGCCGTAGCTGGTCACGCCCAGCACCTCGAAACCTTCTTCCTGGATGGCCTGGGCCAGGGCGCGGATGCCCAGGCCCGAGGTGTTCTCGGAACGGTAGTCCTCGTCGATGATGACGATGGGAAAGCGAAACTTCATGGGGCAGCCTCCGTAACCTGAGCGGGCCTAAAAAACGAAACAGGCGCGAAGTGTAAGGAATATCCTTATTGCGCCTTTGAAGCGTGCGGCTTTTCACCCAGAATGTGGTGCACTAAACACAAGCAACTGTCATAGATAGGGAGTCTGGGCATGGAATATTCCACCATCTGGTGGCTCGTCGCCGGTGCATTGGTGATCGCCGAACTGCTGACCGGCAGCTTCTACCTGCTGATGCTGGCGCTGGGCGCCATCGTCGGTGCGCTGTGCGCGCATGCGGGCCTGGCCCCCATCGCCCAGCTCGTCACCGCGGCCGTGCTCGGCAGCGCCTTCGTGCTGGCCTGCTACCTCGTGCGCAGGCGCCTGCCCAGCCGCCAGCCGGCATCGAGCAACCGCGACGTCAACCTCGACGTCGGCGAGTCCGTCATGGTCGAGCAGTGGAACACCGACGGCACGGCCCAGGTCCGCTACCGTGGCGCACAATGGACCGTGATCAGCCGCCCCGGCAACCTGCCCTCGGCAGGCATGCACCGCGTGGCCGAAGTCGTCGGCAACCGCCTGCTCGTGGACAAGCTCTGAGCCTGCCGCCGTCACGCGCACCGGGCGCGCTCCTCGTCCCGCCCCTTCGCTTCACCCTCTTGTTTCACTGAATGCCCTCCGGGCTTGGAGACACCATGGAAATCGCCATCGTCATTCTGGTCATCGCGGCCATCTTCATCGCACGCTCCATCAAGGTCGTGCCCCAGCAGCACGCCTGGGTCAAGGAACGCCTGGGCAAGTACGCCGGCACGCTGACGCCGGGCCTGAACTTCCTCGTGCCTTTCGTGGACCGCGTGGCCTACAAGCACAGCCTCAAGGAAATCCCGCTGGACGTGCCCAGCCAGGTCTGCATCACGCGCGACAACACCCAGCTGCAGGTGGACGGCATCCTCTACTTCCAGGTCACCGACCCCATGCGCGCCAGCTATGGCTCCTCCAACTACATCATGGCCGTCACCCAGCTGGCCCAGACCTCGCTGCGCAGCGTGATCGGCAAACTGGAGCTGGACAAGACCTTCGAGGAGCGTGACATGATCAATGCCCAGGTGGTCTCGGCCATCGACGAGGCCGCGCTCAACTGGGGCGTGAAGGTGCTGCGCTACGAGATCAAGGACCTGACGCCGCCCGCCGAGATCCTGCGCTCCATGCAGGCCCAGATCACGGCCGAGCGGGAAAAGCGCGCGCTGATCGCCGCCTCCGAAGGCCGCCGCCAGGAGCAGATCAACATCGCCACCGGCGAGCGCGAAGCCTTCATCGCGCGCTCCGAAGGTGAAAAGCAGGCCGTCATCAACAAGGCCCAGGGCGAGGCCGAATCCATCAAGGCCGTGGCCGACGCCACCGCACAGGCCATCGAGCGCGTGGCCCATGCCATCCGCCAGCCCGGTGGCGAACAGGCCGTGCAGCTGAAGGTCGCGGAAAAGGCCGTCGAGGCCTACGGCCAGGTGGCATCCGACGCCTCCACCACGCTGATCGTGCCCAGCAACATGACCGAAGTTTCCAGCCTGATCACCTCGGCCATGAAGATGATCCAGACCGGGCAGCGCAACGGCTGAAGGCGGGCACCGTGTCCGCCCCGCCCGGCCCCGGCGAGTCCATGGCCATCGTCCGCGATCCCGTCAGGCACACCGACCCTGGCTGGCAGGGGTGAATTGATTGCAATTGCGCAGATTCCCCGGAACGCGCCAAAACCAGTGCTAGAATCGAGGGCTTCGGAGAGGTGGATGAGCGGTTTAAGTCGCACGCCTGGAAAGCGTGTGTGGGCTAATCCCCACCGCGGGTTCGAATCCCGCCCTCTCCGCCATACATGGCGCCAAGCCGACCCCAAAAGCCCTGATGACGCAAGTCACAGGGCTTTTTCATCGGGCGCACTGCCGTCCGTGATCGCAACCAGGAAAGCGGCCCGGCGGACAAGGGCCCCTGCCGCTATCTCGAAGCGCTCATTCTTGCCTGCACCCACCGTGTCACGGGGCCGAGCATGGGCAGCTTCGCGAAGATCTCCTCCATGGGATCCCAGAAATCCCGGTGAGCCACCACCAGTCCATCGGCATCGAACTGCAGGTGGCTGGCGCCACAGATGCACATCGGCTCGCCCGACTGCCTGACAAAGGCCAGTTCCCAGAGCAGGAAACCGCTGTCACCCTGGGCCATTCCCTGGTTCACGGTGAAGCGCGGCTGGTCGAGCTGCTCGAACATGTGGGCAAATACCCGCCCTGTCTCGGCCCTGCCGTGCACCTCGTTGAAGGGATCCTTGAAGAAGGCCTGATCGGCATACAGGGACAGCAGTTCTGCCAGATTGTCCCGGCGCAAAGCCTCGTAGGCCCGGGCCAGCCGGGCCAGCCGCGGATCGGATATGCCACTGTCCATGGGGTTCATGCTCCAGTGATGCGGCGAACCGCGGAAAAATACCAGGCGTCGGGCAGGCAGCGCAGAAGGCGTACCCAGCGTGTGAAGCGACGCGGGAAATTCATCTCGAAGCGGCCCTGAGCCCAGCCCCGCAGCATCTGCCGGGCCGCCTCGTCGGCACCGATCAAGGCAGGCATGCTGAAGCGGTTTTGCGCCGTCAGCGGCGTGTCGACGAACCCGGGGTTGATGATGGACACGCCCAGCCCCAGGCCATGCAGGTCCAGGTAGAGGTTTTCCGCCAGGTTGTTGAGTGCCGCCTTGGTCGGGCCGTAGGCCAGAGACATGGGCAGCCCGCGATAGCCTGCCACCGAGCCGACCAGGGACAGATGGCCCCGGCCCTCGGCCAGCAGCATGGGAAGTACGGCGGCGAGCAGATGCAGCGCACCGCCATAGTTCACGTCCAGGTGGCGCTGCATCTCGGCGAGGTCGAACGCCGTGGCGCGCTGCGGCCGGTAGTGGCCTGCGCAGTACAGGACGAGGTCGGGAGCCCTGCCCTCGTGCGCCAGCACGGCACGGGCGGCCTGCGCGACGGCATCGGCATCGGTCACGTCCAGGGGCAGGGCCAGGCATCCGTCGCGCCCGCGCGCGACCTCCTGCAATGCCGCGGCATCGCGCGCAGACACGACCACCCGAGCCCCCTTCGCGTGCAACGCCTCGGCCGTGGCGCGTCCTATGCCCGACGACGCGCCCAGAATCCAGGCCGAGCGGCCACCCCAGTCGGAAAGCGGCGGATTCAGCCGGCCGGAGAACAACGGCATGGCACTCACTCCTTGACGAAGGCCAGCGTCACCTCGCCAAGGTGCACACCGAACTTGCTCATGGCCGTGCGGTTGAGCAGGGTCTTCCCATCCATCAGGAACATCCAGTCATCCATGCGGACGTTCCACACCCTCGTGTCCACGGGCAGGGCCAGCACATAGTTCCAGTGGATGGCATTGCCCGCGCTCTCGCCTCGTGCCTCTCCCACCACATCGTCCGCCCTGCCGCTGTAGCGGCCCTCGCCCAGGTGCCGGATATGCCAGACACGCTGCTGCGTGCTGCCGTCGCTGTAGACGAAATGTTCATCCAGTGTCCCTTCCTCGCCGTTCCAGCGGCCCGTCATGCGCACGGTGAAGCGCTTGACCACCTTGCCCGATCGGTCGGTGAACATGCCATGCGCCGTCAATGGCCCATTGAAGTACTGGCGCAGGTCCAGCCGCGGCTGCTCATGGGCATAGTCCCGCACCGAGGGGCCCGCGCAGCCAGCCAGGGACAAGGCCAATGCGGCCCCCAGGGATGCGCGCCGCAGCGGCGCGAACGAAGCGAAGTGGTTGAGGGGATTCATGTGTGCCTCCAGGAAGAATGCAGGCGCTCGGCGCGCCAGACCAGCGCCGCCGCCGCCAGCTTGAGCAGGCAGGGCAGCCCGCCATACGCCCATGCAAGGGCATGCAGGCCGGCCGGGTCGGTGCCGCCGCTGCGATAGCCAGCCGCGGACAGCAGCGGCAGCGCCAGGCCCGCAGCCAGGGCCAGGTTGAGTTTGGTCGCGCAGTTCCACCAGCCCAGATAGCGGCCCTCGCCCCGCCCCCCTTCGCCCGACTCCTGGATCACCCCCGTGAGCAAGGCACCCGGCAATGCCAAGTCCGCGCCCAGCATCAGTCCGCTGGCCAGGCAGATGGCGGCGAATGCCAGGCCGTCGCCGGCTCCCAGCCAGGGCGTGAGTCCGAAGGCAGGCACGCTGGCCAGCATGCCCATGCGCCAGCTGGGCGCAAGGCCAAGGCGGGAGACGACCCTCACCCACAGCGGCAGTCCCAGGACAGCCGCGCCGAAATAGCACAGCAGCAACACGGGCAGCAGCTCGGGTGTGCGCAACCGGTCGGCCACGAAGAAGGGCAACAGGGTTGCCGCCACTGCCGCCGCCACCCCGTTGAGCATGAAGACGGCCAGCAACCGCCGAAATCCGGCGTTGGCCCACACGCAAGAAGGGGTGGCGGCCGCGGGTCGCGGCAACACCACCACGGGAGCACGGAGCCTGTGCAGCCCGGCCAGGCCCAGGACAAGGCCCAGCCCAAGCGCCCCGCTCGTCGCATCCGGCCCCAGCCAGCCGGGCAGCACGCTGGCCAGCAGCACGCCGGCCAGCGTGGCGCCTTCCCGCCAGGCTGTCACACGGGCACGCCATGCAGGCGCGCCGCCCCAGCGGGTTGCCCAGGCCTGGTGGAGGATGGCCACGAAGCTGTAGGCCAGTGTGCATGCCAGCAGGCTGCCGGCAAGCCAGAGCAGCATGCTGGCGTGGCCGTCCCGCGGCGGATGCCAGAGCGCCCAGAAGCCCAGCGCCATCAGCAGACTGGCCACCGCCGCCGCCCGCCAGGCGGGCCGCACCCCCTGGCGCAGCAGCCGGTCGGCCTGGCGACCGAGAGCCGGGTCCACCAGGGCATCGAATGCGCGCGTGGCCAGCAACACGGCACCCAGCCCTGCCAATGGTGCGCCCGCCACACTGGCGTAGTGGTAGGGCAGGTTCACATACAGGGGAAGCGACGCAAAGGCCAGCGGTGCAGCCAGTCCACCATAGGCCAGCCCTGTCCGCCAGGGAAGCATGCGGGACATGGCGGGGTACGTTGACATGGCACGGTCCGGCGGCATTCAGCCCAGGCCCAGCAACGAGGTGCGCATGGCGGGTGCCGAAGTCTGCGGCGCCAGCCAGATACCGAAGAAAAGGCGCGCGTATTCGGTATCCCGTATCTGCGCGGTCTGGCGTCCGTTGTGGAAGAAGCGCACGTTGCCCATTCCGTCGTTCAGGCCCAGCAGACGGTCTTGCGGCCCCACGTCGGGAAACGCCTGCTTCATAAGGCCCAGCCACTGCCGGGCCTGCTCCTCGGTGAAACTCCCGACCCTGCGCATTTCGGCGATGGAGCGCTCGGCAATGGCCTCGCCCTGGAGCTTGCGGTCATAGACCAGTTCCAGCGCGAACGGGTGGCGCGCATAGTCCTCGGACTGGAAGCCCGCAACGGCCCACAGCCTTGCCTCGTAGACGCGCAGGCCGAAGAAGCGCAGTACGCCAGAGCCGAGCAGACGCGCGGCGGGCAAGGCGCCGCCCAGTTCCGCGGGAATGTCCGCCGTGGCGGGCTCGGCATGAAGTTCATCGGTCATGGTGATCATTGAAGTGGCGATGGCGCAGGCGACGCCCCAGGCCAGGGCCTGGCGGCGGGGTACATGGGGCTTGGCGGTGGTCATGGCACGGGCCTGCGCAGCGTGAACTGGACCACATCGGTGTTGCCGGTGTCGAATGCGGCTTCGCAATAGGCAAGATAGAAAGTCCAGATGCGCACGAAGCGTTCATCGAAGCCCTGGCCGCGCACCGACTCGATGCGGTCCTCGAAGGACTGGCGCCAGCGCCGCAGCGTCTCAGCATAGTCGGGCCCGAAGGCCATGCGGCCTTCCACCACCAGGCCGGCACGGCGTGCCTCCTGCTCGAAAGCAGCCGCGCTGGGCAGCAGCCCCCCGGGAAAGATGTACTGCTGGATGAAGTCCGTCGAGCGCAGATACCGCGCGAACAGGTCTTCACGCAGCGTGATGGTCTGTATGCATGCCAGACCGCCAGGCTTGAGGCAGTCGCGCAGCATCTCGAAGTAGCCGCGCCAGTATTCGCGGCCGACGGCTTCGAACATCTCGATGGAGACGATGGCATCGAAAGGCTCTCCCGCATGCCGTGCAGGCAGGTCACGGTAGTCCTGATAGCGCAGTTGCACGGCATCGGCCAGGCCGGCCTGCTGCATGCGCCGCTGCCCCCAGGCCAGTTGCTCGCGCGAAAGCGTGACGCCCGTGACCCGGGCGCCGAACTCGCGCGCCGCTGCTTCGGCCAGCCCACCCCAGCCGCAACCGATTTCCAGCAGGCGCTGGCCCGGCTGCAAGCACACCTGTTCGAGCGAACGCCTGAACTTGGCTTGCTGGGCTGCCTGCAGATCAGCCTGGCGCAGCGACTCTCCCGTGCGTCCCTCGAACCAGGCCGCGCTGTAGCTCATGCCGGGGTCCAGCCACAGCCGATAGAAATCGTTGCCCAGGTCGTAGTGGGCGTGGATGTTCCTGGCGCTGCCGGCCCGCGTATTGCGCTGCAGCAGGTGGCGCAGACGGTAGCCCAGCCGCCCCCACCAGCTGCCATAGACCAGGCTTTGAACATGATCACGGTTGACCATGCACAGCCGCAGCAGCGCGGCCAGGTCGGGGCTGTCCCATTCGCCGGCGATGTAGCCCTCCGCCAAGCCGATGTCGCCGGATCTCAGCGTACGCTCCAGCGCCTGCCAGCGATGCAGCACGCAATGCGCATCGACAGATCCGGAGGGTGCGCGCGGCAGGCGCAGCAGGCGGCCGTCGGGCTGTACCAGCTCCAATTGGCCCTGCGGCAGGCGTTCGAGCAGATCCAGCACGCGCCGCGCCCGCGCAGGCATGGGGCGCGGCGTGGCAGCGGAGGGGCTCGGCATGGGGGCGGCGGTAGTGTTCATCGTGTGACGAAGCGCTCGGGCTCGGAGGGTTTGCCATGGAAAGGCACGCGCTTGGCCCAGAGGCGCAGCGCCTGCCAGTGGATACGGGCGATGACACCCAGCGTCATCAGGGGAGTGCCGAAGAACGCGCGGCGCACGGCCGAGCTGTCCAGCGGGGACAGCACGCCTCCCACGCTGGTCTGCAGCAGAGGCCCCTGCTCGTCATGGAGATCCACGCGCGCCAGGGTGCGGCCCTGCCCAAGTTCGAAGCGGAAGCGGTACTCGCCCCGCACTTCGCAGAATGGCGAGACATGGAACTGCTTGCCTGCCACCTGCTCTCTGCCCCAGTCCAGATCGGAGCCCGCCAGCAGATAGGCATGGCGCTCGCCAAAGGTGTTGTTGACCTCGGCCAGCACGGCAGCCAGCGAACCATCGGCGCGGTGGGCATACCAGAAGCTCACAGGCTTGAACACATAGCCCAGCACGCGGGGGAAGGTGTGCAGCCAGACCTCGCCATCGGCATCTGCAATACCCTCGTTGCACAACAGCTGTTCGAACCAGGCCAGCGCATCGGACCCACCCTCGCCGTGGTCGCCGTCATGGAAGCTGATCCAGCCGCGCCGGTTGCGCCTGAGCACGGCGTCCGGCTGCGTGCGCAGGCTGCGCATGGGCAGCATCAGGAAGTAGCCGGGATAGCGAAAGGCATGCTCGACAGGCCGCAGGCGACGGTGCCAGACATGGCCGAATCCGATGAGGGGCCGCGACATCACGCCACCCCCTCGACGCCCGGGTTGGCGGGCAGCGCCGGCAAGGCGTGCAGCAGCCCGTCGGCCGCCTCCAGGCCGGACCGCAGTCCATCCTCATGGAAACCGTAGCCGCACCATGCGCCGCAGAACCAGGTCCGGCGCCGGCCCTGCAGGGAGCCTACCCGGCCTTGCGCTTGGATGGCCGCCAGATCGAACACCGGATGGCTGTATTCGATGCGCGCGTGGACCTTGCCTTCATCGATGGGGCGTACCGGATTGAGCGACACCATCACGGGCTGCTGCCAGGGCAGAGGCTGCAGGCGATTGAGCAGGTAGTGAAGGCAGACGCCCATCCGGTCCCGCCCGGAATCGGCGGCACGCTCATAGTTCCATGCAGCCCATGCAGCCTTGCGGCGCGGCAGCACGCCGGCATCGGTATGCAAAACCGCCTGGTTGGGCTGATAGCGGATGGCACCCAGCACGCTGCGCTCCTGCTGCGAGGCATCCCTGCCCAGCAGGCGCAAGGCCTGATCGCTGTGACAGGCCAGGACCACGGCATCGAACTGCTCCGTGCCATGCGCGGTCTGCACCAGCACCGCATGCTCCATCCGGCGCAGGCCCAGCACGGGCGTGCTCAGGCGTGCCTCGTGACGCGCATCGTGCTGCAGGCTGGCCAGCATGCGCCGCACATACTGGCGCGAGCCGCCTCGCACCGTGAACCACTGCGGCCGGTCCGTGACCTGGATCAGCCCATGGTTGTGGCAAAAGCGGATCAGCGTGGCCACGGGAAAGCGCAGCATCTGGTCGGTGGGACAGGACCAGATGCAGCCCATCATGGGGAGCAGATAGTCCTGCCGGAAGGCCGCGCCAAAGCCATGCTCATCCAGAAAGACTTCGATGGAGCCGCGCAGCCGGACATCATCCTCCTGCCTGGCGAGGCGCGTGGCCAGGCGGTTGAAGCGCAGGATCTCGGCCAGCATTCCCAGAAAACGCGGGCGCAACAGATTGCCATGCTGCGCAAACACGCTTGCCAGTGAACTGCCACCCCATTCGAGGCAGGCGCCGCCATCGGCCCGTGGAGCCTGCACCGAAAAGGACATTTCGGCCGCAGCCGTCGGCACCTGCAGTTCCTCGAACAAGCGCGTCAACAGCGGATAGGTGCGGTGGTTGAAGACCAGAAAGCCCGTGTCCACGCCCTGGCTCACGCCATCCAGCGTCAAATCGATGGTGTTGGCATGCCCGCCGAAATGGCTGCCCGCCTCCAGCAAGGTCACGCCATGACTGCCCGGCGCCGCGGCCAGCCTTCGTGCCGCGGCCAGACCCGCAATCCCCGATCCGATGACAGCAATGCGATGCATGGGAACGCCTTTCCTGAATGAAGCAGCCCATCAAAACCAGAAAGATCAAACAATGAACTGATGAGTTCAAACTATATACCAAGTAACCCAAATTTGCACCATGAGGTATCAAATATGACCTGGCACGTCTAAAATATCGCTATGACAAGTCGCTCCTCGATCAAAGAACAGATACAGCGTGTGCGCGAGCAGGCCATCGTCACAGCCGTCAACCGGCTGCTGGCCACCAAGGGCTACGACGCGATGACGGTGGACGAGGTCGCGGCCGAGGCAGGCATGGCCAAGGCCAGCCTCTACAAGCTGTTCACCTCCAAGGAAGAACTCGCGGGGGCCGCCATGGTCGGCGTGCTGGACCGCGCACTGGCCTTCGTGGACGGTTTGCGAGACGAGGCCTCCCGCGCGGCCGAGGCCGGGGCGCCCCAGGGCCCGCTGGAGCAGCTCAAGGCCGTGACGCGCTGGGCCATGCAGACACAGCTGGAGGGTGAAATGCCTTCGCTGCCCGCGCAAAACTCCAACCTGAGCGCCTCGCTGCAATCCAACGATGCCTACATGGACCGGTTGATCGCCTTGAGCAACCGGCTCAGCATCTGGATCACCGAGGCCCAGACCAGCGGGCAGCTGCAGGCCACGCTCCCTCCCGAACTGGTGCTTTACACGCTGTTCGCACGGGCCTGCGATCCGGTGGTGGCCCTGCTCAAGGAGTCGGGCCAGTACACGCATGCGCAAATCATCGACTGGGTGTCGAGCACGACCTTCGACGGGCTGGCCACAACCCGGTGAGGGCCAGCGCAGCGACCCGGCACCCCTGACACGGTGTTACAGCGCGGACCGTGTTCACCGTTAGATTGGCGCGTTCGCACAACGCACCAACGACGAGATGAAACCCAAGATCAACTTCATTGAAAGAGAGCGCCTCTTCCGGCGAGAACTGAAACGGCGCAAGGTGAGATTCCTGCCCATGCAGGTCCTGCGCCGCCTGTTCGAAAAGGCGGGCATCTGAGCCGGGTCGCGGGCGCCGGCCTGACCCGCCTTCGCTCACAAGGACATCAGGGGCGGGCCTCCTGCCCCGGTCCATCGGCAACCGGCAGGGCTGCGGGATCGGCATGCAGCGCCTCGCTGAGCTGGTCGACGACGATGGCCCAGGCCGCGTCCGCCTGCCATTGCTGGGAAAACAATGCGCGCTGCGCATCGCTCCAGAAAGGCGCCTCGACCAGCAAGGTGCCCTTGTCCAGGCGGTGGGTCTCGATGAAGCGCTGGATGGCCTCGGGACTGGAATCCAGGCCCAGCTGGTCGAAGAGGTGGGTCATGGTCGGTTCGGCAGTGATCATGGAGCGTCCTTTCTCGATGTGGATGGCAAGTCCATGCAAGGCTAGGGGCTGTCCGGGCCCCGCCGTGTCGGACACGCAGGCAAGCTGCCGTCGGAAGCCCTGCGCCAGGCACGCAGCCTCGCCCGCGCCCAACTCCGGCCTGCGCCTACAGGTCCAGCCGCCTCGACCGGGGCACGATGCTGCCATCGCATCACAGGAAGCCCATCGATGAAAAAGCTGCTGACCGCCACCGCCGTTGTCTTCGCCTTCACAGCGGGCCTGCCGCCCCTGCACGCCCAGGTCGCCAAGGCCGCCTCCGAGGCAGCCGACGCCGCAGACCACAAGGTGCAGGAAAAGCGCGCCGAAGCCAGGGCCAAGGACAGTGGCCCCGTGGGCAAGGCGGTGAACAACGTCAAGTCCGATTACCACAAGAAGCGCTCAAGGCAGTCGGCGGAAAACGCCAAGGAGTCGCTGAAGAAAGCAGCCGAGTAGATGGCGTCCGCCTGCTGCAGGCAGCCTGCGGACGTGGACTGCATGCACCCATGGCGAAGGTGCCACGCGCCGGCGTGGATGTGCCGCCGCAACGAGGCAGCCGCACGCCTGCATGCGCTTCAGCGCAGCGGGGCCCGCATGCCGGTAAGGCCAGGCATGACCTCCCGCATGGCATCGATGAAGGCGCGCAGGCGTGCGGGCGGGTGGCGCACAGGGGGATAGACCAGGTGCACGGGCAACGGGGACGCCTGCCAGCCGGGTGCCAGTTGTACGAGGCGACCTGCAGCCAGATCCTCGCGCACGATCCAGGCCGAGACCAGTGCCGCGCCCAGCCCGCCCAATGCGGCATTGCGCAACGCGTACAGGCTGTCCGTGCTCATCCGGGGGTCGAACTGCAACCGCCAGGACTCTGACGGCTGCCGCGCAGCGTCCGCGCGGTAGAGTTCCAGTTCGCGCTGGTAGAAGGTGCGCAGCGCCAGCCAAGGCAAGGCCTGTAGCTCGCGCGGATGCCGGGGAATGGCGCCCTGCCCCAGCAGTTGCGGCGCCGCCACGGCGATGCGCGGCACTTCGGCCACGCGCAGGGCGATCACCGAAGGGTCGACCACCGCACCGACCTGCACGGCGCAGTCGATGCCCTCGGCGATGAAGTCGGGCTGGCGGTCGTGCAGCAGCCATTCGACTCTGACGCCAGGGTAGCGATCCAGGAAGGCCAGCAGCGGCGCCATCAGCTGGTCCTGGCCGAAGGCATGGGGTGCCACCACGCGCAGCAGTCCGCGTGGAGTGTCCTGGGCGCCCTGCAGGTCGGTCTCCAGCGCCTGCCAGGCGCCGAGCAGCTCGCGCGCATGGGCCAGACAACGCTCGCCGTCCTCCGTGAGCGCCATGGCATGGGTGGAACGCCTGAGCAGGCGCAGCCCCAGCGCACGCTCCAGCGCCTGAAGCCGCCGGCTGACCGTGGGCTGGGTCGTCGCCATCTGCTGCGCGGCCGCCGAAAGACTGCCGCTTTCCACGATGCGCACAAAGGTCTGCAGCAGTTCGATGCGGTCTGTGCCCGAAGGCAGGGAAAAGTCTGCATTGCTCATACGCCAAGCGTATATCGATTCTGTGGGCACAGCCACTACCGTGTCTTGCTGCATCGCACCACACTACAGCCATCGTTTTTCCAATGCGCCTCGCAGGCGTCTCATCATGTCTTCCATTCAATCTACGCATATGCAACCGGCAGCCGGCGGGCAGGCAGCAGGCGTGCCCGCGCCGCTCGTGTGGCTGTTGGCCACCACGGCGGGCGTGGGCGTGGCTTCGCTCTACTACAGCCAGCCCATGCTGGGCGTGCTGGGCCCGGACCTGGGCGCGAGTGAACGCGCCGTGGGCTTCGTCCCCACGCTGACCCAGCTGGGCTATGCGCTGGGCATCCTGCTGCTGGCCCCGCTGGGCGACCGCATGGACCGCAGGCGCATCATCCTGGCCAAGACCGCAGCCCTGATGCTGGCGCTGCTGGCCAGCGGGCTGGCCCCCGGCCTGGCGCCACTGCTGGCGGCCAGCCTGGCCGTGGGGCTGGCGGCCACCCTGGCCCAGGATGTGGTGCCTGCCGCCGCCACGCTCGCGCCCGACCACCAGCGCGGCAAGGTGGTGGGGACGGTGATGACGGGACTGCTGCTGGGCATCCTGCTGTCACGCGTGGCCAGCGGCCTGCTGGCCGAGCACGCGGGCTGGCGCAGCGTCTACCTGCTGGCCGCTGCCGCCATGGCCTTGCTCGGCGTGGCGCTGTGGCGCGGGCTGCCAGGCTTTCGTCCCACCACGCAGCTGGGCTACGGTGCGCTGCTGGGATCCATGGTGCAACTGTGGCTCGATCAGCCCGCACTGCGCCGCGCCGCGTTGGCACAAGGCCTGTTGTCCGTGGCCTTCAGCGCCTTCTGGTCCACGCTGGCCGTGATGCTGCACAGCCAGTTCCACCTGGGAAGCGCCGCCGCCGGCTCCCTGGGCCTGGCCGGCGCTGCGGGCGCCCTGGCCGCGCCGCTGGCAGGCCGCCTGGCCGACCGCAAGGGACCGCAGCGTGTGACCTGCCTGGGCGTCGGCCTGGCCCTGGCCTCATTTGCCCTGCTGGCACTGTCACCCCGGCTTCCGGCCAGTGCCCAGTTACCCTTGCTGGTGGTCAGCGCCATAGGCTTCGATTTCGGTATCCAGGCCGCCCTGGTGGCGCACCAGACCCTGGTCTATGGTCTGGAGCCCGCCGCACGCAGCCGGCTCAATGCGCTGCTGTTCACAGGCGTCTTCATCGGCATGGCCCTGGGCTCGGCCTTGGGGGCAGTGGCCCTGGCGCGCTGGGGGTGGACTGGCGTGGTGGCGCTGGCCTGCGCGGCCTGCGCCGCAGCGCTGGCAACGCGGATTGCGCCTGTCGAGCGATGAGGCAGGCCGATGCTGCCCCGGCAAGGCCCCCAGGTACGGGTCGGTGCGCATCCACTCAAATCAATCCAAAAACCCTGCTACAATCGCCGGCTTCGGAGAGGTGGATGAGCGGTTTAAGTCGCACGCCTGGAAAGCGTGTGTGGGCTAATCCCCACCGCGGGTTCGAATCCCGCCCTCTCCGCCACACACCAGTCGGGCCCCATGGGGCCCGTTCTCTTTTCAAGACCGCCGACAGGCCCATGCAGCATGGCCTGTTCCATGCCGGACTTTGCCCCCAGCTCCGAGAAACCGCGCCACCAGGCAACGGCATGCCCGCCTGCAGGGCTCCCCTGCCGTGGCGCCGGACCACTGCAGGTTCTGCAATACGCAGGTGTCTGACAAGCAAACCCGTGTTTCAGTGCTGTACTAGGTGCAACAAATCACCCGGGCCTGCGGCTTTCTGCAACCGTCGCCATGCAGTGCACAGACAGGGCCGGCCCCACATGGCTTGCAAGCATGTGTATGACGGAGGTTTCAAATGGAAAACAAGGTCACAGAAATCCTTCAACTCCTCTTAACTTCTGTCAATTCCGATCAATTGACGATAGTTTTCAATCAAACCCATCGACTCGATCGAAAAAGTCAACCCGCCGGCTTATATTCCAAACCGCCTTGCGGCCCGCTGCGTCCTGCGTCCGGATGAGAAGACGCTCACGGGCAGGCACAGAGCAACAGAAAAAAGGCACAAGGGGTTGGCATGAAGATTGTTTCGTTTTTCGGGACGCGTCCCGAAGCCATCAAGATGGCACCGCTGGTGACGGCGTTGGCGGGCACGCCCGGCGTGGAAAGCGTGGTCTGCGTGACCGGCCAGCACCGGCAGATGCTGGACCAGGTGATGGACCTGTTCGGACTGAAGCCGCAGCACGATCTGGCCGTGATGCAACCCAGCCAGACGCTCAACGGCCTGTTCTCCCGCGTGGTGGCCGGCGCCGATGCCGTGCTGGAGCAGGAAAGGCCCGACCAGGTGCTCGTGCACGGTGACACCAGCACGGCCACGGCCTGCGCGCTGGCGGCCTTTCATCGGCGCATTCCGGTCGGCCATGTGGAAGCCGGCCTGCGCACGGGAGACCTGGCCCAGCCCTTCCCGGAGGAGATGAACCGGCGCGTGGTGGACGTGGTCAGCCAGTGGATGTTCGCCCCCACGCCGACGTCGCGCGCCAATCTGCTGCGGGAGAACCTGCAGGGCCGCATCGCCGTCACGGGCAACACGGTCATCGATGCACTGGCCACGCTGTGCCGGCGCCTGGAGACCGAGCCCGCGCTGGCAAGCGCCATCGCCGCCCGCTACCCCTGGGTGCAGCCGCAGCGCCCCATGCTGCTGGTCACGGGCCACCGGCGAGAGAACTTCGGCGAGGGCTTCCAGAACATCTGCGCGGCGCTGGCCGATCTGGCCAGGTGCCATCCCGAACTGCTCATCGTCTACCCGGTGCACTTCAATCCCGCCGTGCGCGAGGTGGTGATGCGCACGCTGGGCGGCATGGACAACATCCGCCTGATCGATCCGCTGGACTACGTGGACTTCGTCTGGTTCATGCAACACGCCCACATCATCCTCACCGATTCCGGCGGCGTGCAGGAAGAGGCGCCCTATCTGGGCAAGCCCGTGCTGGTGATGCGCGACGTGACCGAGCGGCCCGAGGCGGTGTCCGCCGGCACCGTCTTGCTGGTGGGCACGCAGCGCCAGCGCATCTTTGCCGAAGTGGACCGGCTGCTGGGTGATGCCGCGTACCACGCATCCTTCGCGCGACGGGTCAACCCCTATGGCGATGGCCATGCGTCACGGCGCATCGTGCAGGCATTGCTGGGCCGGCCGTTCGATGAGTTCGCCGCCGGACACACGGGTGCCATGGCCGCCATGGTGCAAGGCATGGCGCCCGCCTGAAGCGGGAATGCAGCGCCGCGCCAGCCATGCCGCGCGGTACCGAATCGAGCACAGAAAAGAGAAAAAGGGGCCCACCATGCAACCGATCATCCGCCATTCGTTCTCCAGGCCCGGCGCCCGCTGGGTGCTGGGCACGCTGCTGGGCCTGGGGGCCCTGCTCACGCAAGACGCCTGCGCCTCCGCGGTGGGCGATGCCATCCGCCAGCTGGGTGCCGGCGATGGTCTTCGACGCAGCGTCACGCTCAAGGAGCTGGGCATTGCCGACCCCGTGGTACTGGCCGGCACCGCGGCCCAGGACTTCTACCTGCCCGTTCCCCATGGCATTGCGCTGGCCGACGCGGGCATTGCCTTCGAGGGACGCTACCTGAAGGGCGAACCGGGCACCTCGTCGATGGTGCTGTCCATCAACGGCACGCCGGCCGTCTCGCAGGTCGTGCCCGACGGCGAGGGCACGCTGCAACGCACGCTGGCGGTCACGCAACCGGCGCGCACCACCAACTTCGTGCGCCTGGGCGTGAACTGGCACAGCCGCAACGGCCAGCAACGCTGCGACGAGAACCATTCCCAGGCCAACTCCCTGACCATCTCGCCGCAGACACGGCTGAGCTACCGCGTGGACCCGCGCGACGTGCGCAGCATCGAGGACGTCTGGAGCACCCTGCCTGTCAACACCACCGTGCTCGTGGCTGGCAGACAGCTGGAACAGGCCTCGTTCGACAGCGCATGGCGCATAGGTGCGAGCCTTCAGCGCAGCAGCAAGCGCATGGCGGTGCATGCCCTGCCCGCCGTGGGTGAGGCCGTCGATCTGCGCGGCCTGGAGATCCCTGCGGCCCTGGCGGCCGTTCCCGCCTTTGCCGCGCTACGAGGCGCCGGGGCGCAGCACAAGCTGGCCAATGACGCCGAGCTGGGCGCGCTGATCGTGCTGGGCGCGGCCCAGGTCAGCGGGGACGTGGTCGTGGCCGACAAGGCCTTGCAGCAACGGCTGGCCGCCGCATTCGCGGCCTTGCAGGGCCAGCTGTCCTCCGATGCCGACGCCGGCCAGGCACTGCAGCAATGGCGTGGCCAGCGCGCGCCGCTGGCGTCCGAGCCATTGCCCTCCCAGCAGTTGCGCGCCCTCCCCATGGGCCGCCAGACGGTGCTCGCCGTGGCCGCCGACGCCGGCGCGCGCGTGGCCGGCCTGCAGGAAGCCGCCATGCAGCGCCTGCTGGTCAGCGACAAGGTGACGGTGGCCGCCGCCCAGCCGCCGCAGTGGGACGGCGCCAAGGGCATCCGCCTGTCCAGCCTGGGCGGCACGGGCGAGAGCTTCGACGTGCTCACACGCGGCGACTGGACGGTGAACTTCCCGCTCAGCGCGGTGGCCTCGCAGGGGCAGATGCCCGCAGAGATCACGCTGTATGTGGCCGCCGCGCCGGGCGCCTCGGCCACCCGCCCCGTGGCCACGCTGTTCTGGAACGGCATGCTGCTGTCCGCCAGGCAGCTGGAGGCCAACGGCCAGCCCGAACGCCTGCGCGCCCGCGTGCCCGGCTATGCGCTGGGCATCAACAACACCTTGCGTGTCTCGGTGCAGCGCCAGCCCTACTCCGCCGACTGCAACGAGATTCCCCAGGCCTACCCTGCCAGCGTGCTGCCCACCATCAGCTATGTCACCCCCGGCAAGCCGGAGCCCGATGGCAGCTTCGTCGGACTGCTGCCGCTGCTGGGCGCCAAGGCCCAGCTGATGGTGCCTGCCAGCTACCTCGCCGCTGCGCCCGGCGCGCTGGAGCGCATCGCCGACCTGGCGGCCGCCAGCGGCCTTTCAGCCTCGCAGGCCGAGCTGGTGGTGGCCCGGGCCGATGCGCCCGCCAAACCCTCCATGCCCTTCGTCGCCATGGAGGTGGCGGTCGATGGCGCCAAGCCCCTGGTGAGCGTGACGGATGGCAAGCAGTTGCGCATCCGCGGCAAGTCCGTGGACTGGCTGGACATCACGGGCCTCAGGCAGTTGTCCTCGGCGGAAGTGGTGGCGGCAGGTGGCCAGCATGGCGTGCTGTGGCATGCGATCGGCGAGTGGAGTGGCGGGTTGGGAGAGCCATTCCTGCTGAACCGAGGCAACATCGCCGTGATCGGCGCCGAAGGCCCTCTGGCGTGGGTGGACAGCAGCAACCCCGAGGCCAGCATGGTGCCCGGTCCGGGCGACAGCGCCTTCCACGGCTGGCGCAGCTTCCTGTCCTGGAGCGTGCCCGGCGTCGCCATCGCGCTGCTGGTCGTGCTGCTGCTGGTGGTGCTGGCCTGGGCCGTGGCGCGCAGCAAGCAGTCCAGCCAGTGAGCGTGGATGCCCGAAAGAGGATGGGCATGAGGCGATCGCCATGATCTCTTCCCTGTACTGGCCCTACTTGGTGGCCGACTACTACCACGCGCTGGAGATCGTCAGCGCCGTGGTGGCGGTCATCATCCTGCTGTCCAGCATCGATGACCTGTTCATCGATGCCTGGTACTGGACGCGCGAGGCCTGGCGCGCGCTGACCGTGAAGCGGCGCTACCAGCCGCTCAAGGCCCAGCAACTGATGGAGGTCGAGGAAAAGCCGCTGGCCATCATGGTGCCGGCCTGGCTGGAGTACGACGTGATCGCCCCCATGCTGGAGAGCATGGTGGGCACGCTGGACTACAAGAACTACATGATCTTCGTGGGTACCTACCGCAACGACGACCGCACCAGGAACGAGGTGGAGCGCATGCGCAGGCGCTACCGCCAGCTCGTGCGCGTGGAGGTCCCCCATGACGGCCCCACCTGCAAGGCAGACTGCCTCAACTGGATCGTGCAGGCCATCTTCCGGCAGAACGCGCAGCAGCCGGAGCCCTTTGCCGGCGTCATCCTGCACGACAGCGAAGACGTGCTGCACCCGCTCGAGCTCAAGTACTACAACTACCTGCTGCCGCGCATGGACTTCATCCAGCTGCCCGTGACTTCGCTGGAACGCGAGTGGTACGAACTGGTGGCGGGCACCTACATGGACGAGTTTGCCGAATGGCACACCAAGGACCTGGTGGTGCGCGAAAGCATGTCCCGCATGGTACCCTCGGCCGGCGTGGGCACCTGCTTTTCACGCAAGGCGCTGGAGGAACTGGCGGCCGAGACCCACAACCAGCCCTTCAACACCGACACGCTGACCGAGGACTACGACATCGGTGCGCGCCTGGCACGGCGCGGCATGAAGCAGATCTTCGGGAAGTTCCCCGTGGACTATGTGGTGCGGCGCAAGCCCCTGTTCGGCCTGGGCAGGGAGAGGGTCTCCACGCTGACCATGCCGCTGGGCATACGCGAGTTCTTTCCCAACACCTTCAAGACCGCCTACCGCCAGAAGGCGCGCTGGACGCTGGGCATCGGCCTGCAGGGCTGGTCCCAGGTGGGCTGGGCGGGGCCGCTGTCCACCAAGTACCTGCTGTTTCGCGACCGCAAGGGGCTGGTGACCTCCTTCGTGGCCATCCTCGCCTACGTGCTGCTGCTGAACTTCCTGCTTTTCCTGCTGGCCGACCACATGGGCTGGTGGACCGTCTACTACCCCTCGCTGTTCGCGCCCAATGGCTGGCTGGTGACGCTGATGAGCGTCAATGTCGTGGCCCTGCTGCTGCGCGTGGTGCAGCGCTCCTGGTTCGTCTCGCGCCTGTACGGCTGGGAACATGCGCTGCTGGCGATTCCGCGCATGGTCATCGGCAACTTCATCAATGCCATGGCGGCGGCACGTGCCTGGAAGCTGTTCATCATCCACCTGGTCACCGGCAAGCGCCTGGCCTGGGACAAGACCATGCACGACTTCCCGTCGGCCGACCAGTTGTCCCACCAGCGCCAGCGGCTGGGTGAACTGCTGCTGTCCTGGCAGGCCATCGACGAAGAGCGGCTGGCCCGCGCGCTGGAGATACAGCGGCGTGAACGCCGCCCCCTGGGCTCCATCCTCATGGAACAGGGCTGGCTCGACGAGGCCACGCTGCGCGAGGCCATCAGCTTCCAGCAGGGGGAGAGCACGGCCCCCGCCCCTCTGGCCGAGGACCCTGTCCCGGGCGCAGGCACCAACACACCAAGGGCCGGCATATGAAGCCTTTCGCTCCCCTCCTTCGCCCGCTGACTCTGGTCGCCCTGCTGGGCGCGTGCTGGAGCACGCCGCCGGCCTGGACACAGGCGCTGCCCGCCACCACCGCCGAGGCCCCGCTCAAGGGCCGTGCCTGGCAACTGGCCAACCAGGCCTACGCCCACTATGAAGCCGGCCGCTTCGCGCGCGCCGCCACCGCAGCCGCGTCGGCCATCCGCCTGCGGCCCGACCTGCTGCGCCTGCGCATGCTGCTGGTGTACTCGCTGCAAAAGCAGGGCAAGTCCGAGGAAGCACTCAAGGCCATTGCCTCGGCGCGCGCCGCGGGGCTGGACGAGGCCACGCTCAAACAGGCGGAGGAGAACGTGCGCGCGACAACGGCCGCAGGCGGCCCGGGAGCGGCCCCCCGGGGCTCCGAGGCCTACAACAAGGCCTTTCCCATCGCCACCCAGGCCTACGACGACTACAACCGCAAGAACTACACGGACAGCGCGCGCAAGGCCGAGCAGGCCTTTCGCCTTGATCCCACCCAGGGCCAATGGGCCTTGCTGTGGGTCGGAGCGCTCGAGGCGCAGGAGCAGCTGGGTGCCGCCATCGAGGCCGTGGATGCCGCGCTCGCCCTGGGCGCGCCCAACAGGAGCGACCTGGTGGCCAGGCGCCAGACACTGCAGCGCAGCCAGGCCATCGTTCCCGCGCAAAAGGCCTACCAGGCGCTGATCGCCAACAATCCGGCCCAGGCCGTCCCCTTCGCGCGCGAAGCCGTGGCGCTGGCTCCGGCAACGGCTTCGCACCGCCTGCTGCTGATCACCTCGCTCATGCTGGCCGAGCAGTTGCCCCAGGCCGAGCAGGCCGCCGACGAGGCCCTGAAGCAGGACGACGAGGACACCGCTGCCCTGGGCATGCGTGGCTACATCCGCCAGCGCCAGGGCAAGACGGCGCAGGCCAACGAGGATTTCGACGCCGTGCTCAAGCAGGACTGGCTGGATGACAAGCAATCCGCCAACCTGCGCCTGATCGCCGTCGACGCGGCCCTGGCGGCCGGAGACCCGGCGCGCGCCCGGGCGCTGCTGGCGCCGATGCCGGCGCAGGACGAATCCGTGGCACGGCGCCTGAAGGAGGCCGATGCCCTGCGCCCCGGACGGGACACGCCCATGGTGGCCGACACGCGGGCGGCCTCCCAGACCCTGGCCATGGCCGACTATCCCCCGCCGCTGCAGGACTGCCGCGACACGCCCTATGGCACGGTCTGCGAGCTGCAGCCCTCCGATGCCCAGGGCGCGGGCGGCCCCAGCGCCCAGGCCTACGCTGCCTACGCGCGCCAGGACTATCAGGCCGCCATCGGCCATGCGCGCACGGCCGTGGAGCAGGACCCCGACAATCCCCAGCTGCAAAAGCTGCTGACCACCACGCTGGCCGCGGGCGACCGCGAGCAGCAGGGCCAGGCACTGCTGCGGCTGGACAAATCCCTGTCCCTCGCCCCCAACGATGCCCAGTTGCTGATGCAGCGCGGCTACCTGCACTCGCGCCGGGGGGAACCGGCCCTGGCGCTGCAGGACTTTCGCGCGGCCCGTGCCACGGGCGAGGCGCCCGCGGGCGCCATGCTGGACGAAGGCTATGCGCTGGCCGGCACCGGCGACAGCCGCGCCGCCGTTCGCACCTTCAAGGAAGCCATCGACCTCGACGATGCCGGCACCGCGAAACTCACGCCCGGACAACGCGAGAACGCGCGCAGCGCCGTCTCCGGCTACGCGCGCGAATGGGGGGCCATCGTGTCCATGGGCTACCGCGGTGCGCGGCCTGCCGGGCGGGCGTTTTCGGACGGCATTCTCACGCAGGCGGGCGATGCGGTCTTCGGTACGGCCGAGGCCTACTGGCGCCCGTCCAACTTCCTCAACTCTTCCACCCGCATCTTCGATGTCTACGGGCGGCTGGGCAGCACCTTGCATGACGGCGGAGGCACCACGCTGGGCCAGAGCGCCATCGACCCCTGCACGGGCCTGCCCATCAATGTGCAGGCCACCGACAACCGGGGTGTCTCGGGCCTGCCCACCACCACGGGCTCGCTGGGGATGCGCTTCACGCCGTCCACCAAGTACGCGCTGACCTTCGGCATAGAGCGCCAGTTCAACCTGGGCTCGGCCACGCGCTCGGGCTTCATCACGCCCGAATCGCCCCAGCTGCGCTGCATGATGAGCGGACGCGATCCGCTCAACCCCACCGGCCCGGCGCTGGGCAACCCCATCTCGGCCAGGTACAGCGCGGGCGCGGGCCAGGGAGGCTGGCTGGCCTATGTCACCCACGGCTTCTACGAGGGCACGGGACGGCGCACGGACCGCTCCAGCTGGTTCACCATGGAAGGCTACAGCCAGGCCGGCTACGCCAACCAGAGCATGGCCTCGCGCTTCACGCTGACCGACCAGGCCACCGGCGCCCAGGTGGGCGACGGCTCGGGCCGCTACAAGCGCGAGCAGTGGTTCTTCTCCACCGAGGCCCGCATCGGCCGCAGCTTCCGGGCCGACGGCATCCGCCAGGGCCTGGTGATCTTCCCCTTCGGCGTGGTCGCCGCCGACTGGATCAAGCAGAGGAATCGCGTCGAGGTGCGCTCCCTGCAGGCGGCCCCGGGCGCCACGCCCACGGCCGCCCAGCTGGCGGCCCAGCAGGGCCAGACACTGGCCCTGCAAGGCAATGGCAGCAGCTGGTCCGCCAGCGCCGGCGTGGGCGTCAGCCTGCGCCAATGGTTCCGCGAAAGCCACTACAGCACGGCCCAGTCCTATCTGGACTGGTCCATGCAGTACCGCTTCAACATCGGCGGCGGCCAGGCCGACCGGGCCAAGGGCCTGTTCATGACGCTGACCCTGTCCTACTGAGCCCTGCCCGCCATCACCGCATCGACAAGGAGAAAAGAAACATGGATTCCACGACCCGAGCACCGCGCCCGGCCCCGCACAGGCGGCACGCAGTCCTGGCGCGCGCCGCGCGCGGGCTGGCCGCCTGCGCCCTGGCGCTGGGCGGGCTGGCGGCACAGGCCCAGGACAGTTCCTCCATCATTCTCAAGGGCAAGGACGGCTGGCTCTTCCCGGGCTGGGGCAGCCTGACCCAGGTGGACCGAGCCGGCATCGCCGAGTCCACCCGCCTGATCAGCGAGGCCCGCAACCTGCTGGCAGCCCGCGGCGTCAAGCTGCAGGTGCTGCTGCTGCCCGACAAGGTACGCTTTTATCCCGACAAGATGCCCGACGGCAAGGCCATGAGCAGCGAGGTCCAGGGCCGCTACCAGCAGGTGCTGCAGTCCCTGCAGGCGGCCGGCATCCCCAGCTTCGACGACGAGGCCGTGCTGCGCGCCGTGCGTGCAAGCGGCAAGGACGTGTTCTACCGCACCGACCAGCACTGGACCCAGGCCGCGGCCGACGCCACGGCCGAAGCCACGGCCCGCATGGTCCAGGCCGAGGTGCCCCAGCTGGCGGGCCGCGCTGGTGGTGGCATGGCGCTGGGCGATGTCGTCACCGAACGCCGCTACGGCGACCTGGCCGAACTGTTCCTCACCGCCGACGAACGCAAGCAGGTCGGCCGCGAGGTCTACACCGTGCGCCGCCAGGCCCAGGCACCGGGCCTGATCGATGACGAGCCCGCCCCCGTGCACGTGACCGGCCACAGCATGGTCCAGCCCTATTTCGGCTTCCCCCAGAAGCTCTCCAGCCTCCTGGACCGCCCGGTCTCCCTGAACTGGAAACCCGGCAACGTCGGCCAATGGACCATGCTGCTCGAATACCTGGAGTCTCCGGCCTTCAAGGCCCGCAAGCCCCAGGTGCTGGTATGGCAGATGTTCGAGCCCACCTACAGCTACGGCCCCAATGCGGCCGGACAGTGGGACAACGCCTCGCTGATGCCCAGCGCGACATGGCTGGAGCGCCTGCGCGCCGCGCTGAAGGGCTGAGACCGTGGCCCCATCAGAACGAGATCCTCTGGCGCAAGGCCATCGACGCAACGCCTGGATCTGGGGCGCGCTGCTGCTGGCGGGACTGGCCTGGGGCGGCTGGACGCTGGTGCGGCATGGACCCAGGGCCGGCGACCTGCAACTGTCCGCCTGGCTGGACGGCCGCGCGGGCGCGGCGCTGAACAAGGCCTTGCGCCTGCCCGCCCAGTCCTCGCTGGAAACAGGCCAGGCCGCGCTGCGCTATCGCCTGCTGGGAGACACCGGCCCCCAGGTGGCCCTGGGCTGCCCGCAATGGATGTTCTATCGCGACGGCCTGCGACCGCAGCCCGGCACGGGGGCCGCACCGTTCGAGGCGCGCCAGCAGCTGGTCCGGTACTGGACCCGGCAGCTGCAGGCCCGGGGCATCGCCACCCTGGTCGTGGCCGTGCCCGACAAATCACGCATCGAGGCCGCCCATCTGTGCGGCCTGCCCGTGGCGCCCGTGATGCGCCAGCGGCTGGACCAGTGGCAGCGGTTCCTGCAGACCGAGGGAATCGCCTTCGCCGACCTGCGTCCTGCCCTGCAAGACCAGGCGCAGCCCATGTTCTTTCGCACCGATGTGCACATGAATGCCGAGGGCGCGCATGCCGCAGCCCTGGCCGTGGCCCGGGCGGCGCTGCCGCTGCTGGGCGGTCAGCGCGGCGACCAGGCGTTCGAGGCGTCTGCGCCCGGGCCCGCGCAACTGCTGCCCGGCGACCTGCTGGCCCTCGCGGGGCTGAGCGATGCGCCCCCGGGCTGGCGGCCCGCGCGCGACGAGGTCAGGCCGCAGGCCATTACCCCCCTGCGCGGCGGCGGCCTGCTCGACGAGACGCCGCCCGTGCAGGTGCTGCTGGCCGGCAGCTCCAACGGCCTGCGCAGCAATTTCGCGCCCCAGCTAGGCCGTGCGCTGGGCCGCGAGGTCTGGAACCTGAGCATGGATGGCGGCCAGTTCAATGGCGCCATGGCGGCCGCGCTCAAGCGCCGCGCCTCCTGGCCGGCCAGCCTGCGGCTGGTGATCTGGGAATTCTCGGAAAACACCTTGTCCCTGCCCCTGACGGACGAGGAAAAGGCGGCGCTCCAGGAGATGGCCGCCGCCGCCCCGCCTGCGTGACCCCGACTGCCACATGCTGTTCAACTCCTACCTTTTCCTGCTGCTGTTCCTGCCAATCGCGCTGGCGGGCCACTACCTGGCCGGCGCCATCAGCCTGCGGCTGGCCGCGTTCTGGCTGTGCCTGACCTCCTTCGTCTTCTATGGCTGGTGGAACCCGCAGTTCGTGGCCCTGCTGGCGCTGTCCATCGCCTTCAACTACCTGGTGAGCCTGCTGATCCTGCGCTGTGCAGGCCATGCGCGCTGGCAGGCGCTGGTGACCGCCGTGGGCGTGGGCGCGGACCTGGCGGCGCTGTTCCACTACAAGTACTTCGCCACGCTGTTCAACTTCCTGGGCGAGTGGGGGCTGACGCAGGGTGGCATGCACGAGCTGATCCTGCCGCTGGGCATCTCGTTCTTCACCTTCACCCAGATCGGCTATCTGCTGGACTGCCGCTCGGGCATCGTCAAGGAACGCAGCCTGCTGAGCTATGTGCTGTTCGTGACCTTCTTCCCGCACCTCATCGCGGGCCCCATCCTGCATCACAAGGAAATGATGCCGCAGTTCGCGCAGCCCGAGAACTACCGCTTGCGCGCGGACAACCTGTCGGTGGGCGGCACGCTGTTCGTGATCGGCCTGGCCAAGAAGGTGCTGCTGGCCGACGAGATCGCCCCCTACGCGGATGCAGGCTTCGCCGCGCCGGGCGAGCTGCAGTTCTGGGCGGCCTGGGGCGCCAGCGTGAGCTATGCGCTGCAGCTGTACTTCGACTTCTCGGGCTACTCGGACATGGCCCTGGGCCTGGCGCGCATGTTCGGCATCCGCTTCCCGCTGAACTTCAACTCGCCCTACAAGGCGGCCAGCATCATCGATTTCTGGGCGCGCTGGCACATGACGCTGACGCGCTACCTGACGGCCTATCTCTACTACCCCGTGGCCATGGCCGTCTCCCGCGCACGCGAAAGGCGCGGCCTGTCCGTGGGGTCGAGCGCGGCGCGCTCGCCGGGAGGCTTCGCCGCCACCATCGTGCTGCCCACGCTGTTCACCATGGGGCTGGCGGGCATCTGGCATGGCGCGGGCTTCCAATACCTGGTCTTCGGCCTGCTGCACGCCTTCTATCTTTCGGTCAACCACGCCTGGCGCATCTTCGTGGTCAGCCGCAAGCCGGCCGCGGCGCGCAAGTCCAGCCTGGCGGGCCATGCCCTCAGCGTGGCCATCACCTTCGTGGCCGTGCTGGTGGCCCAGGCCTTCTTCCGGGCCCATGGCGTGGGCGATGCCCTGCTGCTGCTCAAGGGCATGGCCGGCCTGCGCGGCGTCGAGGCGCTGGAGTCGCTGTCCCACGTCCGGGGGCTGGCAGCGGGCGATGCCCTGCGCCTGGCCATCGGCCACCACATGCAGCTGGCCCTGGTGCTGCTGCTGCTGGGCATCGCCTGGTTCACGCCCAATGCCCACCAGATCCTGGGCCGCCACTCGCCCGCCATGTTCAAGCTGCAGGAGGCGCCGCGCGCCTGGATGCGCTGGCGTCCCAACGCGGCCTGGACGGCCGCCACCCTGGTCCTGCTCTTCCTGTGCCTGGTCAACCTGCACAAGGAAACCCGATTCCTGTATTTCCAGTTCTGAAACCGCCGACGGAGAAAACCATGTCCCTGAACGAGATCGAGACCCGGATTGCCAAGATCATCGAAAACATCATCCTGACTTCGGTCGAACCCGACACCCTGCTGCTGGAATCGGGCCTGGTGGACTCGCTGTCCGCCGTGGACGTGGCGCTGGCCATCGAAAAGGAGTTCGGCGTCAAGATACCGCCCTCGGAGATCGACCTGCACCTGGAATCCGTGCACGCGCTGGCCCAGTACGTGGCCGGGCAGCGCAAGGCCTGATGCGCGCCCACTGTCCGCGCACCGTCATCCACACAGCCGCCAGGAGGCCGCATGCGATTTTGCTTTGACCGCTTCGACTTCATCGAAACCGGTGCCGACACGCAGCGGCCCGCCGTCATCGATGCCGCCGGCACGCTGAGCTGGCAGCAACTGGCCCGGGCCGTGGAGCAATGGGAGCAGCAGGCCCTGGCACGCGGCGCGCGGCGCGACGAGCCCGTGCTGATCACCGGGCACAAGGAGAGCGCCTTTCTCGTGGCCATCATCGGCTGCCTGCGCCTGGGCCTGCCCTTCGTTCCCGTGGACGTGATCAACCCGCCCGAGCGCATGGCGCGCATCGCCACCCTGGTGCAGGCGGGCCTGCACTACGACGCGCAGGCAGGCGCCTTCCTGGACACCGGCATCGCCGCACAGCCGCTGCAGGAGAAATCGCTGGCCTACATCATGTTCACCTCGGGCAGCACGGGCGATCCCAAGGGCGTGCAGATCGGACGCGAAAGCCTGGGCCTGTTCGGTGGCTGGATACGCGACTGCCTGGCCCTGGGCGAGGCCCCGGTGTTCATGGACCAGATGCTGTTCAGCTTCGACTTCTCGCTGTTCAACTGGATGGGAGCGCTGATCACGGGCGGCACCTGCGTGCTGTGCGCGCGCGAGACCATCGCCGACCGCCAGGCCTTCGCCGCCTACCTGGCCCGTACCCATGTCAACGTCTGGGCCTCCACGCCCTCCTTCGTGCGCCAGCAGCTGCTCGATGCCGACTTCGACCAGCAGCACCTGCCCGACCTGCGCGTCTTCGTCTTCGGCGCGGAGTCGCTGACCCCCACCGTGGCCGAAGCGCTCTGGAGCCGTTTTCCCCAGGCCCGCATCATCAACTCCTACGGTCCGACCGAAGCCACCTGCTCGACCACCTGGGTGGAGATCGACCCCGCGCTGCGCGCCCGCGCCCCCCTGCCCTTTCCCATCGGCCGGGCCAAGCCCTATGCCGATGTGTTCCTGGACGAGGGCGAGATCTGCGTGGCCGGCGACCATGTGATGCGCGGCTACCTGAACCGCCCCGACCTGCACGCCAGCCGCATGTTCACACGCAAGGGCAAGCGCGGCTACCGCACGGGCGACCTCGGCGAGATCGACGACCAGGGCCTGGTCACCTTCCATGGCCGGCGCGACGACCAGATCAAGATGCACGGCTACCGCATCGAGCTGGCCGAGGTCGATGCCGTGCTGGCCACCCTGCCGGGCGTGCGCGCCGGGGCCGCCGTCGCGCTCAGGCGGCCCGACGGCTTCATCGTGCGCATGATCGGCTTCGTGGACCTGGACCGCAGCGGCCCGCCCGGCATGCAACCCCTGCCCGAAGAGCTGGCCGGCTGGCGCGAGCTGCTCGCCCGGCGCGTGCCGCCCTACATGATCCCGTCGGAGCTGCTGGCCTGCCACGGCTTTCCGCTGACCCAGACCGACAAGGCCGACCGCAAGCAACTGGAGCGCATGTACCTCGACTCACGCATGCGCCCCGCCAAGGAACCCAAGGAATGACCTTCGCCCGCCCATCCCCCAGCTCCCGCATCCGCCACGCCCTGCTCGCCCTGGCCGGGCTGTCGGCCCTGCCCGCCGCGCACGCCGAAGGCACGCTGGCCCAGCTCTATGCGGCGCGCCCGCCCGCGGGTTCGTCCTTCGTGCGCGTGGTCCATCCCGATGCGGGCGCCCTGCGCGTGAAGATCGCCAACGGCCCCGAGCAGACCCTGTCGGGCGCCAAGCCTGCCAGCAGCTATGCCATCGTCAAGGGCGATACGCCGTTCAGCATCCTGCTTGACGGCAAGAGCGCAGGCCCCATGAAGGTGGTGCCCGGCAGCTTCACCACCCTGGTGCCACGCCAGGACCAGGGTGGCGCCATGCGCTTCACCGCGATCGACGACTCCGGCGGCAGCCAGGACGCGCTCAAGGCCGAATTGCGCTTCTACAACCTGGGCAAGGACTGCGCCGAAGGCGCGCTGCAGGTCGCCACCTCGGGGCCTGCGCTGTTCAAGTCGGTGGCACCGGGGACCTCGGCCAGCCGCTCCATCAACCCGGTCAGCGCCCAGTTGAGCGCCTCCTGTGGCAAGGCTTCCAGCGCGGCCATCGCCCTGCCTCAGCTGCAGCCTGGGGACCACTACAGCCTGTTCATGACCGGCACGGCCGACGCCCCCGTGCTGCGCGGCCAGGCCAGCGCCACCGATCCCTACCGCCCCTGAACCCACCCCATCCGAGGAGACCGACACCGACATGCGCACCGTACTGCGTGAAGACCACCTGCTGCTCCAGCAGCAGGTCGACCGCTTCGTGGCGGCCGAGATCCTGCCCCACATCAACGACTGGGAAAGCGCCGGCATCACGCCACGCGCGCTGTGGCGCAAGGCCGGCGACAGCGGCCTGCTCAACTGCCCCCTGCCCCCGCCCTACGGGCAGGGCGGCGACTTCGGCCACGCCGCCGTGGTCATCGAGGCGCTGGCGCGCGCCAATTGCCTGGGCATCGGCTTTTCCATCCACTCGGACATGGTCGCGCCCTATCTCTGGAACTTCGGTACCCAGGAGCAGAAGGACCGCTGGCTGCCACGCATGGCCACGGGCGAGCTGATCGGTGCCATCGCCCTGACCGAGCCCGGCGCCGGCAGCGACCTCAAGGCCGTGCGCACACGGGCCCGGCGCGAGGGCGCGGACTATGTGCTCGACGGCCAGAAGACCTTCATCACCAACGGCGTCAATGCCGGCCTGATGGTGGTGCTGGCCAGCACCGATCCGGACCTGGGTGCGCGCGGACTGTCCCTCTTCGTCGTGGAGGAAGGCATGCAGGGCCTGGGCAAGGGCCCGGCGCTGCGCAAGATCGGCCAGCACAGCCAGGACACCTGCGAGCTGTTCTTCGAGGGACTGCGCCTGCCGGCCGACCACCTGCTGGGCGAGGAGAACGCAGGCTTCGGCTACGTGATGAGCGAGCTGGCCCAGGAACGGCTGGCCATCGCGCTGCGCGCCGCCGCCTCCACCGAAGGCATGCTGGACAGCGCGGCCGAGTTCGTGCGCAACCGCAAGGTCTTCGGCCGCCGCGTGCTCGACTACCAGAACACCCGCTTCAAGTTCGCCGACGCCCTGGCCAGGACCACCATGCTGCGCGTCTTCCTGGACGACTGCCTGGCGCGCCACATGGACGGCACCCTGGACGCCGTCACCGCCGCCATGGCCAAGCTCAACGCCACCGAGCTGCAGGGCCAGGTGCTGGACGAGCTGCTGCAGCTGCACGGCGGCTACGGCTACATGGCCGAGTACGGCATCGGCCGTGCCTGGAGCGATGCGCGGGCGCTGCGCATCTTCGGGGGCAGCAGCGAAATCCTCAGGGAGATCATCGGCAAGCGCTTCTGACCCGGCCACCGCCCGTTCAGCGGGCGGCGGATTTCCAGTCGCGCAGGAGCTGCCTGGCTTCGGGGGTGTCGCCCAGCACCCAGGGGTCGATGGCGAAGGCCACGACGCGCTGGGCACCATAGTCCCGGGCCACATCCCACTGCTGGCGCACGCGATCGAAGCTGGCGGCGCGCGCCCGGAAGTCGGAGCCGTCGGGGCGGGTCGGCGGCAGTTGTTCGAACAGCTCCACGATCAGGTCGAACGGCGCCCGGCGCTCCAGCAGCATCTGCTGCAGCGGCGCCAGGGCCTCGTAGTTGCGCAGGCCTGCCACACCCACGCCGTCCTGCACCATGGGGTGCAGGGAGATGCGGTCCAGCAGGATGCTCCACAGCGTGGCCAGGCTGCCCAGGGTCTGCAGCTGGCTGAAGTAGGTGGAGATGGTAGGCAACTGGCCCGTCGTGGCCACGGCGGCCTGCGCCATGGGCTGCAGCGCCCCCACCAGCAGCTCGATGCGCTCGGGCGCGGCCCAGTGGTACTGCTCCAGCTCATAGGGGATGTACCAGCCGCGAAAGGCCCCATGGCGCGGCCAGATGCTGGCGTACATGTGGTTCACCCCCTGCTCGGCGATATGGGACAGGTAGGGCGCGGGCCCCGCGGCATTGGTGAAGCTGATCTGTTTCCACCAGCGCTCGTCATAGGGCAGGCCCAGGTGCACGCCCATGCCCAGCTCCGCGCAGATGTCCAGCAGGTCGGCGATCTGCGTGTCGGCCAGCATCCAGCTGTCGGACTGGGCATCGCCCGCCAGGCCCGACCATTGCACGAACAGTTCCCGGCACCCCAGGGCCTGCGTGGCGACCAGGCGCTGGCGCCACTGCTCGCGCGGCATGTCGAGGTGGCTGCGCCAGGGTTGCAGAAAGCTCCCCGACACGGGTGCCGAGGCCGCGCAGCCGGTCAGCGAGGCGCAGGCTGCGGCGATGCCGGCTCCGAGGAATTCGCGTCTGGACAGGTGCATGGGAAGAGTAGGCGCCAGGGCCAGGTACAAGAAGTCCCGAGAATACGCCATGCCAAAGCGTGTGATGCACTTTTACGAACCCGCGCTGGCTGCGCGCTGGTGATCGCAAGGCCCAGTGCGCAGCCAAGGCCCATGCCTTGGCAATCGCTGCCACTTTGCCCAGTGCACTGCTCCCGCCGGGCAAGGCTCAGAACTTTCCTAGGAATAGTCTTGTTCTTTGGGAATCCCTTCCCAAGGCTTCCATGGTTGCGCATGATTTGCAGATCCACCGTGTAGCCCCATCAAAAAAGCACGCGCACGGCATTCCAGATCATTGCCCGGGGGAGGGGCGCATTCCATGTCCAACCGCACCTTCATCGTCCACAGCCCATTGGGCGAGCAACTGGAATTCCGCGCCCTGTCCGGAGAGGAAGGCATCTCCCGCCTCTTCGAATTCCGCATACGCCTGATCAGTGAAACCCCCTCCATCTCCGCCAAGGAACTGCTGGGCAAGGACATGAGCGTGGAGATCGACCTGACCACCGAACGCCATGGCGGCGGCAAGCGATTTCTGTCGGGGCAGGTGACGCAGTTCACCTACACCGGCAAAGACGGAAAATTCAGTGCATATGAAGCCGTCGTGCGCCCCTGGCTATGGCATGCCACACGCCGCTCGGACTTCAGGATCTTCCAGTTCAAGACCGTGCCGGACATCCTCCAGGAGGTGCTGGCGCCCTACGGCTTTGCCATCGACAACCGGCTGGCCGACGAGTACCGCGAATGGGTCTACCTGGTCCAGTACGGCGAGTCGGACTTCAACTTCGTCGCGCGCCTCATGGAGATGGAGGGAATTTTCTTCTTCTTCTCCCACAGCCAGGGCAGCCACACCCTGGTGCTGGCCGACGACATCGGCTCGCTGAGCCCGCTGCCCAACGGACCTGCCACCATCCCCTACTACTCGGGTGACCGCGCGGCCCACGTGAAGGATGAGGATCACATCGATGGCTGGACCTTCGCCGAGGACATCGCCTCGGGCCACTTCGAGGCCGACGACTACGACTTCGAACGCCCCAAGGCCACGCTGACCACCCGCCAGCATCAGCCTGCCGGCCACAGGGAAGACAGCCGCGAGATCTACGACTGGCCCGGCGGCTACACCCAGCAGGGCGATGGCGAGCACTACGCCCGCGTGCGCATCGAGCAGCAAAAGGCACGGCGCGAGATGGCGCAGGGCGAGGGCAACGCGCGCAACATCGCGCCGGGCTACCTGTTCACGCTCAGCAAGTACCCGCGCCAGGACCAGAACAAGCCCTACCTGATCGAGTCGGCCACCTACCGCTTCGAGGAGAACGTGCGCCGCAGCGACGGCGCGGGCGGCAGCGGCCGCTCCAAGCGCGCGGGCACGGACAGCCCCACCACCTACCGCATCAGCTTCGCCACCGTGCCCAAGAGCGTGGCCTACCGCAGCCAGCGCAGCACGCCCAAGCCCCACACCACGGGCCCGCAGACGGCGGTGGTCACGGGCCCCGCGGGCGAGGAGATCTACACCGACAAGTACGGCCGCGTGAAGGTGCAGTTCCATTGGGACCGCTACGGCAAGATGGACGAGAACTCCAGCTGCTGGATCCGCGTCAGCCAGACCTGGGCGGGGGCGGGCTACGGCAGCATGCACATCCCGCGCATAGGGCAGGAGGTCATCGTCGACTTCCTCAACGGCGACCCGGACCATCCCATCATCACGGGCCGCGTCTACAACGCCTTGCAGATACCGCCCTGGGATCTGCCGGCCAACAAGACGCAGTCGGGCATCAAGACGCATTCCAGCAAGGGCGGCGTGCCGGGCGACGGCATGAAGAACAGCCCGGGCACGGCCAATGTCCTGCGCTTCGAGGACAAGGCCGGTGCGGAGCAGCTGTGGCTGCATGCGCAGAAAGATCAGCTCACCGAGGTCGAGAACAACGAGGAAAAGTGGGTCGGTAACGATAGGCGCAAGGTCATAGACCGGGACGAATTCAACACCATCCACCGCGACAGGACGGAGGTGGTGGACCGCAACGAGAAGATCAACGTGCATGGCTGGCGCACGGAGGAAGTCGACCTGGACGAGACCATCACCATCCACAAGAACCGCAAGGAGCGGGTGGACCTGAACGAGAAGATCTCCATCGGCATCAACCGTACCGAGGACGTCGGCAACAACGAGAAGCTCAGCATCGGCCTCAATCGCACCAAGAGCGTCGGCGTGATGGAGAACGTCACCATCGGCCTGCTCAAAACCCAGAGCATCGGTCTTGCGTATATGCAGAACGTAGGCATTGCCAAGATGCACAACTACGGCATGGTCTACAGCCTCAATGTCGGCATGGCGATGAATGCAAGCGTGGGCCAGAGCTACGCGGCAACCATCGGCAAGACGATGAACCTGGAGGTAGGTGAAGCCAAGAGCGAAATCGTGGGCAAGGTCTCGGTGCACAAGGTGGGAGAGCATCTGGAGTGGGCCTGCGGCAAGGCCAAGATCGTGCTCAAGAGCGATGGCGGTATCTACCTCAAGGGCGCCTACATCGAACTGCAGGCGGAGGGCGGGATCAACGGCGATGCCGGCATGATCCAGTGGAACTGCCAGGCAAGCCAGTCGCCACCGACGCCCCCCAAGAGCGATGGCCAGCGCACAGACTCTGGCGGAGAACCTGGCGATGGTGGAGGTGAAGGCGCAGATGACGCTGTGTCGTCGGGCGGCTCTTCGCCGCCAGGGGGGAATTCATTCGTTGCCTCGGACTCTGCCGGGGCGGGTCAGCCTGGTGGACTGAGCGCAGGTGGCTCTGCGTCGGGACTCGGTGGCGCACTGGGAGCCATGGCCGCCATGGCAGGCATGGCCACCTCCCTGGGTGCCGCTGGCGGCAAGCTCGGTGCGCTTGGCGGGACGCTTGGTTCGGTGGGTGGCTTGACAGGCGCAGGCGGAGCTTCCGCAGCAGCGCCGGCCTCGCCAGGCCCGCTGATCCACTTCTGAGCATCCCAGGCCTCGGGCCAACCACAAACAATCAGGACAACAGGGAGAAACTGCATGACAGGCTTGCCAGCAGCGCGCCAAACCGACATGACATTGCACGGAGGGCCCATCACGCAGGGCTCACTCACGGTGCATATCGGCTCATCGGGCGGGGTTGCCTGCTCCACCTGCCCTGCCGGTGTTTCTGTCGGAAACCCGGTCAATCCCATGCTGGGCGCCAAGGTGCAAAGTGCAGAAATCGACATGGCGCTGCTTGGCCCCTTGCCTTTCGTGCTCACGCGCGAGTATTCCAGCTACCAGACAGACGCTCCCGCGCCAGTGGGGCTGCTGGGTCCCGGCTGGTGGTTGCCCAGTGAAGTCAGCCTGCTGCAAACGGAAGGCTCCCTCGCGCTCAATGACAGCAAGGGCCGCACCATCCGGTTCGAGCCACTCACTCCAGGCCAGGCCGCTTACAGCCGCAGCGAAAGCCTCTGGATCGTGCGCGGTGGGTTGGAGCGGCTGGACCAACACAAAGGACTGGCGGTTGCTCGCTTGAATACAAGCTGGATGTGCCTTGACGAAAATGACCGCTGCAACAGCAGGCTTTTCTTTGTCACGAACAACCTGCTGGGGCCTTGGTGGATTTTTGGTGCAGCGGGAGATTCGCCCTCATTGAACGACATCACGGGCCAGCGACTGAGCCTGCTTGGCATGGGCGACCGCTTTGGCCGCACGCAGCGCCTGGGCCGCGACGCGCAAGGCCGGATCAACACGGTGCAAGATGGCAGCGGCAGGCAATACCGACTCGAACTCGAAGCGGTGCCGGGCGCCGTCAACGAAGGAGCGAATGGCTGGGGGGTGGACAGCGGGATTCGCCTGGTCGCCGTGTATCTCGCGCGGGACCCGCACTGGCCCGAGGTCCCCTCCGCGCCTCTGGTGCGTTACGCATACAGCGCGCGCGGCGAACTCATGGCGGTCTACGGGCGAGATGCCAGTTTGCGGCGCAGCTTTGAATACCACCCGAAACTACCGGGCCGCATGACGACCCACGCTCATACAGGTCGTCCGCCTGTGGGCTATGTCTACGACGAGCACGGCAAGGTCATGGAACAGCATCGGCAAGGCGCACTGTCCTACCGTTTCGACTACGCGAAGGACAGCACCACCGTCACCGACAGCCTTGGGCGCACCAGCATCTACCACTTCGAAGGCCAGGCAGGACTCAGGCGCGTCACGAAGCTTCAGCATCCGGACGGCAGCACCACGCAAAGCCGCTACGACGCCAGCGGCCGGCTTGTCGCAAGCATCGACGCCCTGGGCCGCGAGACCTGCTACGAACTGGACATACCGACAGGCAATATCCTGGGCATCACCTTGCCCGATGGCAGGCAAACCCGCTGGGGCTACAACATGCAAGGTCAGGTGGTACGAACCACCGGCCCAGGCAGGGTCAATGAGTCCTTGGAGTACGACCCACTGGGGCGCCTGGCGGCCAGCATCGATGCCCTGGGCCACGTGACCCGCTATCGCTATGCGCAGCCGCAAAGCGAAATGCCCAGTGCCATTGAAGATGCGCGAGGAGGTCAAAGGCACCTCACCTGGAACGCCACAGGCTTGCTCACCAGCCATACCGACTGCTCGGGCAGCGTCACCCGCTACCACTACGACCACTGGGGCCAGCGCATCGAAACCCGCGGCGAAGAAGGCGCGCGCAGTAGCAGCCAGTACGACGGCACAGGCCTTCTTGTCACCCACACCAACGCGTTGAACCAGACAACGGCATATGCCTACAACGCCGCTGGAGACACTATCCGCATCACTGGTGCGGATGGCGCCAATGCGGAATTCAAACGTGATATGCAGGGGCAATTGACAGAATATCAATACGGTGGCGGCACTACCGTCTTGAGGCAGAAATTTCAATATGACCAGGCTGGCCGCCTGATTGTCCTCACCAACGAAAATGGCGCCCACACCACCTTCGAATATGACGCCATGGATCGACTTGTCAAGCAAGTCAACTTCGACGGTCGCACGCAAGGCTGGTGCTACAACGCTGCAGGCGAGGTGACGCGGAGCCATGATGAGAATCTGATCAGCAACTACGGGCACGATCCGGTGGGCCGCGTCGTTGCGCGCCAGACCTTTCTGCAAGAGTTTCCCGAGGATGTGCAGCACGAGCAATTCGATTATGGCGAAGATGGCAGGCTGCGAAAAGCCTGGCATCGTACGGAGTTGGGCGGCAGCACCATCGCGGTGGAATTCATTCGTGACTCCATGGGCCGCAGCATTGAGGAAACCCAATGCATTACCGGTGCGGATGGAAACAAATCATGGAGCCACACAGTCAAGCGTGCATTCAATGAACTGGGCATTGAATCGAAAACCCACTATGAAGGCTTGAACCCTATCGAATGGCAAACCTACGGCTCTGGCCATTTGCATGGCGTTGTACTGGATGGTCGAAGCGTGATCGAATTTGAGCGCGACAAGCGGCACCGCGAAACGAAACGCCAGTTCGGCCCCACGCAAACTGAAAGCAGTTATGACACGCTCTCGCGCCTGTCCTGCCAGCACACGCACAGCCCGCTCATCAGCGAGGTCAATGCGTTCAAACGCCAGCACCACTATGACGCAGCCGGCCAGCTCACCCGTATCGAAACCGCCCAGGGCCCGCACCAGTATGGCTATGACGAGGCAGGCCGCCTGGTGAGCGCTCTCCAGCCAGGCTTGGCACAGCAGCACTTTCGGTTTGACTCTGCCGGCAACCGTCTTTTTGAAGAACGGCAAGCCCAAACGCCACAAGCGAACTGGGAAGAGACCGTGCGCCAGCACATCCTGGACAAGGACTTCAACCTGCTGGCGTGGGACAGCACGCAGGAAGATCATGGCGGAGAGCCCAGGTGGATGGACAACCGCGTCAAGGACGATGGCGAGTTCTACTACGAGTACGATGGCTGGGGCAATCTCAGGCGCAAATACAAAACAGAAGGCCACGAAGAGCATCGCTACCACTACGACAGCTACCACCGGCTGATCCGATACACGCTGGAGTCGGACACCCAGGTGCAGGGTGCGAACTACCACTACGACCCGTTTGGGCGACGGGTGGCAAAACAGGTGCAGCACGCAGACAAGGACGGCAACCTGACGGGGGGCGCTGAAACCACCTTCTACGGCTGGGATGGTGACCGGCTCGTGCTCACCGAGCACAACCAGCGGCAAATCCACACCATCTACGAGCCGGGCAGCTTTGTGCCGCTGATCCGCATCGAGGGGAGCAAGGCACCACCCGGGCGCACGCTGGTGCAAAAGCTGCAAGAAAGCGGCAACACGATAGATGGCAAGACCCGGGCCATCCTCGAAGGCCTGGAGCAGGAATTGCGCCAAGACAACTTGAGCCCGGTCTCGCAGCAGTGGATGCGGCAAGCACGACTGCAACCCGAAACCCTCAAGGCCATGCTCGATGAGAAGCCGCCCGGGCGCGAGCAGCAGATACACCTGTACCACTGCGACCACCTGGGCACGCCGCTGGCGCTCATCGACCCGCAGGGCAGGATCGCCTGGGCGGCTCGCGTGGGGCCATGGGGAAACGTCATTGCGACATACAACCCCGAAAATCTGAACCAGCCCATTCGGCTACCAGGACAGCATGAGGATGAAGAAAGTGGGCTGTATTACAACCGGCATCGGTATTACGACCCAGGGCTGGGGGCTTATATCAGTCAAGATCCGACTGGGTTGATGGGGGGCATGAATACATCCGTTTATGCACCAGATCCATTGCAATGGATTGATCCACTAGGGTTAGTGAGATGGTCTGATGCAGTGAATAATGGGCTAGGAATACTAGGAAATGCGGGCGGTGCAATCGTTGGCAGTGCGTTGTTGGCAGCGCCGGAGCCAACCTTGATAACAAAAGTTGCTGGATCTGCTGTGCTTTCAAAATCTGTGTATGGTTTTGGCGCAAGCCGGTATGGATTTACCAGGGCACTTAGTGACGATTCAAGCTTCGATATCCCGAGCGATCAATCATCTTTGCCTCGCACACTTGTGTGTGCAGTCGGCTGCAATAACACTGGCAGAGGGGTTGCCGATGCCATTGATTTAAGCTTGGATTTGGCTGTTGGAAAAATTCCAGTCAGCAACAAAATAAAACTACCCATAAAATGGGGCATGGATGTAGATCCTCCTTGGAAACAGCCTATCAGTAGCATGTTCACACAAGGGCAAAACACCGCTCTGGATGTATTGCAAGGAGCCTCTGCTTTGCAGAGCTTGATTAATTCCGGCAGTTCCATTTGTAGAAAATAAAAATCCATTAGGAAGAATCTGAAAATACCGTTCAACAGGTGCGTCTGACGCCGCAGCTGAAAAACTGCTTTGCAATACGCCATTAGGGCGCCGTTTCGTAGGCTCAGCAGACCTGTTTCACACCTCATGGCACCATCCCCCAACAGACGCACCTTAGGACTTTTGCAAACCATATCAGCCAATAGTACTATTGATTAGAAATCAATCAAGCAAAACCAATAAATTACAGAATATTTAAACCATTCCCCAAGAAGAATTTCTTGAAATGCGAAGATTCCTACTGCCTTGACAAACACCATCCATGAAAATAGATCACAAATCGTTCTTGGTACATTTTGAAAAATTCTCAGATATATATGCTGGTCTTGTATCGATTTTGATGAATTTAATTTTGATTTTTCATTTAAATGAAGACAATATAAGTCTATTATTTTGCTTGGTATTTTACATATTTTGTGGATTATATATATTTGGTGCTGGTTCAAAGGAGTATAAGAAAAAGAATAAACGAGGGTATTTTATACTATTACTATTTTATCTTATTCCATATATTACATCCGGGATTTTCTTGATTTGTCGATGGAAAATATGATCTTTCAATACAAAGAATACTCCTATGCCACAGCATCAGCAGCTACTAATTCAATCAAATTTTCCCTATAAACCAGATTGAATTTGGAGTTGAATTTGATCTAATCCAGTGGACAGTTTCTGGATTTATTTCCAAACTATCGCCCTCCATCTAATTCCGGAAGTTTCAAAACTGGGATAGGGTTGCTTCCGGCGCCGCCGATAGTCGTGAAAGAGAAGCAATTAAAAGGTCGATATTTCCGTGGAGCAGATCGCATATGCACTTCGCCTGGCTGAGTCGGGCGTACCCGTTGTCGATTTCTGATGCCAGACCGGCATGTCCGAGGCGACGTACTGCATCTGGAAAAAGAAGTTCGCAGATCCGGCGCCATGAAGCTCAACCGCCTGAAGATGCGCGGGACAAGAATGCCAGGTTGAAGCGCTTCGTGGCCGACCCGACCCTGGACACACAGATCTTGCGGGAGGTCGTCCGAAAAAGGCGCTGAAGGCCGGCAAGCGGCGTGAGCTGGCAGCCTGGATCAGGAGCGTACGCAGGTCGTGTCGGCAGGCGCTGCTGCGGCCCTCGGCCTGGTATCAGAGGAGCGAGGCACGTGATCCAGGCGCGCTGCGCCTGCGCATCAGGGGGATCGCGATGGAGTGCCCACGATTCGGGTATCTGCGCGTGCTGGGTATCGGCTGGAAGGATTGCAGCTTCGCATGAAGATCTGGGCCGACTACCGATGAGGCCGGGGGGACTGCGCCTGCCGCCCCGGCCCTTTCGCGTCAGGCCTTGGCCACGGCGGCTTCGGTGGGCAGGGCCGCCATGGTGGGTTCGCCGTCCAGGGCGGCGTTGAGCTTGCCGTAGTCCAGCTCGTTTTCCCAGCGCGAGACCACCACGGTGGCCACGGCATTGCCCATGAAGTTGGTCAGCGAGCGGCATTCGCTCATGAAGCGGTCCACACCCAGGATCAGGGCCATGCCGGCCACCGGCACTTCGGGCACCACGGCCAGCGTGGCCGCCAGGGTGATGAAGCCCGCGCCGGTCACGCCGGCCGCGCCCTTGGAGCTGAGCATGGCTACCAGCAGCAGCGCGATCTCGTGGCCCAGGGTCAGGTGGGTGTTGGTGGCCTGGGCGATGAACAGTGCCGCCAGCGTCATGTAGATGTTGGTGCCGTCCAGGTTGAAGGAGTAGCCCGTGGGCACGACCAGGCCGACGACGGACTTGCCGCAGCCGGCGCGCTCCATCTTCTGCATCAGCGAAGGCAGGGCCGATTCGGAGGACGAGGTGCCCAGCACCAGCAGCAGCTCGGCCTTCAGGTAGCGGGCCAGCTTGAGCACCGAGAAGCCGCACAGGCGTGCCACGAAGCCCAGCACCACGACCACGAACAGCAGCGAGGTCACGTAGAACGAGCCCACCAGCCAGGCCAGGTTGACCAGCGAACCCAGGCCGAACTTGCCGATGGTGAAGGCGATGGCACCGAAGGCCCCCAGCGGAGCGGCCTTCATCAGGATGCCGACCAGCTTGAACACGGGTGCCGTCAGCGCCTCCAGGAAGTTGAGCACGGGCTTGCCGGCTTCGCCGACCATGGCCAGCGAGATGCCGAACAGCACGGCCACGAACAGCACCTGCAGGATGTTGTCGCCCACGAAGGGGCTGACCAGGGTCTTGGGGATGATGTCCATGGCAAAGCCCGTGAGCGTCAGCTCATGCGACTTGGCCACGTAGCCCTTGACGGCGGCCTGGTCGAGGTCGGCCGGATTGATGTTCATGCCGGCGCCGGGCTGCACCACGTGCGCCACCACCATGCCGACCACCAGGGCCAGCGTGGAGAAGAACAGGAAGTAGGCCATGGCCTTGAGGAACACCCGGCCCACCGTGCGCAGGTGCGTCATGCCGGCGATGCCGGTGACGATGGTCAGGAAGATCACCGGCGCGATGATCATCTTCACCAGCTTGATGAAGGCATCGCCCAGGGGCTTGAACTGTTCGGCGTACTGGGGCTCGAAGTGGCCGAGCAGCACGCCCGCCACGATGGCGACCACCACCTGGAAATACAGTTGACGGTAGAAAGGCAGCCGCTCGGGGATGGCGACTTCGGTGGGGACGGCGTGCATGGTGCGGCTCCGGCAGGACTCTGTGGGGGTTGGCGCACCACCAAGGTGCGGCGAGGTGCAGGTTGTACCGCTGGCGTCTTCCCGTGCCGATAACCTATTGGTATTAGGTCGCGGCGCTCTCCTGGGAGGGCGTGCACCAGAATAAGGGTAATCCCCAGGCCTCATTCAGGCCCGCAAGGCACCAAGCTGGCGCCCAATCGGGTCCAGACCCCATGCCCACTTCCCTTCGCCGCTCCTTCCGCACCCTGTCGCTGCTGTTCGGTGGCATGCTCGCCTGCATGCTGCTGGCCGGCGAGCTGGCCTGGCACCACGCGCTGCGTGGCGAGGCCGAAAGCGTGCAGCGCCAGCTCACCCTCTACGCCCAGGCGCTGGGCCAGCGCATAGACCGCTACCGCACCCTGCCCGAGGTGCTGGCCCTGGACGAGCAACTGCGTACCGCCCTCACCCACCCCCTTTCGCCCGCCGAGGTCGACGCCCTCAACCGCAAGCTGGAGCAGGCCAACGGTGCCAGCCAGTCCTCCACGCTGACGCTGATCGACCGCCACGGCACGGCCCTGGCCGCCAGCAATTGGCGCGAGGCGCGCAGCAACGTGGGCGTGGACTACAGCTTCCGGCCCTATGTGCAGCAGGCCCTGGCACACGGCAGCGGACGCTTCTACGGCATCGGCCTGACCACGGGCGTTCCGGGCTACTTCCTGTCGCAGGCCATCCTGGACGCACAAGGCGCGGTCGCGGGGCTGGTGGTGATCAAGATCGCGCTGCTGGAGCTGGAGCGCGAATGGCTGCAGACCCCCGACGTGGTTCTGGCATCGGACGAACATGGCGTGGTCTTCCTGGCCAGCCAGCCGGACTGGCGCTACCGCCTGCTGACGCCCCTGACCCCGGCCGACCAGGCGGACCTGGCCGCCACGCGCCAGTACATCGATCAGGAACTGCACCCCATGCGCTACCGGATCCGCGAAAGCCTGGAGCCCGGCAGCCGGCTGGCGCAGCTGCAGGAGCCTTCCCTGCCGGGCACCACGCTGTGGCAGACCCTGCACCTGCCGGGCAGCGACTGGCGGCTGCACCTGCTGCACGACACGCAGGCCAGCACCGTGGCCGGGCGCTGGGCGGCGGCAGCGGCGGCCGGCGGCTGGCTGGCGCTGTGCCTGCTGGTGCTGTTCATCCGCCAGCGACGCCGGCTGGCCGCGTTGCGCCTGCGCAGCCGCCTGGAACTGGAGACCGTGCTGCGCCAGCATGCCCAGGAGCTGCGCACGGCGCAGGACGGCATCGTCCAGGCGGCGCGCCAGGCCGACACCGGGCTGAGCCGCAGCCTGGAGCATCTGCCCCAGGGCGTGGTGGTCATCGACGCCGACCTGAACCTGGTGGCCTGGAACTCGCGCTACGTGGAGCTGTTCCGTTTCCCTGCCGAGCTGCTGCGCATCGGCCAGCCCATCGAGGACCTGTTCCGCTACAACGCCCGGCGCGGCCTGCTGGGCCCCGGCCCCATCGAGGAGGCGATCCACCGCCGCCTGCAGCACCTGCGCAGCGGCAGCCCCCACCTGCGCGAAAGCACCAAGGACGATGGCACCGTGCTGGAGATCCGCGGCAACCCCCTGCCCGACGGCGGCTTCGTGACCAGCTATGCCGACATCACCAGCTACAAGAACGCGGCACGCGATCTGCGCTCCCTGGCCGACGCGCTGGAGCAGCGCATCGCCGAACGCACGCGCGACCTGGCCGAGGCCAAGCGCGAGGCCGAGCAGGCCAACCGCTACAAGACCCGCTTCGTGGCGGCCGCCGTGCATGACCTGCTGCAGCCGCTGAACGCCGCGCGCATGTTCAGCTCCCTGCTGCGCGGCCACCTGCACGACGACGCAGGCCGGCATGTGGCCGACAGCATCGACGGTGCCCTGGCCGCCCAGGATGCCATCCTGGGCAGCCTGCTGGACATCTCGCGCATGGAGTCGGGCCAGCTGGAGGTGCGGGTGCGCGATTTCGCGCTGGGACCGCTGCTGCAGGTCATGCGCCACAACTTCGGCATCCTGGCCGAAAGCCGGGGACTGCGCCTGAGCGGCGTGGACACCCGCTGCGTGGTGCGCAGCGACGAGGCGCTGCTGCGCCGCATCCTGCAGAACTTCCTGTCCAACGCCATACGCTATACGCGCCAGGGTCGCATCGTGATCGGATGCCGGCGCCAGGGCCCGCACCTGCGCATCGAGGTCCACGACCAGGGCCCAGGCATCCCCGAAAGCCTGCAGCACGAGATCTTCGAGGAGTTCCGCCGACTGGACGAAGGCCATGGCGAGGACCGTGGCGCGGGCCTGGGCCTGGCCATCGTCGAGCGCCTGGGCCGGCTGCTGGGCCATGAGATCGGCCTGCGCTCGCAACTGGGCCGGGGCAGCGTGTTCTGGGTCTGCGTGCCGCTGGGTGACCCTGCCGCAGTGCCGCAGATCACCACCACCGCGCCCGGAGGCGATCCCGACCAGGACGCACCGCTGCTGGGCATGAGCGCCTGGCACGTGGAGGACGACGCCCAGACCTGCACTGCCATGCGTGCCCTGTTGCAGCGCTGGGGCTGCGAGGTGCCCCTGGCCGGCGGACCGGCCGAGGCACTGGCCCTGGCCGCCCCCGGCCAGGCACCCCAGCTCGTGCTGCTGGACGTGCGGCTGGGCCAGCTCCACGGCCCCGACGTCTATGCACAGCTGTGCCAGCGCTGGGGGCAGTCGCCGCCGGTCATCCTGGTCACGGCCGAGCGCGACGGCACGCTGCGCCGCCAGGCGGCCGAACGCGGCTGGGGCTTTCTGGCCAAGCCGGTGCGCCCGCCCGCGCTGCGCGCCCTCATGAGCCAGATGCTGCTGCGCCACCGCGACAAGGGCGGCTGAGCCGCCCGCTCACATCGCGTCGTCGTTCTCCAGGCTCTTGACCAGCACGGCCGCCTGGGTGCGGCTGTAGCACTCCAGCTTCTTGAGGATGGCCGTCACATGCACCTTGACGGTGTTCTCGGCCAGGCCCAGTTCATGGGCGATCTGCTTGTTGAGCAAGCCGTCGGCCAGGCACAGCAGCACCCGGAACTGCTGGGGCGTGAGCTGGGCCAGTCGCGCGGCCAGCGCGGCATCGGCCTCGGAGCGCTCGGCCGCCATGGGCGGAAACCAGCTGCCGCCGTCCAGCACTTCCTGCAGCGCCGCGCCTATCGCCTCGGCCGGCGCCGACTTCGGGATGAAACCGGCGGCGCCGAACTGCTGGGCCCGCCGGATCACGCGCGGATGGTCGTTGGAGGAGATCACCACCACCGGAATGTCCGGGTACTCGCCACGCACATGCAGCAGCGCCGAGAAGCCACGCGCTCCGGGCATGGCCAGGTCCAGCAGCACCAGCTCGATCTCCGGATGCTGCTGGAGCGCCGTGCCCAGCGTGGCGGCGCTGGCCGCCTCCAGCACCGCGAACCGGGGCAGGGACTCGCGCAGCACATGGATGACCGCGGCGCGGAACAGCGGATGGTCATCGGCGACGAGAAGCGTGGGTTCGGACATGGGCCAAGTCTGACACGTCTGGAAGCACTTGCCGCGCTCACCTTTCGTTGCAAGCTGGCACGCGGTTTGCAATCGGTTGCGTCATCACGCCTGCCCGCTGGCCGGTACGCCCCGCAATTCGCACCCAAGGAGCCTTGAATTGACCGCTGAGCACTCTGCAAAGGACCCGCTGCACATCCCTGGTGCCCGGGCACCAGGGATGTGCATGCAGACATTCAAGACGCGAGAGTGCAAAACACAAATTAAGTTTCGTCATAACTGTGTCAAAACTGCAACTTCGTGGCCGGCGCAATGCCTTGGATGCGTTGTAATACGCGGCTTAGCCAGTCACGCGCGCCTGCTCCGCCCCCTGCGAAGGCGCGCCGATGCCAGCCGGCCCCTGATGCGAAAACACCACTGTCCCAGGTTTGCCACGTAGCCCACCCCGGGCGATTGGTTCATCGTCTGGCCCGGTCACAGCACTGGCCAACCGTTTCCACTCTCCAACAATGAAAGACTCCTCAACATGAAACGTTCCTTCATCGCACTGGCCGCGACCCTGGCCTGCGCCGGCGCAGCCCATGCGCAAAGCTCGGTCCAGCTGACGGGCCTGGTGGATGCCTATGCAGGCTCCATGCGCATGGCCGGCGACGCCAACAGCAAGGGCGTCGTGGGTTCGGGCGGCATGACCACCTCCTGGTGGGGCATGAAGGGCCAGGAAGACCTGGGCGGCGGCCTGAAGGTCGACTTCCAGCTGACGGCCTTCATGCGTGTGGACACCGGCAGCCCCGGCCGTTTCGATGGCGACCCGTACTTCTCGCGCGATGCCAACGTCGGCCTGACCGGCGGCTTCGGCACGGTGCGCCTGGGCCGCGGCATGGCGCCCAATTTCCTGCCCACCATCCTGACCAACCCCTTCGGCGACTCCTTCACCATCTCGCCGCTGGTGCTGCACGCCAACGTGGGCACGGGCGCCTGGGGCTCGGCCAACCTGACCACGCCCTCCGACACCGGCTGGAGCAACCAGGTCGTCTACACCACGCCCAAGTTCGGCGGCCTGCAGGCCAACGTCCACTACCAGTTCGGTGAAAAGGGCGGCGACTCCGGCAAGAAGAACATCGGCGTGAACGCCCTGTACTTCGGCGGCCCGCTGAGCCTGGTGGCCTTCTACGAGCGCGCCCAGATCAGCAACCCCGTGAGCCTGGCCGTGATGCCCACCAAGACCGACTGGATGCTGGGCGGCACCTACAACTTCGAAGTGGCCAAGCTGTACGCGACCTATGGCCAGGCCAAGGTCAAGGACCTGGACCGCAAGAACAGCACCTACTCGCTGGGCCTGGATGTGCCGCTGACCTCGGCCGGCACCATCAAGGCCGCCCTGGCCCGCACCAAGGCCGAAGTGGGCGCCGTGGACTCCACGCGCACCACGGTCAGCCTGGGCTACGACCACTACCTGTCCAAGCGCACCGATGTCTACACCGTGCTCATGCACGACCGCATCACGGACCTGAAGTCGGGCACCAGCCTGATCGCGGGTATCCGCCACCGTTTCTAAGGCGACGCCCGGCCTGCCAGCACAGGCCGGGGATTCCGTCCCGCAGCTTTCAGCGAGGCTCTGCCTCGCTTTTTTTTGCCTGTCCCTCAGGTCGATAGGCAATTTCTTCCACTGCTTTTTTTCACGAACGTCAAGAGAGAAAGCGATTGTCTGACAGCCCCAGTGCGCAATCTGGTGTGCAATAGAGTCCAGGCCCAGCCCCAAGCTCCGCCTGCGCTAGCCAGACAAGGAGGCCACCATGCGCAGACCCAGCCCCCTCGGACGTCATCCCTTCATCGCCTTCTCCGCCACGGTCATCCTCGCCGTGGCCGCCAGCGTTGCCACCTTCTGGCTGGACAGCGCCGCCCCGGCCGCCGACACCCTGCTGCAAAAAGACCCGGGCGCCCTGCTGTCGTCCATGTGATCCGCCCGGTGCCTGCGGCACCTTGGGCCACGTGATGGCAGCGCGTTCAGCGGCCCGCCGTCGCCGACTTCTCCAGCAATGACAGCCTGCGCCGCGCGGCGTCGGCCTCCTGCGTCCGCCCCGCCTGGTCCCAGGCCTTGGCCTGCAGCAGCAGCCATGCCATGGCCGGACGGCTCCAGCCTTGCGCCGAAGCAGTGTCCACGCCCTGCTCCAGCAATTGCGGCGTGGCCTGGCCCGCACGCATCACCACAGCCGCGGCGACCAGCCGGGGCAGTGGCTCGCCGATCGATTGCACGACGACCGCCGCGCCAGCGGGGGACGCGATCAGCGCCTGCGCGACCGGGCGCTGGCTTTCAGGCAGCAGCGGCACGTCAGCGGGCTGGGACCGGCCGGCGAGATAGCGGGCATAGGCCGCCTCGGCCGGGGCCGCGTCGCGCGCCAGTGCCTGGTAGGCCGGGCAGTCATCCCATTCCAGGCTGGCCACCTGGGCGGCGCAGCGCATCAGCTCCAGCCGCGCGGCCAGGTCCGTGCGGCCGGTGGCCGCCACCTCGGCCCGCGCCTTGTCCCACTCCATGGCCTGTACCCGCTGGCGCCCTTGCAGATAGGCCGACGAAGCCCGCCGGGCGGCCGACTCGGCATTGAGCGCCCAGTCCGGCGCGGGCGGCTGGCCGCCGCAGGCGCACAGCAACAGTGCCAAGGCGCCGGCACACCCCGTCTTTGCGATCTTCATGGCAGCTTCAACTCCGGTGAATGTGCAAACGGCCACCTGCGCTGCAGGTCGGCCAGAACGCCTTCGAGGCGGCGCAGATTGCCTTCGACTTCGGCCCGCAGCGCTCCCAGGTCCGCCGTGGCCTCGCGCGCATTGGAGCCCACGGCCTGGGCTTCGGCCAGCACGGCGTCGACCTTGGACAGGGTGCGGCGCGTATCGGCCAGCAGGCCATTGAGCTGCACCACGGTGGAGCGTACCTCGGGCATGACGCCTCCGGCATCGAAGACCTGGCTGTCGGCACGCGCCACCATGCGCTCCATGCGCGCCAGCGTGGCGTTGGCGCGGTCGATCAGGGCGGACACCTTGCGGGCCTCCTGCTCGCTGCCCATGACCACGCCCAGCACGCCGCCCGGCCCCTGGATGCGCCCGGCCAGGCCGCGCAGCTCGGCCAGGGAGCCTCCCAGCGCAGAGTCCGCGGCCGTCAGCTGCGCGATATTGCCCAGCACCTCCTTGGCCGTGGCCATGATCTGCGGCAGCTCGGCCGTGGCGTCGCCGCGCAGCACGGGGCGTACCGCCTCGTCGGGCAAGGGCGGGTCGCTCAGGATGCCGCTGTAGGCCTTGATGGTCGTTCCACCGACCAGCCCCTTGACCAGGGTGAACACGCTGGACTCGCGCAGCCAGTGCGCGTCCTTGCGCGGCACGTCGATGAGGATGCGCACATTGCCGTCCGGCGCCAGCTCGATGCGCCGCACGCGGCCTATCGGAAAACCCGAGAAGGTCATGTCCATGCCCACGCTCACGCCCTCGGAGTCGTCGGCCGTCAGCACCAGGCGCTGCGTGGGCTCGAACACACCGCGTGAATAAAGCAGGTACAGCGCCGACCCCAGGATCAGCACCAGCGTGAACAGCAGCAGCCCTGCGGCCTTGGCGCGCAGATGGGCCACGGGCTTGAGGGCTTCGATTTCCTCGCCGTCCCAGGGGTCTGGCGGCGTGCGCCGCGTATCGTTCATGGCATTCCTTGTTCTGGCGCGGCCCGGGCCGCGCCGTGTTTCGCGGGTGTCAGTAATAGTTGCCCATGAGCGAGATCACCTCGATCAGCAGCAGCACGGCGAACATGCGCGCGAATCCGCCCAGTGCGGCGCCACCGAGCCGGTGGCGCCGCAGGGGCGCATACAGGCCCGAGGCCAGGGGCATGATGGCCACCGCGAGGCTGAAGAACCAGGTCTTGAGCACGAAGACCAGGGTCACGGCCGGCGTGAAGATCTGGCCGAAGATGCGCGTGTAGCCGGGCAGCCCGGCCAGGGTGAAGCCATAGACGCTCAGATAGACGGTGATGAGAGCCACCACGCAACTGAGCACGGCCAGCGTGACCGACGCGAACACCCCTGCGGCCGCGCGCGGCACCAGGGCCATGCGCAGCGGGTCAGCGCCACGCTCCTGCCAGGCCCTCAACTGCCCACGTGCGCGCAGTTGCGCGATCAGTGTGCCGTTGGGAATGGTGCAGCGCATGGCCACGAAGAGGGCCGCCGTCAGCGGGATCAGCTCGATCACCAGCACGCGCACCACCATCTCCAGCGCATAGCGTGACAGGCCGTAGCTCAGCGCCGTGACGATGACGATGCGCGTGATGACCGCGCACATCAGCGCGGCCAGGCCCGTGAACCCCAGCAGGATGGGCCCCGTCTGCACATAGATCTGGTGGGCCATGGCCCGTCGTGCACCACGTCGGTAGCTCGAAGGCGACATGGCCAGCACCAGCAGCACGGCGCCCAGGTACACGCTTCGCCCCCAGGCCAGCGCATGGTCGCGCAGCGCCGCCCAGGCGCGATCGGGAAGGGACAGGGCTGCGTGGCTCAGGCTCATCGGCCGATGATAGCGAGCCGCGCCGGGGCGGCCCGTCGGACGCAGGCGCCACCAATCGTGCTAGACATGCCGCTTCGCGGTGGCGCCGGCATTGCCCAGGGATGACGCCAGCGGCTCATCGGCCTGGGCGTGCAGGGCCTCGATCAGGTGGCAGTAGCTGTCCGTGCCATCGCACTGGCTGCGCAGCTGCATCAGTTCATGCTCCAGCGCACGCAACTCGGCCAGGCGTTCACGCACGTGGCCCAGGTGGGCATCGAGCGTCTCGTTGGCGGCCTCGCAGTCGGCCTTGCTCGCTCCGTCCAGCGCCAGCAGCCTGCGCACCTCGTCCAGCGACATGTCCATGGCCCGGCACAGGCGGATGAAACGCAGGCGGTGCACGTCGCTGTCGCTGTAGAGCCGGTACTGGTTGTCCTCGCGCGCACCCGCGCTGAGCAGCCTTTCCTTTTCGTAGTAGCGGATATTGGCCGCAGCAACGCCGGAGCGCCGGGCTGCCTCGCCGATGCGCCAGCGCGCAGATTCATGTTGTGACATGCTTGACCTTGAAGTGACTTCACCGTTTCCAATGCTCGCATGAACTCCAACCGCCTGCCAAGCCCTCCGGGCAACGAGGCCTTGAACGCCTCCCCTCCCCCTTCATCGTCCGCCTGCGGCACCGATTGCTGCGCTCCGTTCACCATCACGCAGCCGACGCCGGGCCGCAGGAAGGCCCACGACCAACAAGGCCATGACCATGGCCATGATCACGCGCATGGCGACGGGCATGACCATGATCATGGACACGACCACGACGAAAGCGATCCCCACGCCGGCCACGACCACAGCGTGCTGCCCGGCTGGCCGCGCATCGCGGCTGCCCTGGTCGCAGCGGTGCTGGCCGAGACGGCCCACTGGATCAGCGGCGCCCAGGGCGGCGTGCCGGCCCTTCAATACGGCGGTATGGCCGTGGCGGTGCTGGCCATCGTCCTGTCGGGGCTGGGTGTCTACAAGGCCGGCATCCGGGATGTGCTGCGCCTGAAGCTGGGCATCCACGCGCTGATGGCCGTGGCCGTCACGGGCGCCTTCCTGATCGGCCAATGGCCCGAGGCCGCCATGGTCATGGCGCTGTATGCCGCCGCCGAGCGCATCGAGGACCAGGCCATGGACCGCGCGCGCAACGCCATCCGCAGCCTGCTGCAGATGGCCCCCGAAACCGCCGACCTGATCGGACCCGACGGCCAGGTGCGCAAGATGGCCGCGACCGAAGTGCCTCTGGATGCCGTGGTGCGCGTGGCACCGGGCGCGCGCGTTCCGCTGGATGGCGTGGTCGTGCGCGGCGAAAGCTCGGTCAACCAGGCGCCCATCACAGGTGAAAGCGCCCTGGCCGACAAGGCACCCGGCGATGAACTCTACGCCGGCAGCATCAACCAGGATGGCGAACTGCAGATGCGCGTCATGGCGCCGGCCAACGACAGCCTGATCGCGCGCATCGTCCATGCCGTGGAGCAGGCCCAGGCCTCGAAGGCGCCGACGCAGCGTTTCGTGGACCGCTTCGCCGCCATCTACACGCCCATCGTGCTGGTGCTGGCCATCGCCCTGTTCCTGCTGGCGCCCCTGCTGATGGACTGGGGCTGGCGCGAGGCCGCCTACCAGGCGCTGGCGCTGCTGGTCATCGCCTGCCCCTGCGCCCTGGTGCTGTCCACTCCCGTGACCGTGGTCAGCGCGCTGACGGCCGCCGCGCGGAGAGGCCTGCTGATCAAGGGCGGCCAGGCACTGGAATCCGCTCGCAAGCTGCGGGCCATCGCCCTGGACAAGACCGGCACGCTGACCACGGGCAGCCCCCGCCTGGTGGAATGGCGGTCCGTGAGCGAAGCCACCGCCGACGCCACCGCCACAGCCGATACCGAACGCGTCGCCGCACATGCGCTGGCCCTGGCCGGCCGCTCCGACCACCCGGTCTCGCGTGCCATTGCCACCGGGCTGCAGGCCGACGCACCTGTTGCTGCCCATGCTGCCCGTGTCACGGTGAGCCGGCTGCTGGCCCTGCCCGGCCGAGGCGTGCAGGCCGACATCGACGGTCAGCCCTGGACACTGGCCAACCTGCGCTGGGTGCAGGAGCAAGGCTGGGACAGCGCCGCGCTGCGCGCCAGCCTGGCCAGCCATGAGGCCCAGGGCCGCACCGTGACCCTGCTGGCCGATGCCGGCGGCGTGCGGGCCCTGTTCGCCGTGGCCGACCCGCTGCGCCCGCAGGCCCGCGAGGCCGTGGCCCGGCTCCAGGCCCTGGGCGTGCAGCCCGTGGTGCTCAGTGGCGACAACACGGCCACCGTGCGCTCCATCGCGGCCGAGGCCGGCATCGAGGACGCGCGCGGCAGCCTGCTGCCGCAGGACAAGCTCGACGCCCTGGCCGATCTGCAGCGCACGCGCGGCCCCACGGCCATGACGGGCGACGGCATCAACGATGCCCCGGCCCTGGCGCAGGCCGACATCGGCTTTGCCATGGGCGGCATGCACAGCACGGGCATGGCCATGGAGACCGCCGACGTGGTGCTCATGAACGACGACCTGCGCCGCCTGCCCGAAGTCGTGGAACTGTCGCGCAGCGCCCATTCCGTGCTCTGGCAGAACATCGCCCTGTCGCTGGGCGTCAAGCTGCTGTTCTTCGGCCTGGCGCTGGCCGGCAACGCCAGCATGTGGCTGGCCGTGCTGGCGGACATGGGCGTGAGCCTGCTCGTGGTCGCCAACGGCCTGCGCCTGCGCCGCTGGGGCAGCGACAAGGAGAACACATGACGCCGGGCCAGCGGCGCGCCGCTTTCGCGCATCTGCTGGGCAGCTTCCGGGCCAGCGCCGACCAGCCCCCTCAAAGACGCTGGCTGCTGCTCGAAGCCAGCCATGTGCTCGGCCAGGAGATGCTGGGCCTGCACTGGCGCTCCCACTGGTGGATGCTGCGCCACGCATTGCAGTTGCGCGACGCGGGCGAGGTATCGGGCCAGCTGCTGCGCCTGGCCCTGGTGCCGGCGGGACACCTGCTGAACCGGCTGCCGCGCGGCAACATCGGCCGCGCCACCGTGCCCGCCACGCTGCCGATGGAGATGCCTCCCGCCATCTCGGCGCTGATCGCCGAGGCGCTGCGCGCCACGCGCGGGCGGACGGCGCGCAGGCCCCCGGCCTGAGGGAACTTCCACCCTCCATCCGGTATCATCCATGCCTATGCGCCGCCCCTTGTCCATTGTCATGGTCTTGCTGCTGGTCCTCCGGGGCCTGCTGGGCGACGCCATGGCCATGGGCGCGGCGCCAGTGCCCAGCGTGCACCCCGCACATGCCGCCGAGGCGCACCACCATGCACCCGAGCTGGCACAGGCGTTCCTGGCCGCCGCAGACTCGCCGGAGAATGCGCAGCATGGCGCGCATTCGGCACCTGCCCCGCACCATGCGGCCGGGCCCGCGCAGGCAAGCCCAACCTCGTGCGTGGAGGGCAACGCGTCCGCCTGTGGCGGACATGAGCACGGCCCCAGCTGCACGCTGTGCGGCATCTGCCACTCGGCCCTGTTCACCCCTGGCGGCATCGAGCCCCATGGCGCGTTCTCCCAGGCCAGCCTGCGCCCCCAGGGCAGCGAGCGCTTCGCCAGCGCAGCGCTGCTGCAAGCCATCAAGCCACCCATTTCCTGAAGCCTGACGCCCGAAGTGCGTCCGCAGCGAGCCTGCCGTCCCGAACCAGGGTCGGCATGAGGTCCGGCTGCGGATGCGTTGTCCGTTTCGCCTTCAGGAGATCACCATGCGCCACGCGCATCTTCTCGCCCCCCTGGGGCTGGCGGCCTTGCTGGCCACCAGCCCGCCGATACATGCCCAGGCCCGCGATGGCCAGGCCTCCCCACCGACTCCGACCGTCCCGCAGCCCAGTGCCCTGGACCCCTCGGCCCCGCGGCTGCCGCTGCGCCACACGGCCTTGGCGCCCAGCGGCGCCGTGTCCCAGGAATGGGCGGACTGGCGCGAGGCCAATGCGGCCGTCGCCGAGTTCCCGCGCGGCCATGTGGACATCCTGCGCTGGGAAGCCGGGCAGGCAGGCCCATCCGTACCGCCACCGCCTGCCCATGGCACGCATGGCGCGCACGGAGGCAAGCCATGACCCGCCGCCGCTTGTCCCTGACCCGCCTGGCCGCCGCCGCCAGCACCGTGGTGGTGCTGGCGGGCTGCGCCAGCGTCTCGCCCGACGGATTGCGCGGAGCGGTCCAGTCGCACACGGCATCGCGCCTGCCCGATGGTGCCCAGTTGCCGGCCACCGACGCCCAGGCCGAACAGGCTGCCCAGGAACGCATTGCGCAATGGCTGCTTCAGCCCCTGGACGCCGAACAGGCCGTGCGCATCGCGCTGCTCAACAACGCCGGCCTGCGCGCCCGGCTGGCACAGCTGGGCGTGGAGGATGCCGAGCGTGTCCAGGCCCTGACCCTGCCCAACCCCGCCCTGTCACTGAGCCGGTCCATCACCGGCAGCGAGCGGGAGATCGGCCGGCAACTGGGCTTCGATCTGGTCAGCCTCATCACCCTGCCCTGGCGCACCCGCTGGCTGGGCCTGCAGATGGAGCAGGCCACGCTGTCGGCCGCGCAGGACGTGGTGCTGCTGGCCGCCGACACGCGCCGCGCCTGGCTGCATGCCGTCACCGCGCGCCAGCAGCTGGCCGCCGCCGAACGCATGCATGAGGCCGCCGAGGCGGGTGCCGAGCTGGCGCGCCGCATGGCCCGCGTGGGCAACTACAGCCGGCTGCAGCAGGCGCGCGAACTCAGCATCCAGCATGAGACAGCCGCCCAGCTGGCGCGGGCACGGCTGTCCGCGGACGTGGCGCATGAGCAGCTGGCGCGCGTGCTGGGCCTGTGGGGCACGCGCACGGCCTTGCGCCTGCCCGACCAGTTACCGGCCATCCCCCAGGCTGCCACGGCATTGCGCGACGGCGACGACGCCGAAGCCACCGCGCTGCGCGAGCGCCTGGACCTGCGCGCCCTGCGCCTGGACCTGGACCATCTGGCAGACCGCAGCGGCTGGGCGCGCCTGGGCGCGATGTTCGGCGACATCGGCCTGAGCTACAGCCGCAATACCAGCAGCGGCAGCGATACCGCCACGCGCGGCTGGGGCATCGACATGCCGCTGCCCCTGTTCGACTGGGGCGGTGCCGCCAATGCGCGCGCGCGCGCCCAGGTCCAGCGCAGCGCGGCCTTGCTGCAGCAGGGCGCCATCCGTGCACGCGGCGAAGCGCGCAGCAGCTGGCTGCGCTACCGCACGGCCTGGGATCTCGCCTACCAGCAGCAGTCCGAGGTGCTGCCCCTGCGCCGCTTCATCCAGGAGGAATCCATGCTCCGCTACAACGGCATGCTGCTGAGCACCTGGGAACTGCTGGCAGAAGCGCGCGCCAGTGCCCAGGCCGTGGCCACGGCCACCGAGGCCCAGCGCGACTTCTGGCTGGCCGACATCGACCTGCAGCTGGCGCTGACCAGCAGCACCCCGGGCGAGACCACCGCCCTGTCCTCGAACGAAGCGAGCCAATGACATGAAACGCCGCAACTTCTTCACCGGCGCGGCCGTGGCCGCCGTCTCCGGCGCCGCCGTCAGCCGCGTGGCCCTGGCCGCGCTGCCCGAGGCCGCCAGCCAGTCCTCGGCCGAAACCGCCGCGCCGCTGGCACCGCCCAACGGCCGCCCCTATCAACCCGTGGTCACGCTCAACGGCTGGACCGCACCCTGGCGCATGAACGCCGGCGTCAAGGAATTCCACCTCGTCGCCGAACCCGTGGTGCGCGAGGTGGCGCCGGGCTTCTTCGTCAACATGTGGGGCTACAACGGCCAGAGCCCGGGGCCGACCATCGAGGTGGTCCAGGGCGACAAGGTCCGCATCTTCGTGACCAACCGCCTGCCCGAGCACACCACCATCCACTGGCATGGCCAGCGCCTGCCCAACGGCATGGACGGTGTCGGCGGGCTGAACCAGCCCCACATTCCGCCCGGCAAGACCTTCGTCTACGAGTTCACGGCGCGCCGCCCCGGCACCTTCATGTACCACCCGCATTCCGACGAGATGGTGCAGATGGCCATGGGCATGATGGGCCTGTGGATCACCCATCCCCGGCCGGCCCATCCGCTGATCAGCGAGGTGCAGCGCGACTATGCCTTCCTGCTGTCGGCCTATGACGTGGAGCCGGGCTCGATGACGCCGCGCGTGGCCGAGATGGTGAACTTCAACATCTGGACCTTCAACAGCCGCGCCTTTCCCGCCATCAGCCCCCTGGTCGCCCGGCGGGGCGACCGCGTGCGCATGCGCGTGGGCAACCTGACCATGACCAACCACCCCATCCACGTGCATGGCCACGAGTTCGAGGTCACGGGCACGGACGGCGGCCCGGTCCCCAAGGGCGCACGCTGGCCCGAGGTCACCACCGACGTGGCCGTGGGCCAGATGCGTCAGGTCGAGTTCATCGCCGACGAGCCCGGCGACTGGGCGCTGCACTGCCACAAGAGCCACCACACCATGGGCGCCATGGGGCACAGCCTGCCCACCATGATCGGCGTGGACCACCGGGGCCTGGTAGGCAAGATCCAGAAGATCCTGCCCGACTACATGGTCATGGGCGAGCGTGGCATGGGCGACATGGCGGCGATGGAGATGCCACTGCCCGACAACACCTTCCCGATGATGACCGGCACCGGTCCCTTCGGCCCCATCGAGATGGGCGGCATGTTCACCACGCTCAAGGTGCGCGAAGGGCTGGGCGCGGACGACTACAAGGACCCGGGCTGGTTCAGCCACCCCAAGGGGACGGTGGCCTATGAATGGCAGGGTGCGCCGGCTGCCGCCTCGGCGCCACGCCAGACCGCGCCCGGCCAGTCCCCCGGCGCCCCCAGCGTACGCAAGCCCGGTGCGGGCCATGAGCACCATTGAAGCCACCCCAGGAGCACACCATGAAGACGATTGAACTGATCTGCGCCGCCCTGCTGCTGGCAGGCCCCGCTGCCGCCTTTGCGCATGGCAGCGAAAACCATGACAAGCCCGCCAATGCACCCGTGGTCAAGGAGCAAAAGCCCTGGGGCATTGCCGGCGACGCCGCAGCCGCCAAGCGCACCATCACGCTGGACATGACCGACAACATGCGCTTCACGCCCGACCGCATCAGCGTCAAGCGCGGCGAGACCGTGCGCCTGCGCGTGGCCAACAAGGGCCAGATCCTGCACGAGATCGTGCTGGGCACGCCCGCCTCGCTCGAAGAGCACTCGCAGATGATGCTCAAGTTCCCCACCATGGAGCATGGCGAGCCCTACATGGCCCATGTCTCGCCCGGCAAGTCCGGCGACCTGGTCTGGAACTTCAACCGCGAAGGCAGCTTCGACTTCGCCTGCCTGATCCCCGGCCATTACCAGGGCGGCATGCGGGGCTCCATCACGGTGACGCCATGACCCTTCCCAACCGCAACCCCAAGGAAAGCCTCCATGAGCCTTGAACACACGACATCCGCCCCTGCACGCCGCGCCGTGCTGCGCCGCCTGGCCCTGGCCGGCGTGGCGCTCGCCGCGCCCGCCCTGTGGGCGGCCGCGCCCGCCAAGCGCATTCCCGTCGAAGTCTGGAAAGACCCCAGCTGCGGCTGCTGCCAGGACTGGGTCGTGCACATGGAGCAAAACGGCTTCGCCGTGACCGTGCACGACACCGGCAACAACGCCGTGCGCGCCAAACTGGGCCTTCCCACGCGGCTGGGCTCCTGCCACACGGCCCTGGTCGAGGGCTATGTGCTCGAAGGCCATGTGCCCGCGGCCGATGTGCACAAGCTGCTCAGGCAAAAGCCCAAGGCATTGGGCATCGCCGTGCCCGGCATGCCCGTGGGCAGCCCCGGCATGGACGGCCCCGAATACGGCGGCCGCAAGGACCCCTACGACGTGCTGCTGGTCACCAAAAACCTCATGAACAGCGACGTCACCACCCAGACCTTCACCAGCTACCGCTGATCCCAGGAGAACACCATGCAACACCCATCTGCCCGCTCCACCTGCCTGGCCCTGGCCTTCGCGCTTTTGCCGGGCTGGGCCCTGGCCACCTCACATGACCACTCAGGCCATGGCGCCCCCACCGCCCAGGCCGCTCCGGCGGCATCCAGCCAGGATCTCAGCGAAGGCGAGGTCACGCGCTGGGACGCGCGCGCCAACAAGGTCACCATCCGCCACGGCGAACTCAAGAACCTGGGCATGCCGCCCATGACCATGGTCTTCCAGCTGCGCGTGCCCGCTCCCGCCCCCTCGCTCAAGCCCGGCGACAAGGTGCGGTTCCGCGCCGAGCAGGACAACGGCAGCTTCGTGGTCACCGAGCTCGAAGTCCGGGGGTGACGGCCTGCGGATTCGGCTAAGGTGGAGGCCTGTCCATCACCGAGCAGAGCAGCGCATGCACCGCACCGACTCCGACCCCGGCTCCCTCACCCGTGTACAGGGCATCGAAGTGGGCCACCATACCGATGCCCGTCGGCCCACAGGTTGCACCGTCGTGCTGGCGCGCGGTGGAGCCGTGGGCGGCTGCGACGTGCGGGGGGCCGCCCCCGGCACGCGCGAAACCGATCTGCTGCACCCGGGCAACCTGGTGCAGCAGGTGCATGCGGTCATGCTCTCGGGCGGCAGCGCATGGGGACTGGATGCGGCCGGCGGCGCCATGCGCTGGCTCGACGAACAGGCCATAGGCCTGGATGTGGGCGTGGGCCGCGTGCCCATCGTGCCAGCCGCCGTGCTGTTCGACCTGGCCGTGGGCGACAGCCGCATCCGGCCGGATGCCGAGGCCGGCTACGCGGCCTGCCGTGCCGCCAGTTCCAGGCCGCCCGCCGAAGGCAATGTGGGCGCGGGTGCCGGCGCCTGCGTGGGCAAGGTCTTCGGCATGGAGCGCGCCATGAAGGGCGGCATAGGCACGGCCTCGCTGACCGTGCACGGCGTCACCGTGGGTGCGTTGATCGCCTGCAATGCCGTGGGCGATGTGGTGGACCCACACAGCGCAGCGTTGCTGGCCGGTGCCCGCAGCCCCGATGGTCGCCAGTTGCATGACACCTGCCGCGCCCTGTTGCGGGGCGAGGAGCCGCGGCCGCTGCTGGCCGGCACGAACACCACCATCGGCGTCGTCGCCACCGATGCGGCGATCACCAAGGTCCAGGCCCAGCGATTGGCCGTGGTCTCCCATGACGGCCTGGCGCGCGCCATCCGCCCGGTACACACCATGAGCGACGGCGACACGCTGTTCGCACTGGGAACGGGCCTTGCCGGACGCTCGCTGGGCATGCTGACCCTGTCGGCCATGGCCGCCGAGGCCGTGGCCCTTGCCACGGTGCGTGCCGTGCTGGCGGCGCAGTCACTGACCACGGACCAAGGACTGGATCTGCCCTGCGCCAGGGAGCTGGCCGCGTGCCGGCCATGAACGCCATGGCCCGCTGTGCACGCCGGGCACAACGGGTTCAGGCCGCCAGTGCGACGGCCCAGGCATCGTAGCCGTAGACCCCATCGGCATTGCCACCCGCGCGCAGCCAGTTGTTGCCGCGCGAACCGATCTGGATCTCGCTGGTGCGCTGCATGCGCATGGCCTGATAGCGCGCCAGGGCGGCGGACACCTGCTGCGACTCCCCGGCGGCAGCCAGATTGCGCGCCAGCACCACGGCGTCCTCGATGGCCATGCCCGCGCCCTGGGCCATGAAGGGCATCATGGGGTGGCAGGCGTCGCCCAGCAGCGTCATGCGGCCCCGGGACCATTCGGGGAGCGGATCGCGCTCATACAGGGCGGTCTTGAGGACAGAATCACAGGCGTCCAGCAACGCACGGGCATCGGGATGGAAGCCGGCATAGAAGCCGCGCAGCTCGTCGACGCTGCCCGGCGTGGTCCAGGACTCCTCATGCCAGGAATCCTGCGCCGTGGTGGCGAAGATGAAGGTATCGCGCCCCTGGTTCAGCGGAAAGGTCACGATCTGGCTTTGCGGCGTGGCACCCCACCACTTGGTGAAGGCCTGGATGTCGGGCACATGGCGCACACGTTCGGTGGGCACGACCGCACGGAAGGCCACCACGCCCGTGAAACGCGGGCTTTCGGCGCCGAACAGGGCCGCGCGCACGACGGAGTGGATGCCGTCCGCGCCGATGAGCGCGTCCAGCCCCGCCACCTCGCTGCCGTCGTTGAAGCCGATGTCCACGCCATCCGGCCCCTCCACGATACGGCTGGCACGCTTGCCCAGTTGCACCTGCGCCAAGGGGAAGGCATCGGCCAGCGCAGCCAGCAGGTCGGCGCGGTGGATGGTCAGTTGCGGCGCACCGTACTTGCGCTCGGCCTCGTCCCCCATGGCCAGGCGAGAGGTCTCCTCGCCCGTGTCCCAGCTGCGGCTGATGCGGTGCGTGGGCCGGGCGGCGCTGGCGCGCACGGCGGCGGCGATGCCCGGCCCCAGGCCGTCCAGGGCCCGCACGGCATTGGGCGTGAGATTGATGTCCGCGCCCACGCGCAGGAACTGCCGGCTTTGCTCGAACACCAGCACCTCATGCCCTGCCTGATGCAGCGCATTGGCGGCGGCCAGCCCTCCGATGCCTGCTCCCACGATGCCTATTCTCAAACGCGCCATGATGTCTGTCTCCTTGCGATGCGATGTCCTGTGGAGATGCGCGCCAAGACATGGAACGCATCGTGGGAGGCATTGTCTTTCCGACCTCCCTGGCGGCTCAACCTCCGCAACGCCCGATTTGGGTACGATTCGTCCCCATCCCGGTCCACCGCCCCCGAGCCCTCTTGAACCCCATGTCCAGCGATGCCCTGAGCGATGTGCTCGCCATCTGCCGCGCCGAGCACGCTGTGACCGCGCATTTCGCGCTGCACGCGCCCTGGGGCCTGTCCTCTGCCGGCGTGTCCGGCGCCATGATCCGCATGGCGCGCGGCGCCCCCTACTGGCTGGGCCTGCCCGGTGCAGCCCCCCTGCGGGTGGAGCCCGGCGACCTGGTCATGCTGGCACAGGGCACGGCACACACCATGGCCTGCGCGCCTGGCACGCCATTGACCCCCTTCGGCACGCTGGTGCCGCCCCACGTGGTGGGCACCCAGGACGAGCAGCCGCTGGTCCTGCGCCATGGCGGCCCCGCGGACGGCCCGCCCGATACGGACATGTTCTCCGCCATGCTCTGGTTTTCCGCTTACTGCCGCCACTCGGTGCTGCGCATGCTGCCGCCGTTGATCCATGTCCGTGCCCGTGAACTGCCACTGGCCGGCGGCCTGGCCGCCACCATGCAGGCCCTGGTCACCGAAACGCTGGACCGGCGCCCGGGCTGGCGCCTTTCGGCGGCGCGCATGGGAGAGCTGCTGCTGATCAATATCCTGCGCGAGCATCTGGCGGGGCCCGCCGCACTCAGCGAAGGTGGCCTGCGGGGGCTCACCCATCCGGCCATCGCGCGTGCCGTCCGTGCCATGCACCATGCGCCCCAGCAGCCCTGGAGCGTGCAGACGCTGGCCTCAGAAGCCGGCATGTCGCGCTCGCGCTTCAGCGAAACCTTCAGGCACCTGGTCGGCGCCACCCCCATGGGCTACCTGACGGCGCACCGCATGGCCCTGGCCGCCGAACAGCTGGAGACTGGCCTGCTGTCCGTGGCCCAGGCCGCCGCGCAGGCTGGCTATGAGTCCGACAAGGTGTTCGCACGGGCCTTTCGCCGCTGGTCGGGCCAGACGCCCGCGGCCTATGTGCGCAGCCAGGCACTGCAGCGGGCGCTCAGCGGATCGGCAGGCTGAGGCGGCGCCTCACTCCACGCGCCGCAGTTGCCCCTGCGCCAGGAGCTTGTCACGCATGCGGCGGGTCATGGACTGCGTGCTGCCATCGGTGGCCGTGAACAGGAACAGCGTCTGCTGCGGGCTGACCCAGGTCAGCTGGGTGCGCAGGCGCTGCCTGGCGTTGGACAACTCCACCCAGATGCCCAGGGCCCAGTCCTCCGACACCAGGGGCGCGGCGGGAACCTCGGCGGCGGCAGGTTCCGCGGGCAGTTCAGGCTCCTGCAGCAACCCAGGCTCCTGCGGCATTCGTGGTGACGCCGGCAACGGACCGGCTTCAGGTGGCGGTGGCCGGGAGGACTGCCTGGCAGGCATCGCCTCCGGCACGATCTGGACTTCGCTGCCCTCTGGGGAAAGCGCGTGCGCATCCAGCGGTGCGGGCATGGAGGCGGCCACGCCGAAAAGCGACTGTGGCAGGCGCGCCGACAGGCCGGCCGGCTGGGACGGCAGCGATGCCAGCGCCGACTCCGACCCGTAGACGGTGGGCGGCACGGAGTCCAGGTAGATGTCCACGCTCTCTATGGGCTGGCGCACCACGCCTGCGTCGAGGGCATCCTGGTGCAGCCCGGCCAGGCGGGCGGCGAAGGCCTGGATCTCCTCCTCGGTGCGACCCACGCTGCGCAGGCCGGCCCTCAACCTGGCCTGCAATCGCGGAGCCAGGGCCACCAGGCGATCGGTATCGCGGCCGGCATGCGCGGAAACACTCCACAGCAGGCTGGGAACCAGGGCCAGATAGCCGCCAGGATCCCGGGCCTCGCTGCCATCCACCGGCTCCTGAACGCTGGCGATCACCTCGGCCCAGGGACCGGTGGCGAATTCGAGAATGTCGTCGGGCACGCCCTGCGCGCTGGGCAGCCGGCGGATGGCCGCGGCGATCTGCTCGGCCCGGGGCATGGCCGATTCAGGCCAGCGCGCATCCTGCCCGCTCCTGTCGACGCGCCCGAGCGCCGCCGTGACCAGCCCGGGCACCGAGCCGCCTTCAGCCGCCTCATGGCCCGCCGGGGGCTGCAGGCCGCTCCCACCCCACCCCTCCCGCAATTGCTGCAGCACCGACGCAAAGGCCGAGGCGTCGATGCGGGGCAAGGCCGCCAGCCGCATGGCGGCAGAATCGGCCACCTGCTGGAACTGGTCGTAACCGGGCGCCGATTCGCTGTCGAACCACAGGCTGCGCGCCGTCAGCTCATCGAGCAACTGCCGCGCGGGGTGGTTGCGGTCATCGAAGAATCGCGCGTCCTGGACCACCAGCTGCTGAAGCAGTGGCTCCAGCCGGCCCACCGTGCGCTGCACGGCGGGCAGCAGGCGCGTATCGGCCGCCATGAAGCGCATCATGCGCCGCAAGGTATTGAGCGCCGCGCCGTCATCCGCCTGCGGGCCGGCAGCCGTCTCCTGCTGCGGCTGCAACGCCTGCATCAGCTGTTCGAGCTGTGCCGAATGGTGCTGTACGGACTCCAGCGCCATGCAGCTCAGCGAAGTCCATCCTTCCGGCAGTGCGGCCAGCACCGTGGGAGCGATCTCGCCAGCCTGCCAGGCCGTGGCCGCAGGCAAGGAGTCGGGCATGGACAACGGTGTGTGCTGGGCCAGGGCCAGCATCGAGGAAGGCGCGGCGGCAGGAGCCTCGCGCAGCGATTCCATCCAGCGCGGATCGGACAGCAGCGCCGCCACCAGGCGCCGCGTCAGTTCATCCTCCTGCGCCTGCTGGCCATAGGCGCCATATGCACGGCTCTGGGCCAGCGCATCGCCGTAATGGGAAGGCGCGCGCCAGCGGCTGTGCGCCTGCTGGTCGGATTGGCGCCGGCCATGGTCGAGCACCGGCGCCTGCACGGGCGAGACACCATAGGCAGCGGGCTGCACACCCTGGTCGCGCAGCGACTGGGCGATATGGCTGTACTCGGACACCAGCAGCGCACCCAGATGCTCACGCATGAAGCCCATCCAGCAGGCGGCAGGGCCGGGCTCCACCCCGGTCTCGTCGATCACGCGCTGCAGCGCCCGCACATAGCTCTGGGGCCTGAGCGGATTGCGCTCGGGCTGGACACGCTCCAGGCCTTGGATGGCACTGACCAGCGCATCCAGTTCGGCCAGCGCGATCTCCACCTGGGGCGCCACGTGCTGGAGCAGGCGCTGATGGGCCAGTTGCGACTGCAGCACGGCGTCATCGAGCAGGGACAAGGACGCGAAACCGGTGCCGCCGGAGCCTGCCGGCCAGACCGACGATTCGCCGGACTGCCCGAAGCACTCCAGCAGCGCCCGGCCATAGCCCTTGAGCATGGCTGCCCGATGGCGGGACAGCAGCTCCAGTGCCTCGGGGATTTCGGGGCGGCGTGGCAAGCCCGTGCCGGGCAGATCGGCCTGCTCCATGGCATGGGCCGTGCGCTGCAGCAGCCGCAGGATCAGCGCCTCCGAGCCACGCACAGCCTGCACCAGGCAGGCTTGCAACGCGGCAACAGAAACGGGTGGAGGATTCATGGCCCGAAGAATACAGGCTCCAGCCCGTGCCGGAGGCGCTTTGAGGCTTGCCTTTGATGCTTACTTCAGTGCCTTGTAGCGCATGCGCTTGGGTTTGGCACCTTCCTCGCCCAGGCGCTTCTTCTTGTCGGCCTCGTACTCCTGGTAGTTGCCGTCGAAGAACACCCACTGAGAATCGCCTTCGGCCGCCAGGATGTGCGTGGCGATACGGTCCAGGAACCAGCGGTCATGGGAGATCACCAGCACCGTGCCCGCGTATTCCAGCAGCGCGTCTTCCAGCGCACGCAGGGTTTCCACGTCCAGGTCGTTGGAGGGTTCGTCCAGCAGCAGCACGTTGCCGCCCTGGATCAGGGTCTTGGCCAGATGCAGGCGGCCGCGCTCGCCGCCGGAGAGGTTGCCCACCTTCTTTTGCTGGTCCTGGCCGTTGAAGTTGAAGCGGCCGGCGTAGGCACGCGAAGCCATCTGGAACTTGCCCACATTGATGATGTCCAGACCGCCCGAGATGTCTTCCCACACGGTCTTGTCATCGGCCAGCGCGTCGCGCGTCTGCTCGACATAGGCCATCTTCACGGTCTGGCCCACGATGACCTGACCGGAATCGGCCTGCTCCTTGCCCGCGATCAGCTTGAACAGCGTCGACTTGCCGGCGCCGTTGGGGCCGATGATGCCGACGATGGCGCCAGCGGGAATGTTCATGGTCAGGTTGTCGATGAGCACGCGGTCGCCAAAGCTCTTGGTGACGTTGTTGAACTCGATCACCTGGGTGCCGAGGCGGTCCGCCACAGGAATGAAGATTTCCTGGGTTTCATTGCGCTTCTGGTATTCGAAGTCGCTCAGTTCCTCGAAGCGGGCGATACGCGCCTTGGACTTGGCCTGGCGGCCCTTCGCGTTCTGGCGCACCCACTCCAGCTCCTTCTTCAGGGCCTTGGCGCGGGCTTCCTCGCCCTTTTGCTCGGACTCCAGGCGGTTCTGCTTCTGGATCAGCCACTCGGAGTAGTTGCCCTTGTAGGGAATGCCATGGCCACGGTCCAGTTCCAGGATCCACTCGGCGGCGTTGTCCAGGAAGTAGCGATCGTGGGTGATGGCCACCACGGTGCCGGAGAAACGGTGCAGGAACTGCTCCAGCCATTCCACGGACTCGGCGTCCAGGTGGTTGGTGGGCTCGTCCAGCAGCAGCATGTCGGGCTTGGACAGCAGCAGCTTGCACAGTGCCACGCGGCGCTTTTCACCGCCGGACAGCTTGCCGATCACGGCGTCCCAGGGGGGCAGGCGCAGCGCGTCGGCGGCGATTTCCAGCTGGTGCTCGGAGTCGGTGCCGGCGGCGGCGATCTTGGCCTCCAGCTCGCCCTGCTCGGCGGCCAGCGCGTCGAAGTCCGCATCGGGCTCGGCATAGGCGGCGTAGATCTCATCGAGGCGCGTGCGCGCCGCATTCACCTCGGCCATGGCCTCTTCCACCGCCTGGCGCACGGTGTGCTCGGCATTGAGCTGAGGTTCCTGCGGCAGGTAGCCGATGGACAGGCCCTGCATGGGCAGCGCCTCGCCTTCGAACTCCTTGTCCACCCCTGCCATGATCTTGAGCAGCGAGGACTTGCCCGAGCCGTTCAGGCCCAGCACGCCGATCTTGGCGCCCGGGAAAAAGCTGAGAGAGATGTCCTTCAAGATCTGCCGCTTGGGCGGCACGGTCTTGGTGAGGTGGTTCATCGAGAAAACGTATTGAGCCATTCTGGTCCGAGTACTTGAATCGTTGATTTCTGCAAAAATCGGGCAACAAATCGGTTGCACGCCAGACATGATTATCCGCGCATGCGACAATACCCTGCGTCGCGGGTTCCAGTTGCCCGTGACATCAGCATTCCAGCTGGGGACGATGGACGCTGTTTTCCAGGCTCCCGACATTGAACCTCATCCGCCTACGACTGGTCCCGGCAGCCGCCACGGCTGCCAAGACAGGCTGATACCCAGCGCCCCGGACGGGCGCATCTTTGATCACATGACATTTGAAGAACTGAACCTGGCCCCCGCCATTCTCAAGGCCGTGCTCGAACAGGGTTACGAGAACCCCACGCCGATCCAGGCACAGGCCATTCCCGCCGTGCTCGCAGGCCACGACCTGCTGGCCGGCGCCCAGACCGGCACGGGCAAGACCGCCGCGTTCACCCTGCCCATGCTGCAGCGCCTGTCGCAAGGCCAGGCGCCGCGCAACAAGTTCGGCGGCAAGGGCATACGGGCCCTGGTGCTGACCCCCACGCGCGAACTCGCCGCACAGGTCGAGGAGTCGGTGCGCAGCTACGCCAAGTACCTCGACATCAACTCCACCGTCATCTTCGGCGGCGTGGGCATGAAGCCCCAGATCGACCGCGTCAACAAGGGCGTGGACATCCTGGTCGCCACGCCGGGCCGCCTGCTGGACCTGCAGCAACAGGGCTTCATGGACCTGTCCACCGTGGAAGTCCTGGTGCTCGACGAAGCCGACCGCATGCTGGACATGGGCTTCATCCATGACGTCAAGAAGGTGCTGGCCCTGGTGCCCAAGGACAAGCAAAGCCTGCTGTTCTCCGCCACCTTCAGCGACGAGATCCGCGACCTGGCCAACGGCCTGCTGCGCAACCCGCAGTCCATCCAGGTCACACCCCGCAACACCACCGTGCAGCGCATCACCCAGGTCATCCACCCCGTGGGCCGCGCCAAGAAAAAGCAGGTACTGCTGCACATCATCAACGAGAACAACTGGAGCCAGGTCCTGGTGTTCACGCGCACCAAGTTCGGCGCCAACAACGTCGCCGAATTCCTGACCAAGAACAACATCAGCGCCATGGCGCTGCATGGCAACAAGAGCCAGAGCGCCCGCACCCAGGCCCTGGCCGGCTTCAAGACCGGCGAGCTGCGCGCCCTGGTGGCCACCGACATCGCCGCGCGCGGCATCGACATCGACGAGCTGCCGCACGTCGTGAACTACGAGATCCCCAACGTGTCCGAGGACTACGTGCACCGCATCGGCCGCACGGGCCGTGCCGGCCGCGAAGGGCATGCCGTGAGCCTGGTCTGCATGGACGAAGAGGGCTTCATGATGGACATCGAGCGCTTCACCAAGCAGGAAATCCCGGTACAGGTGCTCGAAGGCTTCGGCCCCGACGAAGGGGAAGTGGCCGAGCCCATCGCCATGGGCCGCCAGACCATCTGGGGCGGCGCCGGCAAGCCCCCGAGCCGCGACGTCATGCAGGCAGCCGCCAAGGCCGCCCGCCAGGAAATGATGGAGCGCATCCGCACCAACAAGGCTGCCCAGCCCGACCGAGGCCGCCAGGGCCGCGGGCAATCTCCCAAGGCCGGTGGCCCGGAGGAAACCCGTCCCGAGGGCAGCGCCGGCGGCCAGGGCCGCAGCCGCAACCATGCGGCTGGCAACAGCAAGCCGCGCCGTGACCGTTTCGATGGCGGCAACGGCCAGGCAGCAGCCCATCGCCCCAAGGCGGCGACCCCTCAGCACGCCCACAAGCGCGGTCCCCGCCCCGACGGCGAGGGCGGCCGCCGCTTCGAGGACCAGCCTCCGCGCGCGGATGCCCACCTGGGCACGCAGCTGGGCCATGTGCGCAACAGCGGCCCGCGCGGGGGCGCCGGTGGCGGCCAGCCCGACCCCATGCGCACCAGCGTGGACACCATGGCAGAGCGGGGCCGGCGCGGCGGCTTTGGCCGTGGCGGCGGCGGGGGTGGCTTCGGCGGCGGCCGCGGCGGCTCCTCGCGCGGCGGCTACGGCCGCTGACCCTCACGCTGCCAGGGCAGGCCGACAGGCAGGCCCTGGCGGCCGTCACGAAAGGGCTGCATCTCTCCGGGGCTGCAGCCCTTTTTCTTAGAGCGTGTTATGCACTTTGACGAACCCGCGTTGGCTCTGCGCGCTGGTGATCGCAAGGCGCGGTGCGCCGCCAAGGCTCCAGCCTTGGCAAGCGCTGCAACGCCGCGAGCGCCTGCGCGCAGAGTCAACCCGAAGGGAAAGCCGGGAAAGGGGCCCGGCTTTCCCGGCTTTCGCGGGCACGTAAAAGTGCATAACACGCTCTAGATTGCGCATTCAGCCGACAGCGCCCAGCAAGCCTGCATGGCTATCCTCCCGATAGCATTGCGGCCTGCGGCGATCGAAGGCCGCCTCCTGTTTTCGGATTCCCCCAGCCTTCCATGGCTGGTTCCTCAAGGCCATGCCATGACACTGCAGACTCCAATCGCCCTCCTCTCCAGCCAACGTCGCGCACTGCGGCAGCCCCAGGGGCGGCTGAGGTGGTCCGTCCTGGCCTGCGCAGCCCTGCTGGCCGCCTGCTCCAGCACCCCGCTGCCCCCCCGCCACATCCACACCCACGGCGACGCCTGCCCCCCGGCCCGCCCCCCGTCACGCCGGTAGTGCCCCAGGCCACATCGCAGCCCGTGCCTCAGGCCGGCAACCTCGTGCCCCTGCCCTACAACGCCGCCGTGGCTGCACGCTTTCCCGATCCGGCCACGCGCTACGACACCCCCGGCCTTGCGCCGCAGCGCAATCAGTTCACCACGACCAGCGAGCTGTCGTCCTGGCTGCACAGCCAGGCCAACAAATCGCTGGGCCGCGACACGCGCCTGGGGCTGGTGCAGGCAGGCAGTTCCCAGCGTGGCACGCCCATACAGGCCCTGGTGGCCACGCGGGCTTCGGGCATCCAGCCTTCGGCGCTCAACGACAGCCGTCGCCCCACCGTCCTGCTGGTGGCCGGCCAGCATGGGGACGAACCGGCCGGCACCGAAGCCCTGCTCATCATGGCCCGCGAACTCGCTCCCGGCGGCCTGCTGGAGCCGCTGCTGCAACAGATCAACGTCGTGCTGGTCCCGCGCGCCAATCCCGATGCCATGGAGGCCGGCACTCGCAACGCCGCCGACGGCACGGACATCGGCCAGGACCACCTGCTGCTGAACACCCCCGAAACACGTGCCCTGGCAACGCTGGCACGCGACTACCGGCCCGTGGCCGTCGTGGATCTGCGGGAGTTCCCGGCCATGGGCCTGTTCCTGCAGAAGTACCAGGCCATACAGCGCTATGACGCGCTGCTGCAGTACTCCACTCCCCCCAACCAGAACGAGTTCGTGACCAAGGCCGCGCGGGAGTGGTATACCGCAGCGTTGCGCACGGCCCTGTCGCAGGCCGGTCTGAGCAGCGACTGGTACTACACCACCAGCCAGGACCTGCAGGACAAATCCATTTCCATGGGCGGCATCGCACCCGATTCGCTGCGCAACATCAGCGGACTCAAGAACTCGGTGGGCTATCTGGTCAGCAGCCGGGGCTCGGACCTGGGCCGTGCCCATATCCAGCGCCGGGTGCACACCCTGGTAACGGCAGCGACACGCGTGCTCCACACAACCGCCGAACGCGCCAAGGACCTCACCCAGGTGCAGGCCTATGTGGCACGGGAGACCGCCTCCCTGGCCTGCCACCAGCAACTGGTCGTGCAGGCCGAGCGCACGCCCGAACAACGCACGCTGACCATGATCCAGCCCGACACCGGGGCCGACCAGCAGGTGCGCGTGGACTGGAACGCCTCGCTGCAACCCCACAGCACCCTGTCGCGTGCCCGTTCCTGCGGCTACTGGCTGTCCGCCGGTGCGCAGAACGCCGTGGACCGGCTGCGCATGCTGGGCCTGCAGGTGCTCAAGGTGGCCGAGCCCGGCCAACTGCTGGCGGACTCGTACAACGAGACGCGCTCTGCCGGAGCGGGTACCTATGCACTGACGCGCGGCGCCGTCGAGGCCTCCATCGGCAGCTACTACGTGTCCATGAACCAGCCCATGGCCCACCTGGCCGCCGCCGCCCTGGAGCCCGATACGCCCTACAGCTACCTCGCGCATGGCCTGGTACCCAACCTGGCCGACATGGCCCGCGTGATGGCTCCGCCCTCCGTGGTGTTCGAGGAAGACGACGCCGAATGACGAACCCGGGCGCCACAGACTCCCATCCTATGCCCGGGCGCCCTTTCGTTGCGGGTATGATTGATGCTTGGCCCTCGACGGGGCCTATCTGCCCGTAGCTCAACCGGATAGAGCAATTGCCTTCTAAGCAATAGGTCGGGGGTTCGAGTCCCTCCGGGCAGGCCAGCACTCCCCCTCTGAGAACGGCTCTCCAGAAAAATTCTGGGGAACATCCAGGGATCATTTATCGCTTTTCATCTTTGCCGCCGTGTCACGACCTGCTGACACGACGCCCTCGTCATGAGGCGCCGCCGGCCAACATTTCAAGATTTCGCATACGCTCTTGAGCCCGGCCAGGCGCCGTCCCATCGCTCGCCGCAATGAACCGCAGCAGGCACCTCGTCCTGCGCGTCCATGGGAACCGACACCATCGCCAGTTTTTCATCTGTCGAACGGTGGAGTGATCCACGGGGCTGCGCCGCACGGGCGCGCCAGCCTGCTGGAAGCTTGTAAAATGAGAACCAATCTCATTCACAAATGATGCCGGGAGATCAATCTTGCGGCTGCAGGGGTCAGCATGTCATCCGGCGAATTCGCGCTGCACAACGAGGTCCAGTCGCTCTATCGTGACCATCACGGATGGCTGCGCGATTGGCTGCGCAGAAAGCTCGGCTGCTCCCACCATGCGGCGGACCTGGCCCACGACACCTTCGTGCGCCTGCTCGGCCGCAAGGAGCGTGCGAACCCGATGGACCCCCGCGCCTACCTGACCACCATCGCCCATGGCCTGATGGTGGACTTCCATCGACGCAGGGCACTGGAGCGGGCCTACCTGCAATCGCTGGCCGCCCTGCCCGAACCCCAAGCACCCTCGCCCGAGGCAAGGGCCATCGTGATGGAAGCCCTGGTGGCCATCGACACCATGCTCGACGGCATGAAGCCCGCGATACGCCAGGCCTTCATCCTCTCCCAGCTGGAAGGCCTGACCTATGCACAGATCGCCGCCCGGCTGGACGTGACGGTGCGCACCGTCAACAACTACATGCTCAAGGCGCTGGAGCACTGCTACCTCATCATGGCCGACGGCGCATGACCGCTGCGTCCTCGACCACGGACACCGCTGCGCGCACCCAGGCACGCATCCGCAAGGAAGCCATCGCCTGGTACGCCCGCCTGTGCTCCGGCGAAGCTACCGACACCGACCGTGCGGACTGGCAGCGCTGGCATGAAGCCCATCCCGACCACCAGCGCGCATGGCGGCATTTCGACGCGCTGCAGTCCATGCTGCAGCGCGTGCCGGGACACCTTGCCGCATCCACGCTCCAGGCCAGCCGGCGCGGCCGTCGGCGCGTGCTGCGCGGTGTGGCGGCCTTGCTGGGTACCGGAGCGGTGGCCGGCCTGTCCTGGCAGTGGGCAGGCCGGCAAGGCGGCGTGCGCTCCTGGCTGGCCGACTACCGCACCGGCACGGGCGAGCGGCGCCACGTCGTGCTGGCCGACGGATCCGGGCTAACGCTGAACACCCGGACCTCGGTGGATGTCCACATGGACCCCGCGCGCCGCCTGCTCGTGCTGCGCGAGGGCGAAATCCTGGTGCAGACCGCCCGCAGCGGCGGCGCCAAGGATGGCCGACCCTTCATGGTGCATACGCCGCAGGGCCGTATCCTGGCGCTCGGCACCCGCTTCACCGTGCGCAGCGAGGGCGACGACTGCGTGGTGGGCGTCCTGCAGGACGCCGTGGAAATCCACCCCCTGCAGGACGGCAGTCGCCGCCTGCGGCTTCAGGCCGGCCAGCAGGCCACCTTCAGTCGCAACGGCATGCAGGAAGTCCAGCCCGCAGACCCTGCGCTCGTCAGCTGGGTGGATGGCAGCCTCGTCGTGGACGGCTGGCGGCTGGAGGATGTGGTGCGTGAACTCGCACGCTACCGGCCCGGTCGCCTGGCCTGCGACCCGGCCGTGGCCGACCTGCGCGTGTCCGGTGTATTCCCTCTGGCAGATACGGACAAGGCGTTGGCCGTCATCACCCGTGCCTTCCCCGTGCGCACGGCCGGCCTGTCACGCTACTGGCTCACCCTGGTGCCAGCCTAGGCCGGCACCGGCCCCATCCGCCCCCGCCCCCACGCCGTGCAAACAACTTGCGGCAGATTTTCATCTTTTGCGATCTCGTTCGGCTCCCTTCATGAAAGCCCTTGTTCCACCGCTGTTCATGGCCAGGAAACCCGAATGCAAAAGCCCTTCACACCGACTCCCGCCCGCGCGGCGCTGACCTGCCTGCTGGCTGCGGCGGTGGGCTTTGCGGCCGCGAGCCACGCAGCCGACCGCCTGCCGGCAGGCGGCCAGGTGGCCAGGGCCTACCAGATCGGTGCCGGCCCGCTGGCGTCCGTGCTCGGCCAGTTCGCCGCCGCCGCAGGCGTGGCCCTGTCCTATGACCCGGCCAGCACACGCCAGTTGCAGTCGGGCGGCCTGCGGGGGAGCTACACCGTGGTTGCGGGGTTTGCGATCATCCTGGCTGGCTCGGGGCTGGAGGCCGTGGAAGGGGGTACGGATGAATTCATCGTGCGCCGGGCAGCGCCCCCCTCCACACGCCCCGGGACCGCCGCGGCCCCCTCGGATGCGGCCGAACTGCCGGCCGTCCGCGTCGTGGCCCGTGCCGCGCCGGCCCCGGTCGATGCGGACGAGCGCTACCAACCCACGCCCGACGCCTCCAGCCTGCGCACCACGGCGCCTGCGCTGGAGATCCCGCAGGTGGTCAACGTGGTCCCGGCCCAGGTGATCCGTGACCAGCGCCCGCGCACCCTGGATGAGGCACTGGCCGGCGTCAGCGGCGTCACCCAGGGCAACACCCTGGCCAGTACGCAGGACACCATCATGAAGCGTGGCTTCGGCGCCAACCGGGATGGCTCCGTCATGCACAACGGCATGCCGCTGGTGCAGGGGCGCGGCATGAACGCCGCCGCCGAGAGCGTGGAGGTGATCAAGGGACCGTCCTCCCTGCTGTATGGCTTGATGGACCCGGGCGGCGTGATCAACGTGGTCAGCAAGAAGCCGCAGCTGCGCCAGCGCACCGCGCTGTCGCTTCAGGGTTCGGGCTATGCGGGCGGACGCGACGGAACGGGCGCCACGCTGGACGCCACGGGCCCCCTCGGCAGCATCGGCGATGGCGCCCTGGCCTACCGGCTGATCGTCGACCATGTGGATGAGGACTATTGGCGCAATTTCGGTCAGCACCGCGAAACGCTGGTGGCGCCATCGCTGGCCTGGTATGGCGACGACACGCAGGCCGTGCTCTGGTACGAGTACCGCAAGTACCTGACGCCGTTTGACCGTGGCACGGCACTGGACCCGGTCACACGGCGACCGCTGGACCTGCCCGCCACACGCCGGCTGGACGAGCCCTTCAACCAGATGACGGGCGAGACCCATCTGGCACAACTGTCCGTGGACCATCGGCTGGACAACGGCTGGGCCACCCACCTGAACCTGAGCTACAACCGCGAGATCTACGACGCCAATCAACTGCGCGTGAATGGCGTGGACACCGTGCGCGGCACCTTGCTGCGCAGCAACGATGCTACGCATGGCGCGCTGAGCACCGACAGCTACGGCTCGGCCTATGTGGACGGCAGCCTGCAGTGGGCGGGCATGCGCCACGACCTGCAGTTCGGCGCCGATGCCGAGTACCGCCTGATCTACCGCTCCGAGCTGCTGCGCCAGGCGGTCACCTCCACCTTCAGCTACCGCCATCCCATCTACGGGCTGGAGCAGCCCTCGGCCACCGTCTCGGCCAGCGACAGCGACCAGAGGGACCAGTTGCACAACCAGTCGCTGTTCGTGCAGGACGCCATCCATCTGGGCGATCGCTGGGTGCTGACCGCCGGCCTGCGTTACCAGAGCTGGCGCCAGACCGCCGGCCGGGGCCGTCCCTTCAAGGCGAACACCCAGGCAGACGGCACGGCCTGGCTGCCACGCGCAGGCCTGGTCTACAAGCTGGACAACAGCCTGTCGCTGTACGCCAGCTACTCCCAGTCGCTCAGGCCGACATCCACCATCGCGCCACTGGCCAGCGGCACCGTCATCGACTCCGGCGTGGCGCCGGAAGAAGCCGGCTCCTGGGAGATCGGGGCCAAGCTGGACCTGCCAGGCCAGCTCACCGGCACGCTGGCGCTGTTCGACATCCGCAAGAGGAACGTACTGGTCTCGCAATTCAACGACGCCACCAAGCTCACCGACTGGCGCACCTCGGGCGCGGCGCGCTCGCGCGGCCTGGAGGTGGATGTGGCCGGCGAGCTGGGCCGCCGCTGGAGCGCCATCGCGGCCTATGCCCATGTGGATGCCAGGACCACACAGGACCCGCTCTACCAAGGCAACCCGTTGTGGAACGTGGCGCGGCAGACAGCCTCGCTGTCTGCCGTGTACGACTTCGGACAGGTTCCGGGCGGCGCGGGACGGTTGCGCCTGGGAGGCAGCCTGCAGTACGTGGGCAAGCGCCCCGGCGACTCGGCCAATTCCTTCTGGCTGCCGGGCTACACCGTGGCCCATGGCTTCGCCACCTACGACACGCGGATCAACGGCTACCAAACGCGATTCCAGCTCAACGTGAAGAACCTGCTCGACCGCACCTACTACCCGTCGAGCGCCAACACCTACTTCATCTCGATGGGCGATGCACGCCAGGTGCTGCTGCGCGCCACGGTCGAGTTCTGAGCGGGCGCCAGCCCTCTTCCGCCCTTTCCTGCTCCTGACGCGTTTTCCTCGGCGCGCAGCCATCTGCGCCGCCTTGCACCACGCACCACCTCAATGAACGTCCCGGAAGATTTTTCCATGTCCCGCCCAGAAATCGCTCCCTCTTGCACCGCCCTCTCGCGCCGCTCGGCCCTGCTGCTGGCAGCCGCAGGACTGCTGGCGGGCAGCCAGCCCGCACAGGTCCTGGCCACCCCGTACTCCTCACCCAGGAAAGCACTGCTATGGACTACGAGTCGCTGGCCCCCGCGCACCGCGTGATGTTCTTCCTGGACAACGAAACCTTCCCCAACCTCTCCGCCGCCGGCCCGAAGCTGTTCGATGCCGCCATGGACTGGGCGCTGCAGGCACGCTGACGCCCCTCCGACCGCTCCTTCTTCCGTTATTGACTGGCCATTGCGCATGCGTTCCTCCTTCCACTCCTTCCCCGCCGTTCCCGGCATGTCCAGGTCCTGCCTGTGCCTGGCACTGGCTGCCATCCCCGTGCTGGCCTTCTCCCAGCCTTCGGCCACACCGCCACAGGCCGCCACCGCACCGTCCACGGAGCTGGCGACCGTCCAGATCCAGGCCGAAAAGCCGCAGGACAATGAAGACAACTTCGTCGCCAGGAAGACCACGGGCGTGCTGCGCTCGGATGCCCCGCTGTTTGAAACGGCCCAGTCCATCAGCGTGGTGACCCATCAGCAGATCGAAGAAAAGCAGGTCAAGTCCGTGGCCGAGGCGCTGGAGAGCATCGCCGGCGTATCGTCGGGCGCCTATGGCCGGCGCGGCTGGGACGACTTCATCATCCGCGGCCAGATCTCCAGTGCGCAGACCTATGTGGATGGCCTGCGTGCGCAGACGTCCACCAACGTGCTGCGCTCCGAGGACATCTTCGGCATCGGCTCCATCGAAGTGGTCAAGGGCCCCACGTCGGCGGGATTCGGGCTGGCCCTGCCCGGCGGCCTGGTCAATCTGACCACCAAGCGCCCACAGGCCGAGTCCTTTTCGCGCGCAGGCTTCAGCGTGGGCAGCCATGGATTGAGGGAGGCGAACTTCGACCTGAACCATTCTCCCGACGCAAGCCGCAAGGGCGCTTTCCGGATCGTGGGCCGCACGTCCGACCAGAGCGACCCCACGGACTTCGTCTATTTCAAGAACCAGTACCTGGCGGGCTCCTACAACTTCGACCTGGATGGCAGGAACGAGTTGTCCGTCATCGCCAGCTACCAGCATCGCAACTACATCCGCAACCAGGGCATTCCGCAGAACTACGAGAAGTACGGACGCAACGTCTTCATTGGCGAGCCCGACCGCAGCTACGACGTGGACTCCTACCGCCTGGGTGCGAACTACGCGCACTACTTCGACAGCGGATGGGTGTTCCGCCAGAACTTTGCGCTGACCAAGGGCAGCAGCCGGAGCAACTCCGTCTTCGCGGCGGCCAATGCCAGGTTTCCCATCGTCGCGCGCCAGATCAACTTCCAGGACAAGCAGGACACCAACATCGCGCTGGACAACTATCTGCAGCGCAGCTTCAGGTTCGACCGTGTGGACTATGAGCTGACCGCCGGCATCGACATGATGAGAGAGCGCAGCGACTACTACCAGCGCGTGGACAACATCAACCCCTTCGACGCCGACAACCCGGTCTATGGCGTCACCTCCATCAAGCAGGGCAAGCCCTCGCACAACCTGACCTACAGCCAGTACGTGGGCCTGTACCTGCGCAACACCATCAAGATCGACGAGAAATGGATCGTCGGCCTGAATGGCCGCCATGACTGGACGCGCGTGGAAATCCAGGACAGGCTGGCCGGCGGCTCCGTCAGCAACAGCAACACCGCCTTCACGGGCAGCGCCTCGCTGATGTACCAGGCCAGCGAGTTCCTGGCACCCTACGTCAGCTACTCCACCTCCTTCATGCCGGTGACGGATGCCGGCATCAACAGCACGCTGCTCAATCCCGAGGAAGGCAAGCAGACCGAGCTGGGCATGAAATTCCAGGCGCTGGACCGGCGCGTGCAAGGCTATCTGGCGGTGTATGACCTGCGGCGCAGGAACGTCACCGAAAACGACGCCACGCTGGGCTACGCCGTCCAGACCGGCGAGCAGACCACCAAGGGCTTCGAAGCGGAAGTCGTCGCCTCGCTGACGCGGCAATGGAATGTCTCGGCCGCCTACAGCTACATCCCCTCGGCCCGGACCTCCCAAAGCCTGACGGCCAGCGAAATCGGCAAGCGCATCAACCATGTGCCCAGGAACGCAGGTTCCGTCTTCACGCAGTACTACTTCAACCCCGACCGCCTCGGCTGGAACATGGGTGCAGGCCTGCGCATGCAGGGCGCGCGAACGGCGCAGCGCGGCACCGCCTTCGTCCACCTGGCCGGGTACACGCTGCTCGACCTGAACGTGGGCTACGAAGCGAAATCATGGGGTGTGAGCCTGGCCGTCAAGAACCTGCTGGACAAGGACTACATCCAGGGCACGACACCGAATGCACAGCTGATCAGTTTCGGCAGCCCGCGAACCCTGATGGTGAATGCCCGGTTCAAGTACTGATGCGATGCTACTGCTTGCCGGCACCCCTGGCCGAACCACGGACCCGGTCCCGCGACGCTTGCAGCGCCTCCTGGCGCTGAATCGTCTCCAGCATGGCGGCCGTGCGGGAGAAATCACCGATCAGCGATGCCACGATTCTCGCGAGCGACTGGAAATCCCTTGCGGTGATGTGCTCGAACAGCCGGTCGTTGACCCGCAGGAACTCGGGGGCCAGCGATTCGATCTGCCGTTCGCCCTCGGCCGACAGGCAGACCAGGACGCTGCGCGCGTCGGCCGGATTGGGCGACTTCACGATCAGGCCGCGCTGGTCCAGCTTCTTGAGCTCCATGGTCACGAAGGTATTGCTCACATTCAGCTGGTCGGCGATGTCATTGATGCTGATGCCCAGCGCGTCTTCGCTCTGCGCGATGATCATCATCATGTTGTATTGGGGGGATGTCACCCCGATCCTCGAGGCCAGATAGGCCCGCGCGACCTCCAGATAGGCGGCCGCACTGCCCAGGTCATACAGCAGCCGCCGGAATGCCTTGTCGCCGCCGCTGGCCGGATCGATCACGGCCGGCACCGACACCGTGGGCATCAGGGTGAACCGGGAAGAGCGCCTGGAGCCCGCCCCCTTGCCTTGCGTGGAGGCAGCAGCACCAGCGGTGCGCGGCTGTGTGGATTTCGAAGGTTTGGTGGGTGCGGACTGGCTCGATGGTGATGAAACGGATGCATTGGCTGGCTTGCGACTCATCTTTTCATGATAGCAACGCCGCCCCGCGAAAACGCCGTCGACTCCATTGCGCCGCCCCTCCCCCTTGCTGCGGGACCGGGCTCCCGCCGCCCGCTCAGGCGCCGCCTTGCGCCTCCCGTGCCGCCGCATGGCCAGGCCGCGACCTGCGGCGCTCCAGCCAGGCCAGCCACTCGCCCACCACGCCGCGGCGAAACAGCAGCACGCACAGCATGAACACGAGGCCGGTGACGATGGACACCGAATCACCCAGCCGCCCGAAACCGCTCCACCCGGTCACTGCCGCAAACCATGCACCAATGTCGCCCAGCTCGTTTTCCAGCAGCACCACAAGGCATGCCCCGACGGCCGGGCCGAAGACGGTGCCCATGCCCCCCAGCAAGGCCATCAGCACCACGCTGCCCGACAGATGCCAATGCACGTCGGCCAGCGTGACCACACCGAAAAGCAGCGCCTTCATCGCACCGGCCAGGCCCGCCAGCGCGGCCGACAGCACGAACGCCAGCTTTTTCACGCGCACCACGTCGTAGCCCAGCGATATGGCGCGGGCCTCGTTGTCGCGCACCGCCACCAGCACCTGGCCGAACGGCGAATGGACGGTGCGGTGGATCACATGGCATGCACCGACGAACACGGCCAGGAAGGTGTAGTACAGCGCACGGTCGTCCGCGAGGTCGATCAGGCCGAACAGGCGGGAGCGGGGAATCGATTGCAGGCCGTCCTCCCCCCCGAGCCCGGGCTGCTGGAGGACCAGGAAATACACCAGCTGCGCCAATGCCAGCGTGATCATGGCGAAGTAGATTCCCTGGCGGCGCAGCGCAAGACTGCCGATGGCCCAGCCCAGCAGCGCGGCCACGGACAGCCCCAGCAACAGCGCGACTTCGGCCGTGACCCCCCAGTGCTTGAGGGCGTAGCCGGCGCAATAGCCCGCGCCGCCGAAGAACGCCGCATGCCCCAGCGACAGCAGGCCGCCATACCCCAGCAGGAGGTTGAACGCGCAGGCCAGCAGTGCAAAGCACAGCAGCTTCATCAGCAGCACGGGGTAGACCACCGCGGGGGCCACGAGGCTGGCGGCCAGCGCCAGCAGCAGACATGTACGGGTGTGCTTCATCTCAATTCCCCTTGCCGAACAGGCCCGCAGGGCGCACCAGCAGCACCAGGGCCATCATCAGGAACACGGCCGTCGAGGAGGCCTCCGAATAGAAAATCTTCACCAGGCTCTCCACCACGCCCAGCCCCACCGCAGTGGCCACGGTTCCCGCGGTGGAGCCGATGCCGCCGATGACGACCACGGCGAACACGATGATCAGGAGGCCGGACCCCATCAGCGCGTTGACTTGCAGTACCGGCGCCGCCAGCACGCCAGCGAACGCCGCCAGCGCCACGCCGAACCCATAGGTCAGCATCACCATGCGTGGCACATTCACCCCGAAGGCCTCGACCAGCCTGGGGTTCTCGGTGCCCGCGCGCAGCAGGGCCCCGAGGCGCGTGCGCTCGATCACGTACCAGGTCGCGCCGCAGACGGCGAGCGCCACCACGACCACCCAGGCACGGTAGGCGGGCAGCACCATGAAGCCCAGGTCGATGGCCGAGCGCAGCGCATCCGGCACCGGATAGCTCTGGCCCGACACGCCATACGCGGCCCGGAAGACGCCCTCGAGCACCAGCGTCAGGCCGAAGGTCAGCAGCAGCCCGTACAAGTGGTCCAGCCGATACAGGCGCCGCAGCATGCTGCGCTCGAAAAGCATGCCCGCGGCGCCGACGGCCAGCGGCACCAGCAGCAGGGACAGCCAATAGGAGATGCCCAGCAAGTTCAGCCCCAGGAAGGCGGCGTAGGCGCCGACCATGTAGAACGCGCCGTGTGAAAAATTGATGATGTTCAGCAGGCCGAACACCACGGCCAGGCCCAGCGACAGCACGGCGTAGAACGCGCCGTTGACCAGGCCCAGCAGCAGCTGCCCGCCCAGGGCCGCCAGGGGAACGCCGAGAATTTCGTCCATGGCCTAGACTCCCATCCGTTCGTTGAGCGTTGCCGCCTTCTCAGGCAGCTCGCTGGCGCGGAAATGCTCCACGATCCGGCCATGCTCCATCACGTAGAAGCGGTCGGCCAGGGTCTGCACAAACTCGAAGTTCTGCTCCACCAGCAAGATCGTGTAGCCGCGCCGCTTGAGCGCCTGCAAGGCGACGCCGATCTGCTCGACGATGGCCGGCGCGAGTCCTTCCGAGATTTCGTCGAGCAGCAGCAATCTGGCACCGGTGCGCAGGATGCGTGCGAGCGCCAGCATCTGCTGCTCCCCGCCCGACAGCCGCGTGCCCTGGGTCGCGCCCCGGTGGGCGAGGTTGGGAAACAGATCGTGGATCTCCTGCACCGACATCGGCCTGCCGCCGGGCAGCGGCGGCGGCAGCATCAGGTTCTCGGTGACGCTCAGTCCCGAGAAGATGCCGCGCTCCTCGGGGCAGTAGCCCACGCCGCAGCGTGCTATCGAGAACGTGGGCAGCGCGATGGTCTCCTTGCCGTGGATGCGGACCGAGCCCTTGCGCGTCCCTGTCAGGCCCATGATGGCGCGCAGCGTCGTCGAACGCCCCGCGCCGTTCCTGCCCACCAGCGTCACGAGCTCTGCCTCGCCCACCTGCAGGTCCACCCCGTGCAGCACGTGGGATTCGCCGTACCAGGCGTTCAGCGCCCGGATGTCCAGTACCGCCGCTTCAGCCATGGGCGACCTCCCCGCCCTGCTTGCGTCGGCCCATGTAGGCATCGCGCACGCGCTCGTCGCATGAGACCTGCGCATAGCTGCCTTCGGCCAGGATCCGGCCGCGCTGCATCACGGTGATCCGGTCGCAGAGGCCGGCCACCACGTTCATGTTGTGCTCCACCATCAGCACGGTGCGGCCCGCGGCGACCTTTCGGATGAGCTCGGTGACGCGGCCGACGTCCTCGTGGCCCATGCCCTGGGTGGGTTCGTCCAGCAGCATGAGCTGGGGCTGCACCGCCAGTGTCGTCGCCAGCTCCAGGGCCCTTTTGCGGCCATAGGGAAGATCACCCGCGCGCAGGCCCGATTGAGCGGCCAGCCCCACCTGCTCCAGCGCACCCATGGCCCGCTCGTCGAGCTGGTCCAGCACCTTCTTGCTGCGCCAGAAGTGATACGTCAGCCCCAGCGCTCGCTGCAACCCCAGCCGCACGTTCTCCAGCGCAGTGAGATGGGCGAACACCGAAGAAATCTGGAACGAGCGCACCAGGCCCCGGTCCACGAGGACCTGCGGCCTCGTGTGCGTGATGTCCTGCCCGTCCAGGTGGATCGATCCACCGGACGCGGCGAGAAAGCGCGTCAGCAGGTTGAAGCAGGTCGTCTTGCCGGCGCCGTTGGCACCGATCAATGCGTGGATGTGGCCGCGCCGGATTCGCAGATTCACGCCATCGACCGCGACGAAGCCGTTGAACTCCTTGCGCAGGTCTCTTGTCTCTAGAATGATTTCGGATTGCATGTTCAGCGGCCCGAGGCAGTGGAAGAAGACGTCCAGGGCCTCCCCGAGAAGACGCAGGCCGCACGGCCATGCGCCCCCTGCACGGAAGCCCGCCAGGTCGGAAAGCCGTGTCAGCGCACGGGATGGACGCCCTGCGGCCTGTCAACGTAGTAGTGCAGCTCCACCAGGACACAGCCGTTGTTCGACTTGAACGGTCCATGGAAGGCTCCGGGCGGACGGCAGGCATAGGTGTGCGGCCTGAAGGCTTCGCCGCCCTGTCCGTTCTCGTCATTGCCCACGGTCAGGTCACCCTCCACCAGGTACACCTCCTCGAAGTAGTCATGGACGAAGGGCTTGGTGGTGTAGACACCGGGCCTGAAGCGCAGCAGCCGCGTGCGAAAGCCCTCCTTCCTGTGCTCGTCGAGGTGGCCCGAGAGAATCTTCTGCTCGATGCCCTGGGGGTAGCCCGGCGGCACGTTCCAGCCCTCGGTGTCCATGTCCACGGGATGGAACTCCTGGTGGGTCTTGCTGACTTTCATGGTGGTGACTCCTGGTTGATTGCAATGGGTGAATGCAGAGATATCTGCCTGCGGGAAAGGCACGCTCCCGCTCAGCCGAACCCGGCCATGACCATGTCGGACAGCGAGCTGTCCGCCGGCGGTGCGCCGAAATCGACGCCCCAGTACGTGCCGTATTGGCCCCGGTAGAACGCCAGCGGCACGGCATGCGAGGCAGCGGTGTGCACGGCGGTGACCCGACCGACGAGGATCAGGTGGTCCCCGCCGGGCAAGTGCTCGTGCAGCGCGCATTCGAGGCTCGCCGCGGCTGCGCTGACCAGCGGGCAACCGTTGGCCCCCGTGGTGTGCGCCACAAGATCCCACGGGCTGCTCTGCGATGGGCGGGCGAACGCGTTGGAGACCGCCTGCTGATCCGCCGTCAGGATGTTCATGGTGAAGTGGCGCGCCTGCGCCCAGGTCTGGTAGGCGTTGGAGCGGTTGAGCAGGCAAAACAGCACCAGTGGCGGGTCGAGCGAGACAGAGGTGAAGGAATTCACCGTCACGCCCACCTTGTGCCCCTGGGCCGTGGTGGTGGTCACCACCACCACGCCGGTGGTGTAGTGGCCAAAGGCGTTTCGCAGTGCGCGGGGATCCAGGGCGTTGGCCACATCGTGCTCCTGCCGATGTCAGGCCGCCGCCTGGCCGAGGTCGTAGCCGGACAGGAAGCCGTCCACCTGGCCCAGCGCGCGATCCCAGTCGTACGAGCGGTAGGCGTAGCCACGCGTCACGATGTTGGCGCCGCCGTAGAACATCTCGTACTGAAGATGGCGCGAGCCGAACTCGGAGCCCACGGCATCCCACGCCAGCTTGAACAGCTTGACGCGGCCGACATGGTCGGTCACGGGGGACTTCTGGGTCTTTTCGATGTAGGGCGCGATCTCGGGGCTGAGCAGGTCGCGGAAGGAGGACGGCAGCATGATCATGCCGCCGCCGGCCAGTTCGCGGATCTGGGTCATCAGCCTGGGGTAGAGCTGCTGCGTGATCACCATCGCGGAATACAGCATCTGGCGGTTGGGCACGTAGTACCTGCCGTGGTGCGTGCCGGCGACCTCCATGCCATGGAGCAGGCCTTCGACCATGGCCACTTCCGCGGCGATCTGGCCCAGGGCCTCCTGCACCTGCGGGAACTTGATCACGCCGTTGACCTCGGCGATCTTGCGGGCCAGGCCCAGCAGGAAGCGCGACTTCACCGTGAAGCGGATCTGGCACTGGTAGTTCTGGTACAGGTGCGTCGGAGCGACATGCCATTGCGCCTGGGCCATCTGCACGTTGTTGTGCACGAACACCCGCTCCCACGGCACCTTCACTTCGTCAAAGTAGATGATGGCGTCGTTCTCGTCGAAGCGGCTTGCCAGCGGGCTGTCGAAGGTCGAGGTCGAGGCTGCCTCGAAAGATTTGCGCGAGAAGCATTTCACGCCCTTGGCATTGAGCGGGATGCAGGCGGAAAAGCTCATGCTTTCCTCGCCCGGCTTCAGCGGCTGCATGGCGCCGACGAACACTTCGTTGGACATGGGCGATGCCGTGCCCAGCATCTTCGCGCCCTTGATCGTGATGCCCTGCGCATCCTCGTCCACCACGCTGGCGATCAGGCCGTCGGCCTGCTGGCCGGCGTCCTTGCCGCGATCGGCCTGCGGATTGACGATCACGTAGGTGAGATACAGGTCGTTGTCGCGGGCATATTCGTAGTAGCCCTGCAGGGCCTTGGCGCGCCGAGGGTCGTAGCGCTCGAACACGTCCAGTCCCATCACCATGCCGCCGATGCAGGAGGCCACATGGTCCGGCGAACGGCCCAGGAAACCGCAGGTCTGCTCGGCCCAGGCCTCCAGCGCCTTGCGGCGCTCCACCAGCTCGGCGTGCGACGTGGGCAGTTGCCACATGCGGCTGACCTGGTCGCCGCTGGTCGGGGACCTGAAGGTCATGCGCTCGATGTTGCCGGGGCGGGCCTGGTAGTCATACAGCCCTGCGGCCGAGCGGATCGCCTGGCGGAATGCGGGGTGCTCGACATGGTCTTGCACACGCTGGCCGTCGATATGGACCTCGCGGCCGTCACGCAGGCTGTCGAGGTGCATCTGTCCGTTCTTCACCATGATGATTTCCTTTTTTCTTGAATGGCCTGGGTTGTTCTTCAGAGCTTGCAACCGCTCTTTTCCTGCGCAATGAATGCGGATGCGCCGGGAATGACGGCCTTGATGCGGTAGTAGTCCCAGGGCTCCCTGGCCTGCGAAGGCTTCTTCACCTCCACGAGCAACATGTCGTGGACCATGCGGCCGTTGGCCTGGATGCGGCCGTTGGTCGCGAAGAAATCGTTGATGGGCGTTTCGCGCATCCTGGCCAGCACGGTCTGCGGGTCCTTGGTGCCGCTGGCCTGCACCGCCTTGAGGTAGTGCATCGTCGAGGAGTACACGCCTGCCTGCACCATGGTGGGCATGCGCCGGGTCTTTTCGTGGAAACGGCGCGACCAGGCACGCGTGGCCTCGTTCTGGTCCCAGTAGAAGCCGGTCGTCAGGACCATGCCCTGGGCCTGGGCAAGTCCCAGGCTGTGGATGTCGGAGATGAACACGTGCAGGCCGGCCAGCGTCTGCCGGCCCGACTTGCGCAGCCCGAACTCACCCGCCTGCTTCACGGCGTTGACGAAATCGCCGCCTGCATCGGCCAATGCCACCACCTTGGCCCTGGAGCCCTGGGCCTGCAGCAGATAGGAAGCCAGGTCCGATGCATTCACGGGATGGCGCGCCGTACCCACCACCTTGCCGTTGCCGGCCTTGACGGCACCGACGGCATCCCCCTCCAGCGAGTGGCCGAGGGCATAGTCCACGGTCAGGAAGAACCAGCTGTCCAGCCCCTGCGCCAGCAGGGCGTTGACGGTATTGGTCGACAGCGCGTAGGTGTCATAGGCGTAGTGCACCGTGTTCGGGGAACAGGCTTCGCCCGTCAGCTTGGAGGAACCGCCGCCATTGACGATGACCACCTTGTTCTTCTGGCGGCCCACGTCGGACACCGCCAGCGCCACGGATGAGGGCAGCAGGTCCGTGATCATGTCCACGCCCTGCACGTCAAACCATTCGCGGGCCTTGTTCGCCGCCACGTCGGTCTTGTTCTGGTGATCGGCGGAAACCACCTCGATCGGCTTGCCCAGCACCTGGCCGCCGAAATCCTCCACGGCCATGCGCAACGCCGTCACCGAACCCTGGCCTCCGATGTCGGCGAACAGGGAGCTCATGTCCGTCAGCACGCCGATCTTCAGCGGCGCTTCACCGGCCGGCTGGCCGGATGCAGTGACCATGCAAGCCATCCACGCCGCTGCTGCGGCAAGGCTGCGGATACCTCGTCCCGAGACTCTCATCTGATGTCCTTTCCCCTGCTGAGATGGGCACCGCCCACGTTGCGTGGCCCTGGGTCAGGATGATCAAATTAGCTAAGTTACTTAGATATCGGAGAAAACCCCGAGCGCACGAAAAGCGCGTGGAATGGCTGCGGAACAGCCCTGTCCAGCCCTTGCCGGAAAGCCAGAAAACCATTCAATGACAATGACTTGCAATAAATCAGAGCGCAATGGCCATGCACTCATAGAATTTTCTTTTCGGCCCCGCCAAGAATTTCTTGTTGGACAGATTCCCGCCACGGCTCCTATCCGGGTCCGCGGGAGATACGCCAAGAAGAGGACGCTGGCTCCAGTGCGCCGGAGCCGGCGTTTTTTGTCGCCGGGCCGCCCCAAGACAAAAAGCGCTCCCCTCAGGGGGCAGTGGACCTTGCGCAGCAAAGGGAGCGTGGGGGCTTTTTTGTGCCCCATCCGTCACGCATATCCGTTCGAACGGACCGGCGGACAAAGACCATCCATCCGACCCGCACCGTGGTCGGATCCAGATCACAAGCGGCGACCGCAGGCGAAGTGACCTTCGTGGCGTATCGCCACTGGAAAGCCCAAGCCCTGGCCGCCGGCACCACCCAGGCCGCGCCGTCCGGCCATGGAAACAGCCCGCGCACGAGCGTGGCCGCGGGGGCCTGGATGCCCGCCAGGCCCTGAACCAGGCTCAGCGCCAGCAGTCACCCACCGAGCCACCGGAAGACATGCCCTTGACACCCAGTGCGTTCAAGGTGTAGTCGCCGCAGCGCCTGTCCGAGGTCTGGCTTGCCGTGCGCGTGGCCGTCAGCGTATAGCCGCCGTCGTTGGCGACGGACGCCACGGTCAGGGTGTAGTAGCCGTTCTCCGACTTGTCTCCCCAGGCAAGCCTGAGGTTGGCGACCGTGGAGGTATAGCTGCCGTTCTGCGCTCGCCAGCGCTCCTGCCTTGCGGCGGCTTCACCGAGCAGACTCTGGGCCTCCACGCGCCGCGAGCGCAGCATGTACTCCTGATAGGAGGGATAGGCGATCGCGGAAAGAATGGCGACGACCGCCACCGTGATCATCAACTCGATCAGCGTGAATCCCTGTAACCTGTTTCGCACTCGTTGCTCCTTCAAGGGACGCAGCCCGGCCCGAAAGGCGCGGCGCTGCATGGCCTCATCTGTCGTCGCCGGTGCGACACTCACGGGTTGGGAGGCTGGCGGCGCCAGTTCTGCCGGCCACGGTCCACTCCGCTGTTGATGTCATCGCCGCCACCCGCCCCTCCCGCGCCACTTGGCTTGCCGCTGGAGTCGAATATCTTCGCTCCGCTGATGGCGGGCTTGCCCGGCCCCACTTCGTATCCGTTGACCTGCTGGCCCGCCAGGTTGTCAGACGCATTGAATATGCCGTCCTTGTTCACATCGAAGGCGACGTAGTCCGTCTTGCCACCAGTGTTGGGGTCAATGGCGTAGATCGTGCTTGCCAACCCCGCAGAACAAGGGTCCGCCATGGGCCGTATGGAAGTGAAGACCAGGCCTCGTCCATACAGGCTCATGTCATAGACCAGCCTCTCGCCATCGCGCGGCAGATCGACATACCAGCCCCAGGTCCGGACATTGGAGTCAGCAGTGCTGCTGCCATCCCTGTACCAGGTGACGGGATTGGCCGACAGTGCGAACTTTCCAGGAAAGCCGCTCACCTGCGTGAATTGCTGGGCCTGCAGATCGCCACGCCCCTTGCCGGCCGTGGGCAACGACCGGGGCGCATCGATGGCCGGCGTGCTGTAGCGGTCCCAGACACCGAATACCGTCTGCCTGCGGGCATCCTGCTTGTCGTCGTCTGTCATGAACCGGCCCGTGCCGAAGGCCACCACGTCCCCCTTGCCACTGGGATGCCGCACCACGTAGGGAGCGGCGGTGATGGGCAGCCGGTTTCCAGCGCCATTGCCACGCCCGGCATCGCGGGCGACGAAGAACAGTTGCGCATCCCAGGAGCCGCTGGCCCCGCTGGCCAGGTCCACACGCCACATATTGCCGGCCAGGTCTCCGGCATAGGCCATGTCCACCTTGCCGTCGCCATTGTTGTCCACCACGGCAGCGCGCGACAGACCGTTCTTGGGCGCAGGCAAGGCATTCAGCTCCGCAGTCGTCATGCCTGATGCAAGATCGAAGCGCCTGATGACCGCACCGCTGGAGATGTCCAGCACGAACAGGCTGGACTCGCCGGATGCGCTGTTCAGCCCCTGATAACCGTTGGAGAGAAAAACGACCCATCTGCCCTTGGTCTGCCCGGAATCATTGAGCCGCGCAACCACAGGCGTCGGCAACGAATAGCCCATGCGTTCGTCCTGTTCAAGGCCGAACTCCCATAACAGGCGAGGCGCGGTCGGATCGGTGACATCCAGGGCGAAAATCTGCCGCCCGCCGGCACCCAGGCTGCCGATCAGCACCCTGTGCCATGCGTTGCCGAAATAGACATCCGACAGTACAGGTGTTCCGTCGACAAAATAGCGATGCGAAGCGCCGTCGACACCGTACTTGGGCGATGTCAGGACATGGAGGGCATCTTTCACGCCCGACGGAATGAAGGCGAACTCCTCCCTGCCCGTGGCCGCATCGAAGGCGTGCAGCATGCCATCGTTGGCTCCGACATACAGCATTTCCCTGGAGGCCTGGCCCGCCGCAAAGGCCGCATAGCCCGAGGAGCCCTCCAGCTTGTCTGCCGCGGAGGCCCGGTAAAGACCGGCCTTGACGCGCACCAACGAGGAATTGACGATGTCACCCAGCACATTGGGCTTGCCGTTGGCCAACAGCTTTCGTACACGCAGTTCATCCCGTGCTTGCCCGCGCAGGAACTCAATGCGCTTTCTGGCCTGTCCGTCGGTTGTGTTCGTGACCGGATCGGTATTGAGCACCTCCAGCCAGGACGCATCCAACGGCTGCCCACTAAGGCTGGAGAACGTGAAGGGGCTGAGTGTCACAGCACCGCCGGTCCTGCTGGGGTAGTAGATCCTGCGATCGTCGGCGGAGCGTTCCGACAGACGCTCCGCCGCGCTCCATGCAAGGGTTCTGGAACCGGTGGTGAGCTTCTCGCGGATCACGTCACCGCTCCAGGACTCGGCCTCGAACGAGGTCCGGTACACGTCGGCGCCCTCGCTCATGGACGCTGTGGGCATGTCCACGCTGACCGCCGTCACGGAGCTGATGTTCTGCAAGATGTCGTTGAATGCCTTGGTCAACTGCTCCTTTAGCGTTCCGGCATTGGTCACCAGGAAATAGTTGTCCGGATCGCCCTTGATCTTGGAGGGGTCCCGGTCGGGAACGCCGTACTTGGCGGCATACCACAGAGGCCCTTTGAGGAAGCTGCCTGCATCGCCCACATTGGCAGGCGTGAAGCTGCGTGTAGCCGTGAGCCCCAGGTTCGCACACGCAGGGTCCGAGATGCGTTCCCGGCAGTAGCCAGGGTCGCGATTGGGCGGGGTGTTGTAGGCGTAGTAGGCCGAAGCGGTGTCTTTGTCACGTACTTCCAGGTACATGCCGTCCTTGGTGGTACCCGAGATCACATAGCCCATGTGCTGGCCTAGGCCGCCAGCCGCGTACTCGGACACCATGTCGATCTTCACCTTGCCATCTGCCTGCAGTGCGACGGTATAGCGGGCGATGGCATCCATATCATGGTCGGCTCCCTGTTCCACGTCCTCGTAGTTGATGCGAAACTCCGCATAGGGCCGTCCACCGTTGATGGAGGGATCGGCATCCGCCTTGCCCGTATTGGCGATGCTGGCCACGTAGTAGTCGACGATCTGGTTGGTAGGCGTGAAAACTGCATTGTTCACGGAGCTGCCACCCGCGCTGCCGGAGACCGTCTTTGCGAACGGTGCGATGGTCACAAAGCGGTTCGCCCCCACCGGAAAGCGTATTTCCGGCAATGGCGAGGCAATGGCGACTGAGTAGGTTCTCAGCGCGCTCCTGCCCTCGCTGTTGCCGAATATGGCGTTGCTGGCTCCAAAGCGTGCCACGCCGGCCGCATAGTAGGTACCCTCCTTGCTGGGTTCCTCGGGAGACAGACCGCGCGCCCAGGACAGATCGCCAATGGTCTTGACCGATGGCGCCTGATCGGCATTGTTCGATGCCGACTGGCCGATGAAGAAGTTCCGACCGTGCATGCCTTCGGCTGCCCCGATGGCCGAGACTTCGTTGGAGACATTGAAACCATTGAGGGCACTGGCGTTGGCGCTGACACTGGCATAACGGCTGCCGGGCAGCTTGCCGTCGTAGGAGGGATTGATGTCGCTGAGCACCGTCATCACGGGGCGGGCGCAGTGCTGGTAGCCCCCACCGCCCTCGGCCTTGCTCTTGTAGGGTGGCTCCCAGACCGGTCTGGACAGGCCCAGCGTGGCATCCTTGGACGACCCGCTTGCGTAGTCATAGATGCCGAGCGCCTGGGCAGCGCCGCTGAAGTAGCGCATGGTCTCGAACATCATTTCGCCGATCGGGTTGCCCCACATGGCGCAGTCCGATGGCCTGGAAAGCGAACTGATGGAGCCAGACGTGATCCAGCCACAAGCTCCATAGTTGGTGCCGTTGTAGCCGATCAGACGCTGTCGGTCGATGTTGGCGACCACGCCATTGACACCTGACTTGAACTGGCCCGTCTGAGGATCCACCTCCTCCGCGAAATTACTGATGTTGCGGCGCAGAACGCCGCCGGAAATGTTCTTCTCATACGATCCCGTGAGCAGACCGAAGTACATCTTCGCGTTTTCACCAAAGTCGTGCAGCAGGCCCGTAGGCTTGTAGACCGTCTTGCCTCCATTGGGATAGGCTTTGCAAGTGGCCTCACGCAACTGAGCATTGGTGCTGGAGCAGGCTTGCACACGCAGGTTGTAGTCCGTGATCCTGCTGCTGCCCCGGATGCAGGAATTGGCGGTCTTGCCGTTGCAGTTGTTCTGGCCGGCATTGCCCTCCTGGGACACCCAATCCCAGATCTGGAAGGAGGAGTCATTGAGCACCCGCAGTTGCGGGATGACGTTGGCAGCCTCGCTCAATGTCGTCACCGCGAACAAATGGCGCGTACCGGAGGCGGGCCGGCCCAGCGGCGCATAGTCCGAGATGCTGTACACCTTGCCATCGCGCACGGGGTCATAGGCCTTGCCCCAGGTATGTGCGTCCCTGGGCACATAGGCGGCCTGCAGCACGGTGCGCGAAGCCGTGTCCTCCACACGCATGCCGCCGTACAGCACACGACGGATGGCGTCCATGCGCGAGGTGCCCAGGTAGTTCAGGAAGTCGCCGCTCCAGCTGTTGGAGCATTTTTTCTTCCTGTTGCCCGTGGCAGGCTGTGACGGCGTGAAGACGCCGCCCGAATAGTCATAGCAGACGTTGCTGTTGAAGTAGCCGTAGTAGTCGATCTGGTCGGGCTTGTACCCCACCTCGATCACGCCGTCGCCATCGAGGTCGGAGGCGTCGTTGTACGCCTCGTAGTACAGCTTGTGATCACGCCCCATCACCAGCATGTTCAGGGGGGCCAGGGCCTGGTTCACGAACAGCGGCGTCTGCGAAAGCACGGTATCCGCACTGCCCAGCGCCAAGGCCGGTGCACTGCCCGCCGCGAGCAGGCAGGCCCAAAGCGCCAGCCTCCCTTCCGCATGCATGCCCGGCATTGTGCCGTTTCCCTGCTTCGCGTTGTCAACGCAAGTCATGATGCTCTCCCTCTATTTGATGAACATGTTGACGCTGGATCTCAGACACAGTGCGTCAGCGCCGCAGGCCTGCGCCTGAGCCTTCTCCGTGGCCTGGGCGTTGATCTCATAGAAGTCCGTGCACCCCGTGGCAGGAACATCCAGTGCGGATGTCGCACTGCCCGACTTGGGGCAGGCCGTCGTGATGTAGCGCGGATACCAGTACCCGTCTGGCTGCCGAAAACCTGCGGCCTTGGCCTTGGTCGTCATGAAGTCCGTGTTCAGCCCTATCGGATCCGCCCGTGCATCGGACACGAAGCAGGGGATGCCGCTGCCCTGGGCCACCGGCGTATCGGCGCCATTGCAGGGCTTGAGTGCCACGGCATGCGCCAGCAGCAGGCGCTCGCCTTCGCGCAAACTGCCGTCCGCGGTTTCGTACAGTCGCTGGTTCTCCACCATGTTGGCCGCGATCCGCGCCTCCATCGTGACCACCCGCATTCCGACCACCGCCAGCAAAAGCACCAGCAGCAGCATGATCATGGACACCAGCAACGCATTTCCGCGCTGACGCAAGGGCATGGCAGACACCGCGCAGTGGTGCTTTGGTGGCATGGGTAGGGTCATGGCATCAGGTTCCTCAGGCTGAGAGTGCCCGTGGCCAGTTGCAGCAGCTGGCCGGCATTGGCATCGCACCGGGCGGTGTCACCGCCCAGCGCGGCCCAGCGATCGCAGACGGTGGACGACATGCCCTGCGTGACCTTGCCCGAGCTTTCCAGCAAGATCGCATAGCGCAGGGAACGGACCGACTCCTTCGCCTCCGGCAGCGTGGCCAGGAAGGCATCCACCCGCCGTATCGCGCCAGGGCTTGTCTGCTGATCGACCCCGAACTCGAAATGCACCGCGCGCACGCCATCCACCAGCGGCACCGCCTGCTGCACCGCCTTGCAGACCAGCGTGCTGTTTTCGATGGTGTATTTCTCAACGAACATTCCTGCGCCCACCGCCGGAGCAGGGGCAGGTGACGGCGCGTCATAGGGGCCGGCGCCCCCCAGGTTGGCAGGCGTGCCGGCGCAGTCGGTTTCCGCCGTATCACGGGGCTGAAAGCGCATGCAGATCGTTTGCAGGTCGACCGCATAAAACGCCTGGCCCTGGCCAAACTGGCAGCCATTGGGGTACGGCACGGGATCTGCTGGGAATGCATCCAGGAGAGACTGCGCGGGATCTCTTCTGTAGCCCGCCTTGGAGAATTCGGCGTCCAGCGCTGCCAGGGCCTGCCGGCTGTTGCCCAGGTTCTCGCTCTGCCCCACGCGAAAGACCAGGCTGGACAGCCCTTGCATATAGATCGTGGTGGCGATGAGCACGATGAACAGACCAATGGCCAGAGCCACCATGAGCTCCACCAGAGTCAGGCCTGCCTGCGGCGCCATGGGCATGGGACATGACCTCTGCTTGCCCGGCGGCGGCTCAAAGCCGGGATCGCAGCGTGAATGCACAAAATTCATTGTCGGTTCCATCCAGGCATTGCCCCTTCTTCACGGGCCAGGCGACCGTCACCGTCACTACGCCACTGGCATCCGCATTCACGGTGAAGGAGTCGGTGATCCGGTCCGCGGTCAACTCAGGCACCAGTTGCCTGGCACGCTCGCCCCAGCAGGCCAGGCGCTGAGAGGGCTCCACGGGCAGGGGCAGGCATGTGGCAGGTGCGGCAGGCAAGGCACTACCCGCCACCTTCTCGTAACCCGCCAACTGGTCGACCGGCAAGCCCTTGGCGTTCAAGACCTTGGCCGTATCCCCACGCATGGTCTCCAGCAGTTCGGTGGCGAGCATGGACGCCATCTGACGTCGCTCGGTATCCACGGTGAATTCAATGGAACGCATATGGACGCGCACTGCACCCAAAAGCCCCACGGCCACAAGCAAGACGGCCACCAGCACCTCGACAAGGCCCACACCGCTTTGCCTGCCGGACCATGAGTGGACCTGCATCGGCGTCCCTTTTGACGGAGTAAGCATCAGCAGCTCCCGCCAGCAGGCAGTTTTTGCTGACGCACCACGCCCGAGCGCGTCACGCTCAGACAATGCATGCGCGTGGCATCGGGCGCGGTAACCGCCAGCGTGTATGGCGTGCTGGCCCCGGAGACCAGCTTGGCAGAGCCTGTCGTCTCGAACTTGACGCCCTGGGTTGAGTCGCCGGTCGGCAATACCGTCACCGCCGCAGGTACCTGCGCCTCACGCAGCAATTGCAGACCCGCCCGCGCGGTCCAGGCCCGCCCCATGCCTGTAAAGCTGCTTTCCACGCGCCGGTACACAGCTTCGGAGCGAGCGAACTGCAGCAACGACTGCAACTCCTGCGCGGCCGAATCGACGCGCTGATTGGCGATCTGCGCCGTGAACGAAGGAGCAGCCAGAGCGGCCAAAATGGCAGCCAAGGCCAGCACGACCATCATCTCTATCAGGGTGAAGCCGAGTGCCTGCCGGACCCTGACAAGCTCCCCCGATGCCAAGCGAAATCGCCCGCTGCAAACGAGGTATCCATCATGCGAAAAACCAGCTGTGACCATGCCAAGCCTGCATCTTGTTGGGGAAAACTCAAGCGATGCGGACCATCACAGTCACATCAATAGTTATTTTGCATCGAAATCATGCACAAATAAACAATATCTATCATTCATTGACAATTGCATACCTGGCTTGCTCTTGGCCGGCAGGTCTTGTGCTACCAGGCACAGTTGCGGAGATCGATGCCATCGCCGACGGAGCCGGAGTCGAGCGGCAGGCCTTGCACCTGCCCATACCGCACCGCCACAAGCCTGCCTGCCGATGGCAAACACAGTCCCCGTGGCGCCCGGATTCACTGCGGCTGGCCGATGGCCAGCGAGGGGGTCCAGCAGGTCGTGCGGTTGCGGCCCGTGTGCTTGGAGTGGTACATGGCTGCGTCAGCGCGCTCCAGGCAGCGCGTGACGGAGCCGTCGCCCATCGCCAGGGCGCAGATGCCCAGGCTCACCGTGAAGCGGATGGGCGGGTGCCCCGGCACCGTGACCGACAGTTGCTGCACGGCCAGCCGCAGGGCCTCTGCACGCTGCACCGAGGTCTTCTCATCCGCACCCGCCAGCAGCACGGCGAACTCTTCGCCGCCCAGGCGCCCCAGCAAATCATCCTTGCGCAGTTGCCTGGATACCGTGGCGACCAGTTGCTTGAGCACCTCGTCGCCCACCGCATGCCCATGGGTGTCGTTGACGCGCTTGAAGTGGTCTATGTCCAGCATGATCAGTGAACAGGCACTTCCCATTCCCATCCGCAGGCGCTCCAGTTCCGCCTCCATGCGTTCCATGAAGGCACGGCGGTTGCGTGCCCCCGTCAGTGGGTCGGTGGAGGCCAGTGCCTCCAGTTGCGATTCGCGCTGCTTGTAGTCCGTGACGTCATGCAATACCCAGCACTGCCCCAGCAGGCGTGAGTCCTTGCGCAAGGGCAACTGCTCCGTCTCGATATGCCGGCCATCGGGCAACGCGTGGACGGTACGGTGGTATTGCCGTGCCGGGTACGGGCCCGGCCCGGCCTGTGCCTCAACCGCCTGCGCGACGGCCGCCGGCAGGTAGCGGGCGAGCGCCTGCACGGGTTCGCCCACCAGGGCCCGCGCAGCCATGGGAAGCCCCAGCACGGACACCAGCATCTGGTTGGTGGCCACTATGCGCTGGCCGGCCGCATCGGTCACCAGCAGGCCCGAGGGGAAGCGCTCGATGACGGCCTCCATGCGCTGCTGCACCTGGGCCAGCTCGGTCTCTGCCCTGTGGCGGGCGTCCACATCGAACAGCGTCCAGATCACGTTGCCGTCTGGGTCCTGCGGATCCAGAAGCACCCCCTGCATGTCGCACCAGCGCAGCGATCCGTCGTGTGTGCGCAAAGCCCATTCGGTACGCACGGCACCGTCCATCCTGAGCAGCTTGTACAGCTCCGCGAAGCTCTCGAAGCTGACATCGCTGGCATGCAGTTCGCTGAAAGACCGCAGCGGCTGCATCCTGCCAGCAGGTATGCCGAAGTAGGCGGCGGCCCGTTCGTTGGCGTAGACGATCTCCCTGCGTGGACTGGCCATCAGCACCAGTGCACTGCCCCGGTCCAGCAGGGCGCTGACCATTCGCGTCTGCTCCACCCGCTCGTGGATATCGGTATGCGTTCCCATCATGCGCAGGGGGTGACCGTCCCGATCGCGCTGGGTGACCTCCCCGCGCGACTCGACCCAGCGCCAGTGTCCGTCGGCCTGCCGCAAGCGCATCTCCACCCGGAACTCCGTGCCCTGCCGCAGGTGCTGCTCAAGACTGTCCTGCACGCGCTGCCGGTCCAGCGGGTGCAGGCGGGCGATGAAGTCCGCCAGGCTGAAGGTGCCCAGGGACTGCTGCGGCAGGCCCAGCATCTCGTGACAGCGGCCATCCCACAGGACGCAGTCCTTGGCACAGTCCCACTGCCACATGCCGTCGCGCACCGCACCGATGGTCAGACGCAGCCGCTCTTCACTTTGGCGCAATGCCTGTTGCAGCGCCTCATCCTGCGTCACGTCCAGAATATGGCCATGCCAGACCACCGTGCCGTCGCTTTCCCTTTGCGGGCGGGCATGGCCGTGCAACCAGTGCACCACCCCGTCGGTGCAGTTGACGCGATACCGGTGGGCCCAATGGCCCTGGGCGCCTATGGCCTGCGCGATGGAGGCCGTCAGTGCCGACAGGTCGTCGGCGTGCACACGCTGCGCCAGGCTTGCAAGGTCGGCGTTCTTTCCCGATGGGTCCAGGCAGTGCATGGCGTAGAAGCCCGGGTTGGCGAAAGGCAGGGCGTGGCGGCCCTTGCTGTCCACGCTGAACTGGAACAGGCCGCCAGGCACCTCCTGGGCCAGGTCCATGAAGCGCCGCTCGTTTTGCTTGCGCTGCTCCTCCTCGCGCCCGCGCTGGCGGGCCAGCCAGGCGGTCAACAGCCCCCCCAGAAAGATCACCGCCGTGCCCAGCGCATTGCGCCACACACTGTGCCGGACGGCCTCGTCCAGCGGTCCCTGGATGGACTGGCGATCCAGTCCCATGCTGACCACCAGCGGGAATCCGCTCACGCGGCTCCAGGCATACATGCGCCACAGGCCATCCGGGCCCGCCTGTGCCTCATAGGTGCCATGGGATCGCCGGCCGGTGAACAGCGCCAGCCGCTGTTCGGGCACCTTGCCCCCCAGGACCGTGTCCTGCGATTGCGAGCGGGCAAGATAGGTGCCGTCCTCGCGCAGCAGCATGATCACATCGCGCTGGTTCTCGACGATGGCACGCAACTGCTGCGAGATGTACCGTGGAGACAGCGACAGCACCAACACCCCGGAGAACTTGCCCTCATGGTGCAGGGCTCGGCTGAGCTGGATGCTCCATTGGCCGGAGACGCGGCCTTGCACGGGGCTGCCCACGAAAAGCCCCTTGGCCGCTCCCGTCAAATGCGCCTGGAAGTGTTCGCGGTCCAGGATGGAGATCGCCGGCCCGGCGACCTGCGCCATGTCCAGGCTGGAGTACACCACGCGCCCCTGCGCATCGGCCACCGACAGTTGCACGATCGTGCCTGATGGATAGGTGTCCTGCACGCTGGCCACGGCACGGTGGAAAGCATCCCTGTCCCCCGATTCGTAGTCGCCTGCGATGTCCCGCAGCGTGTAGTCCAGGCCGGTGAGCATCGCGCCGACCTGCTCCGACACGGCCCGCGACGTCTGGGCCACGCGCAACCAGGCCTGCTCCCGGGTATAGCGCTGGATGTACCTGTGGCTGTCCAGAAGGACCATCCAGTAGGCGCACGCAGCGATCACCATGAGGCACAGGCCCACGATGATCGCCAGCGATGTGCGGTTGGAAGAAGATACGCGGCTGGCGGAGGTACGGGGATCAGTAGCAGACAAGGGTGTACAGGCACAAAAAGGGAAGACATTGCCGAACAAGGTGGAGGCAGCCGGACAACGCGGCACGGCTCGGGCCCATCCTGTCGGAAAAGGGAGGCAGCAGACATGCGTCAGCCAGGGCCACAGCCTGGCGCCCACAGCGCCAGCAGGTCGGGAAAACGCCAGACGGCCGGGTCTTCACGCCCCACGATCTTGTCGGCGCTGCCGGGATGGGAAAGATCGATCACCCTCTCGGGAATCCGCATGCCTGATGCGATGGAGTAGAAGACCTTGACCCGTGGCATGGTGAGCGAGCGCGGCCCTTGGCCGACCACGACACCCAGGCGCGCGGAGGCCAGCCGCACCAGCGAGCCCACGGGATAGATGCCGATGCTGCGCACGAAGGCCTGGAATACCTTCGGATCGAAATGCCCTGGCGCCCACTGCGCCATCCTGTGAATGGACTCGGCAGGGTCCCAGCCGTCCTTGTAGGGGCGGTTCGAGGTGATGGCGTCGTAGACGTCGCACACGGCCCCCATTCTGGCGAAAAGAGATATCTGGTCTGCCTGCAGCCGTTCGGGATAGCCGGTTCCATCCATCTTCTCGTGGTGGTGCAGGCAGACGTCCAGCACGGCATCATCCACCCGGCTTTGGGCCAGCAGCTCGACGCCCTGGGCCGGGTGGCGCTGGACGATGGAAAACTCGGCTTCGGTAAGCCGGCCCGGCTTGTTCAGCACCTGGGGCGGCACGGCCATCTTGCCCACATCGTGCAAAAGACCGGCCAGGCCAGCCTGGTGGACCTGGGTGGAGTCCAGCCCCAGTTGTCGCGCCAGGGCGACCATCAGCGCGCATACCGCCATGGAGTGCAGGTAGGTGTAGTCATCGGCGGTCTTCAGGCGCGCCAGGCTGATCAGTGCCCCCGGGTTGCGCGCAACCGAATCGGAGATCTCCGACACCAGGGCCCGCGCCGTCTGTGTGCTCAGCGCACGGCCCATGCGCGCCTCTTCGAACATGGAGGTCACCGCGTTCCTGGACTGCTCGCACAACACGGCGGCCTTCTTGAATTCTTCGTCCATGCCGACGCAGTCCGCCCCCTGGGGCAAGGCGTGACCACAGGGCTGCGATGGTGCCACGGGCGCGCGGGCAATGCGGTCACCTGGGCGCGGCCCGCCGTCCACGTCGCAGCCCCTGGACGTATCGATGCTCAACTGCTCGATCGCGCTGGTGCGCAGCCTCTCCAGGTCCAGAGGGTCCGTCAGCAGGAACCTGGAGCGCCAGAAGGGATGCTGCATCCAGCCGCCGCGAATGTCGACGATGAACATGCCCAGGCGCAGCTGTTCCAAGGCGATGGTCTTTTGCATGGTCTGGTGTCCCTGAAGGTGGGTGTGCGAAGGCCTGCAGACAGGCGAGGCGGTCCTAGCTCAACCGGGCGGTGGGCGCCGCCATGGGCCCGGCGATGACCGGGCGTCGCCGGACATCCGTACCGCTGTCCCGGCCATCAAGCCTGAAAGTGGCCACGGCCTGCACCAGTTGCTGCGCCTGCGCCTTGAGGCTGGACGCCGCGGCCGCGCTTTCCTCCACCAGCGCTGCGTTCTGCTGGGTGGCCTGATCCATCTGCCCGACCGCAAGTCCGACCTGGGCCACACCAGCGCTCTGCTCCTCGCTGGCTCCGCTGATCTCCCCCATCAGGTCTGTCACCTGCTGGATGGACTGCACCACCTGGGCCATCGTGGCGCCGGCCTGGTCGGCGCGCTCGGCCCCCTGCTGCACACGCGTGGCACTGGTGGCGATCAGCTGCCTGATTTCCCGGGCAGCCTGGGCGCTGCGCTGCGCCAGGCTGCGCACCTCGCCCGCGACGACGGCGAAACCCTTGCCCTGCTCTCCCGCCCGCGCGGCCTCGACGGCCGCGTTGAGAGCCAGGATGTTGGTCTGGAAGGCAATGCCGTCGATGACACCGACGATGTCCCCGATCTGCCGCGAACTCTCGCTGATATCGTGCATGGCGGTGACAACCTCGCGCACCGCCTCGCCGCCGCGCGCCGCCACCTGGCTCGCACCCCGTGCCAGCTCGTTTCCTTGGCGCGCGTTGTCCGCATTCTGTCGGACCGTGGAAGACAACTGGTCCATGGAGGCGGCGGTTTCCTGCAGTGCGCAGGCCTGGCGCTCCGTGCGCTGGCTCAGATCCGCATTGCCCTTGGAGATCTGCTCGCTGGCCACCGCCACGCTGTCGGCGTTGTTGCGCACCTCGGAGACCACGGCGGCCAGGCTCTGCTGCATGGCGTTCAACGACGCCCTCACGCTGTCGGCCGGGGCATTGCCGCACACGAGCTCGGAACTCAGGTTGCCCTTGGCGATCTGCCGCGCGACCTCCCCCAGTTGAACGGGCTCCGCCCCCAGGGCACGTGCCAGGCCTCGTGCAATCAACTGGCCCATGACCAAGGCCAGCAGGCAGGCTGCCGCGCTGACACCGATCAACAGGTTGCGCCGCTGGGCATAGGCCCGGGACGCCTCCTCGATGACCGCGCCGGAACGTTTGCCGGTCATCTCGCTGAATTGCATGGTCGCCTCGACCAGCTTGGCCAGCAGCGGGCGGCATTCATCATTCATCTTGGCGATGGCGGCCTCGCTGCGGAGGTCGAGGGCCAGCGCAACGATCTCGCTGGCCACGGGGCCATAGCGCTGCTCGACTTGGTCGATGCGCGCCACCAGCTCGCGGGTGTCTGCGCCCGCATCGGCAGCAGCCGCCAGGGCCTTGAGCCGCTCCAGCCGGTCTTTGACATCCGCCTGCGCGGCGACCACGGCGTTTCTCTCCATCTCACGGTCCGATGGCGTCGTGACCAGCACCAGATTGCGCGCGGCGATGGCGCGCCGATCCACGGCCGCTCGAACCTCCTCGACCAGATGGGCCCGCGCATTGACACCGTTCACGAAAGCGTTGAGATGGTGGTTGGCATCGCCGAGCGCCTGCAAGGCAAACAGGGAAACCAGGATCACCAGGAATGCCATGGCGGTAAAGGCCACGGACAGCTTGGTCTTGACGGTCCAGGAGCGGAATTTCATGGGAATGTCTTTCAGGCGTTGGGGAAGGCGGGGAAAGAGTGGTGAACGGCAGGCACTGCGGCAGCCAGGCCGGCTGCGCTCATGTCCATCAACCTGCAGGCATCGACCAGCAGCAGGGAACGTTTGTCCAGCACTGCCATGGCCAGCAGGCAATCCCCCGCGATGCAACCCCGCATCGCGGGCACGGCTCTCAGGTGCCCTGGCTCCAGGGTGACCACGTCGGTGACGCTCTCGACCACCATGCCCACCACGCCCTGCGGCAGGCGCAGCACGATCGTCACCGTGCAAGCGTCATAGGGTCTGGCTTGCAGGCCCAGCCTGAGGCGCAGGTCGATCACCGGCACCACCTCGCCGCGCAGGTCCAGCACGCCGTTGCAGTACGCCGCGGCATTGGCGATGCGCGCGGGGGCTTGGTAGGACTGGATTTCCTGCACCTGCAGCAGATCGATGCCGTACTCCACGCCATCCACATGGAACGCAAGCCACTGCACGGAGGATTGTCTAGGGGTCGCTGTGTTCATGGCGCATCACTTTCATCGAATAAAAATGATCAATTTGAAAAAATCATACCCGAATTTGGTAAGCATGCAACCGCAGGTTACAAATTTCTGCCACAAGGACTGCGCCCGTTTTGCGCTTGAAGCGCAGGCGGTTGCAGCCAAGGCCCCACCCCAACCTGGCGGCAAGCAGGAAGGGCTGCGGTGCGCAAACAGGGCCCGCAGGCGCAGACAGGCCGTATCGCTCCATCGCCAACAGAGGACTGGCAGCGGGAAATTGGCAACACCACGCATGTGCCTGGCCATGTCGCATGGTCGGGGAATGGAAAACACAAATGCGGCTTGACCAGCATTTGAAAAATCCCAAGAATCAAAACATCCACAGCGCGCTATCGTCTGCCCTGCCCCCAGATCCTTGGATTCACCAGGCCGCTTATGCTCCGATCGGCACGAAGCCGCTTCATATGGCTCATTACCGCCACCTACGGAATGCTGTCTGTGGCGTGGATCATCTTGTCTGACAAGCTGCTGTTTGCCTTGGCAGGAGATTCTGATATCAGCGCGATTTCGACGGCGAAGGGAATCTTCTTTGTCTCGGCCACCGTATTTCTGCTGTACTTCGCACTCCATTTCGTTCCGCCGGAAATAGTGGAAGGCAGGGTCAGGTCACACGGCGGCCACCGGATTCCCCGCTGGGCCGCCTATCTGTTCGCAGCGGCCTTGAGCATTGCAGCCCTGGCTGTGCGTGAACCCTTGGTCGGCCATTTCGGCGAACGCTCCCTGGCCATTCTGTTCATGCTTCCCGTGCTGCTCGGCGCCCTGGTCGGCGGACTCGGCCCCGGGCTGCTGGCAACGGCTGCATCCGTCCTGGGCATGGACCAACTGGCCATGGAACCCTTGTTCAGCCTGTATGTGTCCGCTGCCCAAGATCGTGTCCATCTCGCCATCGTGGCGCTCAACGGAGTGATCGTCAGCCTTCTGGTGGAATCCCTGCAACACTCTTTGCGGCAATCCGAATTCCGGCGCCAATTGCTGGACTCCGTGATCTCGGGGACGTCCGATGCGATCTATGTGAAGGACATGCAGGGCCGCTACCTGCTCGCCAATGAGGCGGCAGCCAGATATGTAGGCCGGCCCATCGAGGAACTTCTGGGAAAAAGCGATTCCGATATCTTCCCTGAGGAAACGGCACGACGAATCATGGACATGGATCGGGCAATTCTTCACGCAGGGCACACGAGTACACACGAAGAACATGTGGAAACCGGGAATGGCCAGGCGCTGGACTTCCTCGTGACAAAGGGCCCTGTTCTCAATGCCAGAGGACAGCAATCGGGATTGTTCGGGATATCACACGACATCACTGCCCGGAAAACCTCCGAGCGGGAACTGGCCCAGGCCGCGATTGTTTTCGAAAGCAGCCACCAGGGGATCATGATCGTCTCCCCTGCCAGGCACATCAGCAGAGTCAATCCCGCGTTTTCGCGGATCACCGGTTACACCCTGGAGGAAGTGCTCGGGAAAACGCCCAGGGCGCTCTCATCGGGGGTTCACGGTCCCCGGTTCTACCAGCAGATGTGGCAGGACATCGACCGCGCGGGCTTCTGGAGCGGCGAAATCTGGAATCGCCGCAAATCGGGCGAGATCTACGCACAACTGCTATCCATTTCGGTCGCCCGCGGCAGCGACGGAGCCGTGCAGCACTACATCGGCGTGTTCACCGACATCAGTGAACTCAAGGCCCATGAGGCCGCGCTGGACAGAGCAATCTACTACGACGCCCTGACCGGGCTGCCCGGCAGGCGCCTGCTGGTGGAGCGACTGGACAAGGCCGTGTTGCGCGCATCGGCCAGCAGCAAATCCCTTGCCGTGTGCTTCATCGACCTGGATGGTTTCAAGGAAATCAATGACAGGCTCGGCCACGGCGCAGGCGACAGGTTTCTCATCGGAGTGGCCGAGCACCTGAAGGCCGTACTGCACGGCGACGATACCCTGGCGCGCCTGGGCGGCGACGAGTTCGTGCTGCTGCTCCAGAATCTGGAGTCCGTACGGGAATGCCCCTCGGTGCTGGAGCGCATACTGCAAGCCGCCAGCCGGCCCGTCACCGTGGACGGCACCAGCGTGGCGACCAGTGCGAGCATTGGCGTGTGCTTCTACCCTGACGACCACGCGACCCCGGACACGCTGCTGCGCCATGCGGACCAGGCCATGTGCCAGGCCAAGCTGGCAGGAAAGAACCGCTACCACCTCTTCGACCCGGAGCATGACCGCAGGGCACAGGCCCATCGCCTGCAGACCGGCCGCCTGCGGACAGCGCTGGAGCAGCAGCAGTTCCAGTTGCACTATCAGCCCAAGGTGGAACTGGCCACCGGCCGGCTGCTGGGCGTGGAGGCCCTGCTGCGCTGGCAGGACCCTGGCCATGGCCTCAAGGCGCCAGCGGAGTTTCTGTCATTCATCACGGGCAGCGAGCTGGAACTGCCTCTGGGCCAGTGGATCATTGACGAGGCCATTGCCCAGGCGGCGGCGTGGGCCGCTCAGGGGCTGGACATCCAGGTCAGCATCAATGTCGGTGCCGGTCAACTGCTGGCTCCGGGCTTTTGCAACCGGCTGGAACAGGTACTGGCGCGCTACCCCGACCTGCCCGCCCAGCGCATCGAACTGGAAATCCTGGAAAGCGCCGCGCTGGCCGACCTGGAACAGGCCATCGAAGTGCTCCACTGCTGCCGACGAGCGGGTGTGGGCTTCGCACTGGATGACTTCGGTACCGGCTACTCCTCTCTGACCTACCTGCGCAAGCTGCCAGTACAAGTCATCAAGATAGACCAGAGCTTCATCCGCGACATGCTGAGCGACTCCGATGACCTCAGCATCGTGGAAAGCGTCATCCATCTGGCCACCACCTTCAAGCTGCAAGCGGTGGCCGAAGGCGTGGAGACACGAGAACACGCCCGGCGACTGCTGGACATGGGCTGCCATCACGCCCAGGGCTACGGCATTGCCATGCCCATGCCGGCAGGGCAGCTGCCCGGATGGGCCCGCCAGTGGGCGGCGGGCAACAACTGGCTGGCCGCCCGGTAGCCATCGCTCCACGAACGGAGCACCGACCTCCCGCCTGGCAGCAACACCAGCCTGGCGGGACGGCCTGCGCCATCCCCGGCACCACTGCACACCAATAGGTAGATTGCTATAGAAATTAGCAAATACTACATTTTTTCCTATTGATCATCAAAAATCAGCCACAACATCTATCATTTAAATCAAATTAATCATTTTAACTTCCCAACCCCGCAGGAACTGGACACATCATGGTTCTTCGTCGCATCTCCATCGGGGCCCGCCTGGGCCTGGCCTTCCTCGTCATGCTTGCGCTGCAAGCCCTGGTGGGCGCCATCGGTGTCATCCAACTGGGACGCGTGCAGTTCAACGCCAACGAGCTGGGCTCCAACTGGTTGCCCAGTGTCCAGGCACTCGCCAACATCCGGGCCACCTCCAACGAAATACGTCGCCTCAGCCTGCAGCATGCGTTGGTCGACACACCAGCCGCCCGCCAGGCCCTGGAGTCGTCGATCACGCGCACCAGCAGCACGGCGCTGCCCCAGCAACTGGCCACCTATGAAAAGCTCGTCTCCTCCGATGAGGAACGCGCCATGTACCAGACCCTGGTCGCACGCTGGCAGAGCTTTTCCGCCCTGAACCAGAAGCAGCTGGCGCTGTCGAACGCAGGTGCGGAACAGGCCAGCCGGGCGAAGGAGATGGCCCTCGGACCGACGACAGAGGCTTTCGCTGAACTGCTGACGGCGGTTCTGGAATCCACCAAGCTCAACATCGCTGGCGGAGAGTCCGCCACCAGCCAGTCACAGGCGGACTACCACAAGGCCCTGTACCAGCTCGCCGGGGTCATCGCCGCTGCCGTGCTGACGGGCATCGCGCTGGCATGGTCCATCACGCGCTCCATCACCCAACCTCTGCACCGCGCCGTCGCCGTGGCCCGGACCGTCGCAGACGGTGATCTGACCACCTCCCTGCAGGTACAGGGGCACGACGAGCCCGCCGCGCTGCTGGGCGCCATGCAGGATATGAGCCACAGGCTCGCCGCGCTGATTTCCCAGGTACGCCAAGGCAGCGACAGCATCGCCACGGGGTCGGGTGAAATCGCGGCCGGCAGCCTGGACCTGAGCCAGCGCACGGAGCAGCAAGCAAGCAGCCTGGAGGAGACGGCCGCCTCGCTGGAGCAGTTGACGGCGACCGTGCGCACCAATGCGGAAACGGCCCAGCAGGCCAACCAGGTCGCATCGTCCGCCTCCCGGTCGGCGACCGAAGGGGGCGCATCCGTGCAGCATGTGGTGCAGACCATGGAGGAGATCACGGCCGCGTCCCGCAGCATCGCGGACATCACCAATGTCATCGACGGCATCGCCTTCCAGACCAATATCCTGGCCCTGAATGCCGCCGTGGAAGCGGCGCGGGCAGGCGAGCAGGGCCGGGGCTTCGCGGTCGTTGCGGCCGAGGTACGTACGCTGGCACAGCGTTCGGCGACGGCGGCACGCGAAATCAAGGACCTGATTGCAGCCAACCTGAGCAAGGTCGGCGAGGGTGCGCAGATCGCGGCCAAGGCCGGCGAACAGATGGAACGCATCGTGGAGCAGGTCCGCAGCGTGGATACCATGATCGGCGAGATCGCCAGCGCCTCCCACCAGCAGGCATTGGGCATCCGCCAGATCGGTGAAGCCGTCAACCAGCTCGACCAGGTCACGCAACAGAACGCGGCGCTGGTGGAGCAGAGCACGGCAGCGGCGGGCAGCCTCAAGCAGCAGGCCGACGTTCTCGCCCAGGTCGTCGCCACGTTCACGCTGGCGGCACAGGCGCCACAGCGCGCCATGGTGCCACCCGAGCCCGCCGCGCCCCGCCAGCCATCCAGGCGGCCCATGCAGGCGGACGTCGCCCCTCCTCTGCCGGCCGCCCGCGCCACGAGAAAGACCGTGTCGACACATCCGGTGGCCAAGACCGCCGTGGACGCGGAAGCCGGCGAATGGGAAGCCTTCTGATCCGTATGCAGGGTGACGCTGCGGCACCCTTCAGGCCGTGGCGCCGTCCTCCATGAGCCGCCGCAGCTGCGCCTGCAGCCACTGCCACTGCCCCTGTGCCCCTTCCCAGTCCTGCTGCAGGCACATCTGCTCCAGCACCTGGGCTGCGTCTGCAAGCGGCGCCCTGCCCAGCATGCGCAGCACGCTCTTGAGGCTGTGGGCCAGCCGGCGCAACCCCGCCGCCTCGCGCGCATCCAGCAGGTGCTGCCCTTGCGCCAGATCCAGCGGCATCTGGGCCAGGCAGGCGGCCCGATAGCTGAGAAAGAGCACGGCATCGCCCTCGAAGAAGGCATCGACGGCCGCGCGATCCTGAGGTGCCTGGGCAGTTGCCGCCCCTGCTCCGGGCAGCGATTCAGGCGCCTGCAGGGCAGACCCCACGCATTCCAGCAGTTGCGCCACGGACACCGGCTTGCGCAAGATGCGCAGCACCTGCAGGGACTCGAGGCGCTGCTGCATTTCAGGGTCGACGCCCGCACTGAACACCACGGTAGGCACGCTGCCGCGGCACGACTGGTTCAGCCGCTCGATCAGCTCCACCCCGGACATGCCCGGCAGCATGAGATCGGTGATCAGCAGTGAAAACGCCGGCCCGCCCCCTGCCGCGAGCATCTTCTCCAACGCATCCTCCGCGCTCGTGCTGACCGTCAGCACCAGAGGCATCTCATCGAGCACCATGGCCACGAAGCGCGCGATGGACGGGTCGTCCTCCACCAGCAGGACATGGGCCGGGGCCGGGCTCATGGCACCGGGTCCTCCAGCAGCTCCTTCAGGATCGGGGGCAACAGTTGCACCAGTTGCGGCTTGTGGATCACCGGCACCCCGCTGAGTGCGAAGGAATAGGCCTCACGCTCGGCGGGATCCAGGGAAGTGATCACCAGCAGCTTGCTGTGGGCAAACTGCGCATGCGTGCGCAAGGTGGTGATCAGGGCGGCTCCATCGATATCGGGAAGCAGTATGTCGACCAGCAGCACCTGGGGCTGGATCTGGCCGTACAGCGCCATGCCGGTGATGCCGTCATGCGCCACATGCAGCTGCACCTCGGGGAAATGGCGCTCCACCAGCAGCCTGATCAGGTTCTGGAAATGCACGGAATCCTCGATCAGCAGCACCTTCGGCCGCCCCGGCGATGCCGCCCCTTCCATTGCCACAGGCGCAGGGACAGGCAGGGCCGGAGCGGGCACAGCGCCAGCGATGACACCACCACCCGACTGGCGTGCGCGCCACTGCTCCACCGAGTCCCTGGTGATGCGGCGGTGCCCTCCCGGGGTCTTCCAGGCCTGGAGCTCTCCGCGGTCCACCATCAGTTGCACCGAACGCACTGCCATCCCCAGCAGGCTGGCCACCTCGGCCGTGGTGTAGTGGGGAATCTGATCGGGTGGAGGGTTGGTCTTGGACATGTTCGCAATTTTGCAGCAAAACCAATTGAAAAATTCAATAATAATTTGATTAATTTGATACCTATGATACGCACATCATCATTCAAAGCCGCATCTGCTCCGCGAAAGGCGTTCCATGAAAAAAATTCTCATCGTCGAGGACCACGCCGACATCCGCAAGCTGCTGCGGATGACGCTGGAGTTCAGCGACTTCGAAGTCTTCGAGGCGACCAATGGCGATGAAGCCTGGGACCGTGCGCAGAGGATGCATCCGGACATCGTGTTGCTGGATGTCATGATGCCCGGCACGCTGGGCGGACTCGAGGTGTGCAGCCGCATCAAGAGCAGCCCCGAGATGGATCACACCCTGGTCATCCTGCTCACGGCGCGCGGCAGCGCCGAGGACCGGGAAGCCGGCTTGCAGGCGGGGGCGGACGAGTACCTGGTCAAGCCCTTCAGCACACTCAAGCTGCTGGAGACCATCGACTGCCTGAGCGGGAGCCTGCGATGAGCCAGTGGCAGGCCGCCATGCCCGGCACCGAGGCGCGGCGCTTCGATCCGGCCGCCTTCGAGCAGATGGAGCAATTCCTCCATGACTTCGGCCGCATGTACCGCGAACGCAACGACCTGCTCAAGGAAGTGACGCGTGCGCACCATGAAACCTTGCTGCGCCTGGCCATGACGGCGGAGTTGAAAGACGATGACACGGGCTCGCACATCATCCGCATCGGCTACCTGGCCGAGGCCCTGGCCCTGCACCTGGGCTGCCGCCCCGACTACGCCAGCCTGCTGCGCAAGGCCGCCCCCATGCACGACATCGGCAAGGTGGGCATCCCCGACGCCATCCTCAAGAAAAGGGGCGCCCTGACGGCAGAAGAGCGCGCCATCATGAACCGGCATACGGAGATCGGCGGCAGGCTGCTGGGCCAGTCGCGCATTCCCGTGTTCCGCATGGCTGCCGAGATCGCGTCCTTCCACCATGAGCGCTTCGACGGCAAGGGCTACATCCAGGGCCTGTCGGGCCACGACATCCCGCTGTCGGCCCGCATCACCTCCATCGTGGACGTCTTCGACGCGCTGACCATGGACCGGGTCTACCGTCCGGCATTCGCTCTGGACAAGGCCTTGGCCATGATCGAGTCCGAGCGCGGCAAGGCGCTGGATCCGCAGATCGTCGACGCATTCATGGAGCACATCGAGGAACTCGACGGACTCCGCCGTGCCTTGACACGACAATCACCCAGCTTTGCAGACCTGATCGACACCCCTTGAGAGGACACGCCATGCCTGCCTCACTCACACCACTTCCGCAAGGGGGCGCCCCAACGGCTCGCCCGGCCCACGCCGGCCTGCTGGCTGGGGCCGCCCTGGTTTCCATGCTGGCCCTGTGGCCCGGCCCCGGCCGGGCGGGCGCGGTACTCGAGCGCGTGCGCACCAGTGGGGAGGTACGCGTTTGCATCTGGCCTGAATACTATGGGATCACCTTCCGCGATCCTCGATCGGGCAGGCTGCAGGGCATGGATGCGGAGCTCTCGGCGGAACTGGCCAAGGATCTCGGGGTTCGCCTGCAGCACGTGGACTCCTCCTTTTCCCGGCTCGTGCCCGATCTGCTGGAGTCCCGCTGCGACGTGGCCATGTTCGCCGTGGGCATGCTGCCCCAGCGCCAGCAGCAACTGCGTTTCACGCAGCCTTACATGAGCAGCGACATCTATGGCATCACCACCAAGAGCAATCCGGCCGTGCAGTCCTGGGAGGACATCGACAGGCCCGGCGTGCAGGTGGCCGTGCAGCGGGGCACGTTCATGGAGCCGGTCATGCGCGATACGCTCAAGCATGCGCAGATCATCGCCATCGGCCCGCCGCAGACCCGGGAAAAGGAGCTGATGGCGGGACGCGTGGACGTTTTCATGACCGACTATCCCTACAGCCGCAAACTGCTCGACAGTTCGGACTGGGCCCAGTTGATCGCACCGCCCAGGCCATTCCATGTCCTGCCCTATGGCTATGCCGTTCGACCCGGCGATGCGCAATGGCTGGAGCGGCTGGATCAGTTCGTCTCGGACATCAAGCATGATGGACGCCTGGCCCGGGCCGCACGCAACAATGCGCTGACACCGCTCGTCGCACCCTGAACCCTTTGGAGGGAGTATGACCATGCCCCACCGAGCCGCGGCACATCGCTTCATGGGCACACGGCGCAGCGCCCATGCCAAGGCGCTGATACTGACCTTCGCGCTTTGCGTGCTGGGCGGCCTGGTGCTGTATGTCTGGAACCAGCTGCATGTCCAGGCGGAGCAGAGCCGGACGCAGGCAACGCTGCTGGCACGGGTTCTGGAAGACCAGACGGCAAAGACTTTCGAGACCAGCGAAGTCGCCCTGTCCAGCCTTGCCAACAATCCCGTCATCCGTGCACACGATGGCCAGCAGGCCACACGCGAGGCCGCCATGGCGCAGACCGTCGCCCAGTTGCCTTTCATGCGCGGCATGGCCTTGCTGGATGCGCAAGGCCGCGTCCTGGCCAGTACCCGGGCCGACGAGGTGGGCCTGCCGATACCAATGCCGCAGTTGCTGGGCCAGCCGCTGAAGATACCGGCCCCGGGCAAGGCCCAGCTCGGCGGGCTGGTCCCCGGCCGTGGCCTGGCGGCCCTGGCGCATGCCGAAAAGGCCACGCCCCGGGGAATCGCCTTTCTTCCCTATGCACTGGGCCTGGAGTACGACGACGGGACGCGCGGCCTGCTGGTGGCCTTGATCAACCCCGACGCCGTGGCCAACTTCTACCAGGCGACACTGGAATCGCTCAGCTACGAGGCCGTGCTGCTGTCCTATGAGGGCAGGCCGCTGGCCAGCACCAATGCGCGCGCTGGCGTCACGACGCAAGCGGCCTTGCAGACGCCGGTGTTCAGGGGCCAGGCGCCGAGCCGGGAATTCGGCTCCTACGTGGGCATGGGCATGCTGGGCGAGCGCGAGATCGTCTCGTTTCGCACCGTGCGCAACCTGCCGCTCTTGCTGGTCGTCGAGGAGCCCTACTCAGCCCTCGTGGCACGCTGGCGTGACGACGCCTTCGTCTTCTTCGTGGCCGGACTGGCCTTGCTGGCCCTGGTGCTGGGACTGGGCTTTTCGGTGCTCAAGACACGCAGGCTGCAGAAATCGGCCCAGAAGGACATGGAGCAGGCCCAGGCACGCATCGCACGCAGCGAACATGAGCTGGCCGTGCTCATGCGCAGCGTGCAGGAGCTGATCTTTCGCACCGACAGCGAAGGCCTGCTGATCTTCGTCAACGCCCGCTGGGAAAAGCTCACGGGCCAGAGCAGCGACAAGGCCATGGGTTTGGGCCTGGACAAGATCGTGGACGAGCACTACCGGCCACGGGTCCAGGCGCTTCTCGACCCCCAGGCTCCGCTCAAGCCGCGCTCCTGCCAGGCCCTCTTTCGGCTGCCCAATGGCATGGAAATGCTGTGCGACATCGCCGTCGTGCCGCTCATGCGCGATGGCAGGCTGGTGGGCTTTGCGGGCAGCGCCGTGGACGTGACGGCCCGGTGGAAAGCCCAGCAGGAACTGCAGACCCAGCTGGCGTTCCAGCACCTGCTGTTCGAGACCACGCCGCTGCCCATGCTGGTCACGGATGCCAACCAGTGCGTGGCGCTCGTCAACAAGGCCTGGGAAGACTTCTTCGGCAAGAACCGCTACGCCGTGCTGGGCGCCGATCTGCTGGGCTTCATGCCGCGCGACGACGCTCTCCACCAGATGCTCGGCAACACCCAGGTGATGCACACGGGACAGCGCATGACGCTGCAAGCCAAGGTCGCCCACGCCGACGGCAGCTACCGGGACATGCAGATCTCCAAGGCGCCCGTGCAGGATGCGGAGGGCCACATCACCGGCGTGCTCAGCATCTCCGTGGACGTGAGTGAATTCCGTGCCGCCGAGCTGGCCACCCGGGAGGCACGCGATGCCGCCGAGGAGGCCGTGCGCGTGAAATCGGAGTTCGTCGCCAACATGAGCCATGAGCTGCGCACTCCACTGCAGTCCATCATGGGATTCGCGGAACTGGGCCAGCTGCGAGCCCAGGCCACGCCCAAGCTGGCCGACATGTTCGGCGACATCCATGCCGCCGGCCAGCGCATGCTGGCCCTGGTCAACGACCTGCTCGATGTGGCCAAGCTCGAAAGCACCATGGGCACCATCCACCTCGAGCGCGTGGACCTCAGAAACCTCATCCGACCGGTGGTGCGTGAACTGGAGCCCCTGCAGCACCAGAAACAGATAGACCTGCGCCTGCAACTGGATGACGCCCCCCTCATCGCCAAGGCCGACCCCGTCCGATTCCAGCAGGTCATACGCAATGTACTGGCCAATGCGATCAAGTTCTCCCCGTCCGGCGGACGCATCGATGTGCGGGGCATGCTGGACGGTCAGGGAAACATCCGCATCGACTGTCTGGACCAAGGGCCCGGCATTCCCGTGCAGGAACTCGACAAGATCTTCCAGCCCTTCGTGCAATCGAGCAAAACCAAGGACGGCGCAGGAGGCACGGGGCTGGGCCTGGCCATCTGCCGGAAAATCATTGCCGCCATGGAAGGAACCATCATGGCAAGCAACCGCTCCTCCGGTGGCTCCATGTTCCGCATTCTGCTGCCTTGCCGCCACGCCTGTGAAACCCAGCCTGGAGCGCTGGCATAGCGGGTCGTCCGCCGTGGTCCGATGCCTTGCCGGGCAGCGTGGCCGCACCTGCCTCCCCGCCAGCCGCAAGGGCCACTGATCCCAGCCGGCAAAGGGCCGCCTGGCGCCATATGCACGGTCAAGCATTGGGCGGACGCTCGGTCAAGTCACAGGCGGCTCCGGCATGCAAGATAGGTCGATGCCGCATTGCGCCCATGGGTTGCATGCGCCAGACGGTGGGCCTGCCGGATTGCACCCTTCGCAATGGACTCGGCTTGCGCATCGAAACTTCCAACGGAAAAAGAGAACAACATGGCAAATGACAAGAGAGGTCATCCGTGGATGGATGCAGGCCGATGGCTGTGCATCCTTCTCGCACTCTGCATCATCAGCATTTTCGCGCTCAAGGCCCATGCAGCCACGCCGAGAACCTTGCTGGACACCCTGGACGCCGGCTCGGGCAACGTATGGGTCAACGCCAGCAATCCCAGGTACCTCCGGTTCAGCACGGGGGACGCAAACGCCGTCGTCTCCGAGATATCCATGCGGATTGCCGACACCTATGGCGCGGCTGTTCCCACCGTGAGGCTCTGCGATGATGCCTCCGCGAACTGCCAGCAGTTCATCCACCAGGACATTTCGGGCAGCAACGTCTACCGGTTCACCGGCGCCTATCAGGTCACCGCGAATCGATTTGTCCGAATCATCTTCGACTGCGCCTGCGACACACCGTCCGGCTACGGTGTCTATATGGGGTCCAGGACCGTCCCCGGCGCATCCACGGCCGCTCCAGGATATCTGTTTGCGGCCAAGGTGGTTGCCCTTGCGCTGCCAACGGTCCATCTGGCAGCGCCGGCGGCTGGCCCATCGAGCGGCGGCACCACCGTCATACTCACGGGCACCGGGTTGCTGGATACCAGCCGGATCAGATTCGGCAATGTGGATGCCGCCCACTTCCAGGTGGACAGCGACACCCAGATCACGGCCATCACGCCCCTTCATCCCGGTGGGACCGTCAGCATGGAGCTGACGACCAGCGCCAACGCAGCCTCCACCAGCGGCAACTTCACCTTTGTGGCCAGCCCGTCCATCACCGCCATCGGCCCCGCCAGCGGACCCACGGCAGGCGGCACCATCGTCACGCTCACCGGCACCGGCTTCGCCGCCGCTGCGGCCACCGGCGCCGTGCGCTTCGGCAGCACGCCCGCCACCTACACCATCCTCGGCGATACGCGGATCTCCGCCACCGCCCCTGCCGCCGCGGCAGCCGGCACGGTCGATATCACCGTGACCACGCCTGGAGGCATCTCCACCACCGGCGCGGCCGACCAGTTCACCTACGTGGCGGCGCCTTCCGTCACCGCCATCAGCCCTGCCGGGGGACCCAGCGCTGGCGGGACGCGGGTGACGGTCAGCGGTACCCAGTTGACGGGAGCGAACACCGTGATGTTCGGTGCCCACGCTGCCACGGATGTCACGGTGATCAGCGCCACCCAGCTCACTGCCGTCTCCCCGCCCGGCACGGGCTCGGTGGATCTGACGGTCAGCACGCCGGGAGGCACCTCGGTCGCCAACGGCACAGCCCTGTTCCGTTATGCGGGCCTGCCCGGCATCACAGCCCTTTCCACCCAGCGCGGCCCGGTGGGAGGCGGCACTCCGGTCGTCATCACGGGCAGCGATTTCACCGGCGCCACGTCGGTGAGATTCGGCACGGCCAGCGCCACCGGCTTCACGGTGGACAGTGCGACCCGGATCACGGCCGTTGCCCCGCCCGGATCCCCGGGGCTGGTGGATGTGTCGGTCACGACACCGGAAGGAACCAGCGCCACAGCGCCTGCAGCCCAGTTCCGCTATCAGCCCACCGCGGCCTCACTGCAGTTCCCCCGGGGTCAGGTACAGATGCGGATCACCGGTGCAGACTGCAGTTTCGAGGGTACGCCCAGCGCAGGCACCATCCACTCCAGCGACGTACCACCGGGCTTCGAGGCGCCCTACGGACAGATCGCATTCCAGGCCAGTGGCTGCACCAGCGGCGGGGTGCTGCGTGTGGCGCTCACACTACCGGAGAAACCGGCACCCGGCTCTGCAATCTACAAACAGGTGGGCGGCCGGTGGGTGAAGTGGGCAGCAAGCATGGATGGCGCGAACCTCGAATTCTCGGTCACGGACAACACAGGCAGCTCCACGGCCGAAGCCACCGGGGACAACGACCCTGCGCCCGGCCGGATCGATGATCCGATCATGGTGGCCATCGCTCTGGCTCCGGCGGCACCGGCTCCGATACCCAGCCTCGGCCTGTGGGCCCTGGTGCTGCTGTCCATGGCACTGGGCGGGCTGGCGGTCCGAGGCCTGCATCGGGTGCCCTTCGATCCATCTCAGGAGTGGGTCCGTCGGGCACGGCGATAACTCAGCAAGAGCGGCAAGGCCAGCAGATAGCTCGCAGCACCCACGGCCCAGACCAGCCCCGGCCACAGGTTGCGGCTCACTGCATACAGCGAGGTGACCAGCAAGGGACCACCCACGCCGATGAGGCTGGTGATGCTGGTCAGCGTTCCTTGCATCTCGCCCTGGCGTCCGGCGTCGATCCTTCCCGTGATCAGGGCCTGCAGGGCCGGCACGGCCATGCCGCCTGCGGCGAACAGTGGCAGCAGCGCGAAAGGCGCCCAGCCTGCACCGGCAAACGCCAGCAGCAGCAGACCCAGGGCCTCGCAGGCCAGGCCCGTCAACAGCGCGCGCAGTTCACCCAGGCGGGAGACCAGCGGGCCGATAGCAAAAGCCTGCGCCAGCGCGTGGCACAGCCCATAGCAGGCCAAGGACACACCGCCCAGCCAAAGGCTCCAGCCGAAACGCTCCTGTCCATACAGGATCCACAGCGTGGCTGGCCACTGGGAGGCCAGCATCACCACGCCGAACACCCCCACGAGAGGCCCCAGGCCTGGCTGCTCTCGCAGCCCGTGCAGCGCGGCAAAGGCGTTGAGGCTGCCCGGTTGCCGTGGCGGCTCCAGCATCGGCTCCCCGGGCAGGTCGGTGCGGCCCTGCGGCTGCGGCTCCGGCAGCAGGCTCCAGACCAGGATCAGGTTGGCGCCGTTGAGCAACGCCGCCAGCATGAAGGGCGCCCGCAGCCACCAGTCCCCCAGCAGACCGCCAAGCACCGGCCCCGCAATGAAGCCCATGCCGATGGCCGCCCCCATCTGGCCGAAGCGCGCCGCACGCTGCCGCGGCGGCGTGATGTCGGTGAGATAGGCGCTGGCCACCGCCATGTTGGCCCCCGTGACGCCTGCGAGCACACGTCCCAGGTAGAGCCACCCCAGGTCGGGCGCCAGGGCCATCAGCACGTAATCGAGCGCGGCTCCTGCCAGGGACACCAGCAGCACCCGGCGGCGGCCATGGCGATCGCTCAGCACACCCAGCAGCGGTGCGCACAGGAACTGCGCCAGTGCATACACTGCCAGCAGCGCGCCGTAGTGGAAGCTGCTGGCACTCGGGCCAGGAACCATGCCTTGCAGCAGCCCGGGAAGAATGGGCATGATCAACCCCAGGCCGATCGCATCGATCAGCAAAATGGCAAGCAGAACGAACAACGGTTGGCGCATACGGCATCTCTAGCAGTGATAGAGATGCAATTATTCCACATCCACCCTATCAGTGATAGAGCCTTGAACGACACCTTTTCCCCGCGCCTGAGCCGCGACACCGTATTGCGCGCCGCGCTGGACCTGCTCAATGAGGTGGGCATCGATGCCCTCAGCACCCGCCGGCTGGCCGAACGCCTGGGCGTGCAGTCGCCGACGCTGTACTGGCATTTCAAGAACAAGGCTGAACTGCTGGCAGCCATGAACGAGGCCATCCTGGAGCAGCACCAGCAATCATTGCCGAACCGCAGCCTGTCCTGGCAGGAAGGCTTCGTGGCCAACGCCCACAGCTTTCGCCGCGCCCTGCTGGCCTATCGCGACGGCGCGCGCCTGCATGCGGGCACTCGGCCGCATGGCGCGCAGTTCGAGGCCCTGGAAGCCAAGCTGGCCCTGATGCATGGCGCCGGCTTCGAGCCTGGGCAGGCCATCGGCCTGATGCTGGCGATCAGCCGCTTCGTGGTCGGCTGGGTGCTCGAGGAACAGGCGGCCCCGGAAGGCGGTCAACTGGGAGGCGATGGCCCCGATCCGACCCGCCATCCTCTCAGCGCCCGCGGCTGGCAGACCTTGGCGGCCCAGGCCCCGGACGAAGTCTTTGACCGGCAGCTGCGACTGTTCGTGGCCGGCGCGCAGGCCATGCTGGCCAAGGACGGGGCCTAGACTGTGCCCGCAACGCCGCAAGACCGCGCCACGGACCTGGAAGCCTGCTAGGGCACCTGCCTTTTGCGGCGCCGTGCCAGCAAGGCCCCGAGGCTGCCCAGGACAGATGTGGCCAGCAACCATCCCGCGCCATCGAATACGGGAATCGCCCTGGCCTGCCCAGGCCCGGGGACGATGCCGGCTATCGCGGTGATGGAGATGCGACCGTCTTCGCCGGCCTCCTGCTGAACCGCCTTGTTGTAGCGATCCGCCTGTGCCTTGCTGCCCTCGGAGATGCCGACTGCGCTGATCCTGTGCGGGCCGGCTTCCAGCGTGCAGGAACCGCCACTGGTTCCCGGGCCGCTGTTGCGACTTCCATCACGGCCGCTGATGCCTCCCTGCCCGGCCTGGCCCTGGTAGCCACCACCGCCTCCGCCACCGCCGCTGCCATCGACTCCTGTCCCGGCACTCTCACCCGAACCGCCATCGACCATCTGGAGACAGGCGGCATCCTGGATGCCCAGAGCCAGGGCATTGACGGCGGAATCGGCCGGGACATTCCACTGACCGTTCTGGAAGATCCGCGAGTTGGAGCCCCCTCCCCCACCGCCGCCGGCAAGAACCATGGCACCGTTCACCCTCAGGCTGGAAGCGCCGCCACCACCGCTGCCGCCAGGACTGGAGCCAACCGAGCCGGCATCCCCTCCTGCGCCGCCGGCGCCTGGCTGGCCCGCGCCCCCGCCGGCCGCGCCCTGACCGAACGGGTTGAGCACCGTACCGATGCCACCGGCGCCCACCACCAGATGCACGCTCTCTCCGCCCTGTACTGCAATCATGGCTGTGACGATGGCGCCTCCGGCCCCGTCCCCCCCCCTGGCATCGTCCCAGCCTCCCGCGCCGCCGCCGCCACCGCGGACCTCGACCTGCAAGGCCACCGTGCCCGGCGGCACGACATAGGTGGTCACGCCGGGCACCGTGAATACGGTAGTTCCTCCTGCGACCTGGGCCGCCGACGGCATGGCCACCAGGCAGCCCAGCAGCACCATCGCGCCCGCCACCGACCCGGCAAGGCCGGCTCGTCGGATGTCGGGGCCAGGCGGCTGTCCTTCAGCGTGCGGATCCGGCAAGGGCACGGGCTGCCATGAACCATGGCAACTGTCGCGGCATGCCTCCAGGCCCGGCATGGCATCGGGCTTTCTTTCCACCTTCATCGGCTTTCCCTCCCTCACAGCTCTGTGTTGTTCAACATCCTTTCATTGTGAATGATCGATAGCCAAAAACTATCAAAATAGATTTTCAATTTTCGTTATCTGACAAACCTGCTGCACCCGCAGTTCGTCAGGCCTGCGGGTCGCAAGGGGGATGGCCTCGGGCCGTGCAAAGGAGGTAGCCGCAAGGAGACGCGGCATGAGCGCGGTGCCGTGCAGAGGGCATGCGCCGTGGGGGAAATCCAGAAATCCGGTTTTGAACGGCATTGCACCGAAATGCGGATCGGAAAAGAAAAAAGCGCCAGTGCATTTGCACTGGCGCTTTTTTTATTTGGGGTGGCTGATGGGACTCGAACCCACGACGACAGGAATCACAATCCTGGACTCTACCAACTGAGCTACAGCCACCGTAGAAGAATTCTATTATATGTCAAAAAACTGCTTGATTTTTGAAATTTCTGATTTTCTAGAAATTTCTCTCATCAGGGGCGCGTGACCTTGATCTGCACCTTGAGCTGTTTCTTGAGAAGCTCGTAGTATGCCACAGCTTCTGCCACTGCCGAGCTTCGCAGGAAATCTTGTTTCTGCGCGGCGGCAGTTTGCGCATCATCCGCAGGACGCTCGACGATGCGGTTGATCCTGAGCACGGCATAGCCCTGGGCACCCAGATCCACGCCCGTCCAAGCCGGCAGCTGGGCCGTGGAGGCACGCAGGGCCGCATCCACCACTTCGCGCGGCTGGCCTTCAGGCTGGTCCCGGCCGATCACCTTGGCAGCGGGCAGTTGCGCCGTATCGGGCTGGGCCTTCCAGGCGGCAAGCCGGGCTTCGCCATCGGCCTTGGCCAGCTCGGCGGACTTCTGGGCCACGTACAGCGTGCGCAGCCGGTCACCCACTTCCGCCATGGGCAGTGTGCGTGCCGGGGTGTAATCGAGCACACGGCCAGCGACGAGCTGACTGGAGCCCAGCTCCACGGCATCGGTGTTGCGCTTGCTGTTCAGGGAGTCGCTGGAGAACAGCACCTCCAGGAAACGGGGGTTGGCCAACGGTCCCTTGACATTGGGGCCGGGCTGGCGCGTCACATGCTCGGCCTTGTGCACGGTAAGCTTGAACTTCTCGGCCACGGGCTGCAGGCTGTCGGATTGCTCGTAGACGGCATTGGAGAAGCCTTCGGCCAGTTCAGCGAACTTGCGCTGCGCCTGCTGCTGCTTGAGTTCGGCTTCCAGCTTGGGGCGCATCTGCTCGAAGCTCGGTGCCTTGGGCTTCTTGATGTCCACCAGCGAGATGATGTGGTAGCCGAAATCGCTGTGGACCACGTCGCTGATGTCGCCGACCTTCATGCCGAAGGCCGCATCCTCGAACGGCTTGACCATGGCACCGCGGCCAAAGTAGCCCAGGTCGCCACCAGCAGCCGCGGATCCGCCGTCTTGCGAGTTGGCCTTGGCCAGCTCGGCGAAGCGCTTGGGGTCCTTGCGCAGTTCGGCCAGCAACTCCTCGGCCCTGGCCTTGGCCTTTTCCTGTTCTGCGGCCGGCGCATCCTTGGTGGCATTGATCAGGATGTGGCTGGCACGGCGTTCTTCGGGGCCGGACAGGCGCTCGAGGTTCTGCGTGTAGTAGGAGCGCACATCCTCTTCGCTCAGGGTGATGCCGGCTTCGATGCCGGGAACGTCCAGCAGCAGGTACTCCACCGTGGCCTCCTCGGCCTGCTGGAACTGGGCGGTGTGCGCGTCATAGTAGGCCTTCAGATCGGCCTCGGTGGGCTGGACCTTGGACGCATAGGCGCTGGCGTCGAAGCGCGCCACCTGCACTTCACGGCGCTGGTACAGCGCATCGATGGCTTGCCGCACCTGGGTGTCGGTCGCGAAGGCCGTGCCGGTCACGCCACCCATCACCTGGTTCATGGACAGTTCGCGGCGCAGATTGGCCTCGAAACCTTCGGGGGTCAGGCCCTGCGATCCGACCAGGGCGCGATAGGCCTCGGCATCCAGCGTGCCGTCAGGCTTCTTGAGCGCGGCAATCGCGGGGATCTCCTGCAGCGAGCGCACCAGTTGCGCATCGGAGGCAGCCAGGTGCATCTTCTGCACGGCGGCAGCCAGCACCTGGTCGCGCACCATCTTCTCCAGCGTGGCGTAACGCGCCTGCGGCGAATCGAGCAGCTTGGGGTCGATGTTGGGGTTCTCTGCGCGCAGGCGGTCGCTTTCCATGCGGTGCGCGTTCTCCCAGTCCGCCTGCTTGATCTCATGTCCGTCCACACGCGCCACGATGACGCTGGACTCGGTGAAGTAGTTCTGGTTCACGCCCACGAAGATGAACGAGGGAATGATCAGCAAGAACAACAAGATCATCACGAACTTGGAATGCTTGCGGATGGATTCGAACATGGTCTGTCGTCTTTCACTGGCAGAAATAAAAAAAGGCGAACTCTCGTTCGCCTTCTGTTCTTGGTGGGTGCTGACGGGGTCGAACCGCCGACCTACGCCTTGTAAGGGCGCCGCTCTACCAACTGAGCTAAGCACCCCACCTTGACTGATGTCAGTTCAGGGCATCCTTCAATGCCTTGCCCGGACGGAACTTTGGAACCTTGGCGGCCTTGATCTTGATGGTTTCGCCAGTGCGGGGGTTGCGGCCCGTGCGAGCAGCACGCTTGCCGACGGCGAATGTGCCAAAACCAACGAGCGACACTGTACCACCCTTTTTGAGGGTTTTCTTCACAGCCTCAATCGTGGAGTCCAGTGCGCGAGCAGCCGCAGCCTTGGAGATGTCGGCGTTGTTGGCGATGTGCTCAATCAGTTCGGTTTTATTCACAAGATGCCTCTCGAGAAATAAGTGAATGGAATGTCTCTGCGGCCACAAGCTTGGCGCGGCCAGAAACCCGGCGCGACGGATACGGAATCTGGCTTGCTGCGGGACGTCACCTGACGGTGGGCATCCTGGGATCAAAGCCATCGACCTTCCAAGTGTCAATGCGCGCTGCGCATCGCAGCGACAAGCCACGATTCTATGCGGTTTTGGCGCCAGCTTTGGCTTGGCGGCCGGTTTTTTGCGGGCCAGGCACGCTAGCGGCTTCACGAATTGACAAGGGTTGACAAAGCGCCGCACCGCCGCAGGCCTTGCCAATGCTGAGATGTGCTCCCAAGACGCCCGCATGCAACGCCGCAAGGCCTTGCCCCGTCTTGCTGAAGCGCCATTAAAAACATAGCACCTCTGCGCCTGCCCAGCCCCCCCCCGGCAGCGCCTCTCCCGGGACCCTGGCGCACTCAGTGCGTGACCCGTGCGCGGATCTCCGGCAATGCCTTTTGCAGGTAGTACACCATGGACCACACGGTCAGCACGGCCGCCACCCAGATCAGCACCTGGCCCCAGACCCCGGTGTCGACCACGCCGAACACGCGGCCGTCGTACAGCAGGAAGGGGATGGCCACCATCTGCGCCGTGGTCTTGAGCTTGCCCAGCATGTGAACGGCCACGCTCTTGCCGGCACCCAGATGGGCCATCCACTCGCGCAGTGCCGAGATGGCGATCTCGCGGCCGATGATGATCAGGGCCACGAACACATCGGTGCGCTGCAGATGCACCAGCACCAGCAGCGATGCACAGACCAGGAACTTGTCGGCCACGGGGTCCAGGAAGGCACCGAAGGCCGAGGTCTGGTTGAGCCTGCGCGCCAGGTAGCCGTCCAGCCAGTCGGTGGCCGCGAACACGATGAACATCACGGTGGCGACCAGGTTGCGGGTCGCTTCGTCGAGAGGCGCATAGAACACCCCGACGATCAGCGGAATCGCGACGATCCGCGTGCATGTCATCAAGGTGGGGATGGTGAGGAACATGGCCGCCATTGTGTCACGTACCTTGGTCCTTGAGGCTCTGTTTGCGGGTCCCGGATGCAGCCTGCGCGACTAGCGGATCAATGCAGCGCACGGTAGATGTCCTCGGCCAGCGCGGGCGAGATGCCGTCGACGCTGCACAGTTGCTCGACACTGGCTTCGGCCACACCGCGCACACCGCCGAAACGCTGCAGCAGGCGTGCCCGCTTCTTGGGGCCCACGCCCGGAATGTCCTCCAGCTGTCCGCCTCCCATGCGCACCCTGGCACGCGCCGCGCGCATGCCGGTGATGGCGAAGCGATGGGCCTCGTCACGGATCTGTGCCACCAGCATCAGGGCCGCCGAATCATGGCCCAGGTAGATCTTCTCGCGTCCGTCGGCGAAGACCAGTTCCTCCAGGCCGACCTTGCGGCCCTCGCCCTTTTCCACGCCGACGATGCGCGCGACATCGAGGCCGAGCTGCTCGAACACTTCGCGCGCCATGCTGACCTGGCCCTTGCCACCGTCGACCAGCACCAGGTCCGGCAGTTGCGGCTGCCTGCCCGTGAGCTCGGCGCCGCCGGCCTCTCTTTGTGCCTCGGCCACCCGGCTGTAGCGGCGGATCAGCACCTGGCGCATGGCCGCGTAGTCGTCGCCGCCGGTGATGCCCTCGATGTTGAAGCGCCGGTATTCGCTGCTTTGCATCTTGTGGTGGTGAAAGACCACGCAGGAAGCCTGCGTGGCTTCGCCTGCCGTGTGAGAGATGTCGAAGCACTCGATGGTGAGTTCGTCCAGGTTCTCGCAGGGCAGATCCAGCGCTTCGGCCAGTGCGCGTGTGCGCGCCTGCTGTGACCCCTCCTCGGCCAGCAGGCGGGCCATCTGGATGCCGGCATTTTGCTGCGCCATCTCCAGCCAGATGCGCCGCTGCCCGCGCGGCTGCTGTATCGCGGTGACACGCGTGCCCCCCTGCTCGGCGAGCAGGGCCAGCAGCTTCTTGTCCACCGGATGGCTGACGATGAGCACGGGCGGCACGGTCACACCCGTGTAGTGCTGGGCGATGAAGGCCTCCAGCACGATGTCTTCGACAGGCCGCGCGGACTCGGCCAGGCTGGCCTCTTCCTCGCCCGCATAGACCGATGTGGCATCGCCCAGATTGGCAGGGAAGTACGGCCGGTCGCCCAGGTGGCGACCTCCGCGCACCATGGCCAGGTTGACGCAGGCGCGGCCGCCCTGCACCTTCACGGCGAGGATGTCCACGTCACGGTCATCGGCGGTCTCGATGGCCTGTTGCTGCAGCACGCGTGTCAGCGCCGTCATCTGGTTGCGCACCTCGGCGGCCTGCTCGTACTCCATGCGGCCCGCGTACTCCATCATGCGGGCCTCGAGCTGCAGGAGCAGCTCCTGCGTCTCGCCGCGCAGCATGGCTTCGGCATTGCGTACATCGAGCGCATAGGCCTCGGGCGAGATCAGGTCCACGCAAGGCCCCGTGCAGCGCTTGATCTGGTAGAGCAGGCAGGGCCGCGAGCGGTTGGCGAAGACCGTGTCCTCGCAGGTGCGCAGCCTGAAGACCTTTTGCAACAGCTGCATGCTTTCCTTGACGGCCCAGGCATTGGGATAGGGCCCGAAGTAGCGGTGGCGCTTGTCCACCGCGCCGCGGTAGTAGGCCATGCGGGGAAAGCGCTGGTGCGCGGGCTCGCCATCCTTGCCGTCGCGCGCGGCCACGCCGGTGATCTTCAGGTAGGGATAGCTCTTGTCGTCCCTGAACAGGATGTTGTACTTGGGGTGCTGCGTCTTGATCAGGTTGTTCTCGAGCAGCAGCGCCTCGGCCTCGGAGCGCACCACCGTGGTCTCCAGGCGGGAGATCTTGCCCACCATGTGGCCGATGCGCGTGCCCCCGTGGTTCTTGCTGAAGTAGCTGGAGACACGGCGCTTGAGGTTGATGGCCTTGCCCACGTACAGCAGGCTGCCCGCCGCATCGAAATAGCGGTAGACGCCGGGCAGGCCCGGCAAGCCGGCCACCTGGGCCAGCAGTTCATCGGAATGGGGTTCGGACATGCGCCTATTGTGTCCGCTGCCCGGGCCCGCCGCAGCGAGCCCGGGGCGGCTTACTCGGCCTCGATCTTCGAGGATTTGACCACTTGGGCCCAACTGGCCCATTCGGCCTTGACCATGGCGCCGAGCTGCTGCGGGTTCATGTAGTCGGCCGTGGCGCCCTGCTCCTGGGCCTTCTGCCTGAAGGCGGGGTTCTCGACCACCTTCTTCAGGTCGGCCGTGAGTTTGTCGATCACGGGCCTGGGGGTCGCGGCCGGCGCGAACACGGCGAACCACGAGGTGGCGTTGACGCCCGCATAGCCGGCCTCGGCCGTGGTCGGCACGTCGGGCAGGCTGGGCAGGCGCTGCGCGCCCGTGACGGCCAGCACGCGCAGCTTGCCGCTGTGCACATGGGGCATGAAGGGCGGCGCGGTGCCGAAGGTCAGGTCCACCTGGCCGCCCAGCAGGTCCTGCAGGGCGGGGCCCGTGCCCTTGTAGGGCACGTGGACCATCTTGATGCCGGCCTGCTGCTCCAGCATGGCGCCCGTCACATGCTGGAGCGAACCATTGCCCGAGGAAGCGTAGTTGAGCTTGCCCGGCTGGGCCTTGGCATAGGCCACGAGCTCGGCCAGCGTCTTCACCGGCAGCTCGGAACGCACCACGATGATCTGCGGCGCGGACAGCACATTCGCCACGGGCTGGAAGTCGCCCTGCTCCCAGGTGCGCGCCTTCGTGAGGTGGGGCGAGATCACGTGGTAGCCCGAGTACTGCATGAGCAGCGTGTAGCCATCGGCCTCGGCACGCTTGACCAGGCTGGCCGCGATGGCGCCGTTGCCGCCACCCTTGTTGTCCACGACCACCGGCTGGCCGATGACGGGCGCCAGCGCCTGGGCCGCCATGCGCGCGGCCAGGTCCGTGGTGCCACCGGCCGCGGCCGGCACGATCATGGTGATGGTCTTGGCGGGGTAGCCGCCCTGGGCCAGCGCGGCCGTGCCGCCCAGGCCCAGTCCTGCGATGGCCAGGGCCACGGCTGCGATCTGTCTGCGTTGAATCTTCTTCATCTTTGTCTCCTTGGTTTGCCCGGTTCCTGTGAATGAGAATGCGCGCCGGCCTCAGCCCTTGGCCAACGCCCGTTCGCGGATGGCTGCAAAGTCGGCTGGTGGCTGGTGCAGGTCCAGCCGCGCACCGGCCTTGGCGATCTGGCTGGCCGTGTCATGACCGATCAGCGCGGGCAGGCTGCGCGCGGCAGCGACGATCTGCGCCAGGTCCACGCCCGTGTCATAGCCCATGAGCTGCAGCGCGTGCACGATGTCCTCGGTGCAGGCATTGCCCGAGGCGCCGGGCGCGTAGGGGCAGCCGCCCAGGCCGCCGATGGACGCGTCGAATCGCTGGCCTCCGGCCGCGATCGAGGCCAGCACATTGCCCAGGGCCATGCCGCGCGTGTTGTGGAAGTGCAGCGTCAGGCCCAGCCGCGGCCAGCGCAGCAGGAAGGCGGCCACCATGGCGCGGACCTGGGTGGGGTAGGCCATGCCCGTGGTGTCGCACAGCGTGATGCCCTGCACGCCCAGGTCGGCAAAGCGCTGCACCCAGTCGAACACCTCCTGCTGCTGCACGTCTCCTTCCATGGGGCAGCCGAAGCAGCACGACAGCGAGACGTTGACGGGCACGACCGCCTGCCGGGCCGTGGCCACGACCCGGGCCAGGGCCGCGAACGACTGGCTGCGCTGCATGCGCAGGTTGCACAGGTTGTGGGTCTCGCTGACCGACATGACGAGGTTGAGTTCGTCGGTGCGTGCCTCGATGGCACGCTCGGCGCCGCGCGCATTGGGCACCAGGGCGGTGTAGACCGTGCCGGGGCGGCGCTCGATCTCGCGCATCACGATCTCGCCATCGCGCAGCGCGGGGATGGCCGTGGGCGAGACGAAGGCCGTGACCTCGATCTTGGACAGGCCGGCCCGCGACAGCGCATTGACCAGGGCGATCTTGTCCTCGGTGGGAACGAAGGCCTGCTCCATCTGCAGACCGTCGCGCGTACCGACCTCGTTGAAGAAGACGCGGCGGCCCGCGCCCTGCCAGACATCCGTGGTGTGGACGGTATTCATTGGATCACTCCCTTGCTGCGCAGCAGCGCGATCTGTTCGGCCGTGAGGCCGGCCTCGGCCAGCACGGCATCGGTGTCGTCACCGACATGGGGCGCACTGCTGCGCACCGTGCCGGGCGTGAGCGACAGCTTGGGCACGATGCCCGGCACCTCAATGTCGTCGCCATCGCGTGTGTGCTGGCTGAGGATCATGTCGCGGGCGCGGTAATGCGGGTCCTCGGCGATGTCCTTGGCCGTATAGACCTTGCCGGCCGGCACGCGCGCGGCGGCCAGCTGGTCCATCACCGACTGCACGCCCTGCGCCTTCGTCCACCCGCCGATCACGGCATCGATCTCGGCCACGCGCGCCACGCGGCCCGCGTTGTCGGCCAGTTGCGGATCATCGGCCAGATCCTGACGACCGATGGTGGCCATCAGCCGCTTGAAGATGGAGTCGCCATTACCGGCCACCAGCACCCAGCCGTCCTGGCAGGGATAGGCGTTGGAAGGTGCAATGCCCGGCAACGCACTGCCCGCCGCCTCGCGCACGGCACCGAAGGCGCTGTACTCGGGCAGCAGGCTTTCCATGACGTTGAACACGGCCTCATGCAGTGCCACGTCGATGACCTGGCCCGCGCCGCCATTCACCTTGCGGTGGTACAGGGCCATCATCACGCCGATCACGCCATGCAGCGCGGCCAGCGTGTCGCCGATGGACACACCCACGCGCACGGGCACGCGGCCCGGCTCGGCCGTCAGGTGGCGCAGGCCGCCCATGGCCTCGCCGATCACGCCAAAGCCCGGCAGGTCACGGTAGGGGCCGGTCTGGCCATAGCCAGAGATGCGCAGGATGATCAGGCCGGGATTGAGCGCATGCAGCTCCTCGGGCGACATGCCCCAGCCTTCCAGCGTGCCGGGGCGGAAGTTCTCGACCAGCACATCGGCCTCGGCGATCAGGCGCCTCGCGATGTCCTGGCCCTCCTGCTGGCGCAGGTCCAGTGCCACGGACCGCTTGTTGCGCGACTGCACCTGCCACCAGACCGAGGTGCCGTTCTTGATCAGGCGCCAGTTGCGCAGCGGGTCGCCCGCGCCCGGCGCCTCGATCTTGACCACGTCGGCGCCGAACTCGCCCAGCGTCTTGCCGCAGAACGGCCCTGCGATCAGTTGCCCCATCTCGACCACGCGCACGCCGTTGAGCGCGCCGGGGGTGGGGACCAGCCTTGTCTGTTGTGTCATGGGTGAACGCTTCCTCGTTGTCTCCGCAGCCTGCCTGCGATGGCACAGCCGCGGCGCCGATCTTGCCGCTGTCCTCGCCGGCCGCAAAACGCTCAAGCGCGACGCTGCCATCGCAAACCGGCATGGCACGGCCGAGGCGGGGATAATCGCCACCCCATGAAACTCGACCCGATCTCGTTGCGCCTGTTCGTGGCCGTGATGGAGGAAAGCGCCATCGCCCGTGCCGCCGCGCGCGAGCACATCGCCCCGTCGGCCGCCAGCCGGCGCCTGGCCGAGCTGGAAGGGCAGTTGCAGGTGGAGCTGTTCACGCGCAGCAACCGGGGCAGCGAACCCACGGCCGCGGCCTATGCACTGCTGAACATGGCGCGCGGAGTGCTCAACGACCTGGACGGCATCGCCGGGCAGATGCGCGACTATGGCCGGGGCCTGCGCGGCCACGTCCGCGTGATGGCCAACATCTCGGCCATCACGCAGTTCCTGCCCTCCCAGCTGCAAGGCTTTCTTGAGCAGCACCCGCATGTGGACGTGCGCCTGCAAGAGCGCGTGAGCAGCGACATCGCCCGCGCCGTGGCCGACAACGAGGCCGACATCGGCATCCTCAACCAGGGCAGCTATGGCGACAAGATCCGCCTGCGCCCCTACCGGCGCGACCGCCTCATCGTCATCGTGCCCCAGGGCCATGCGCTGGCGCGCCGCCGCAGCCTGCGCCTGGCCCAGGTGCTGGACCATGACCTCGTGGGCATGCATGCGGGCAGCGCCCTCAACCACCAGATCACGCGTGCCGCGGCCGACCTGGGCCTGCAACCCCGGCTGCGCATGAAGGTCACGGGCTATGACGCGCTGTGCCTGATGGTGGCCTCGGGACTGGGCATAGGCATACTGCCGAAGGGCAGCGCGCGCCTGTACCTGGGCGCCCTGCCGCTGCGCTGCATCGCGCTGGACGAACCCTGGGCCGAGCGCGAACTGATGCTCTGCCTGCGCTCGCAGGAGGCACTGCCCCCCGTGGCCCAGCTGCTGGCCGAACACCTGTGCCAACCCTGACCCCCATGCTGCCCTTCATTCCCCTGCCCTCCACGCACGCCTCGCAGCCCCGGCCCGCACTGACCTGGGACATCTTCTGCCAGGTCATAGACAACTTCGGCGACATCGGCGTGTGCTGGCGCGCGGCGGCCGACCTGGCTTCGCGCGGCCAGCGTGTGCGGCTGTGGATGGATGATGCCGGCGCGCTGGCCTGGATGGCGCCCCTGCCCCACCCCGAAGGGCTCAGCGTGCACGGCTGGCCCGTGCAGGCAGCCGACGTGCCGCCCGTGGTGGGCGATGTGGTCATCGAGGCCTTCGGTTGCGAGATCCCGCCCCCCTTCCTGGCCGCCATCGCCCGCCGGGCGCCGCTATGGATCAATCTCGAGTACCTGTCGGCCGAAGGCTATGTGGAGCGCTGCCACGGCCTGCCTTCGCCACTGATGTCCGGTCCGGCCGCGGGCCTGACGCGCTGGTTCTTCTATCCCGGCTTCACGGCCGCCACGGGCGGGCTGCTGCGCGAAAGCGACCTGGCCGCGCGCCAGCAGACCTTTGCGGGCGAAGGCCGCAACGCCTGGCGCGCGCGCCATGCCATCGCGCCTGGCGATTGCGCCATCTCGCTGTTCTGCTATGAGCCGGCCGCCCTGCCCGAATGGCTGGCGGCCCTGCATGCCCAGCCTCCCCTGCCAGGCGCCACCCACCTGCTGGTCACCCCGGGCCGCGCGGCGGATGCCGTACGACAGGCCATGGGCGCCATGGCCGCCACGGGGCACGGTGCCGTCAGGCATCATGCGCTGGCGCCCTGCCCCCAGCGCCAGTTCGACGACATGCTCTGGGCCTGCGACCTGAACCTGGTGCGCGGCGAGGATTCCCTGGTGCGCGCACTGTGGGCAGGCCAACCCCTGGTCTGGCACATCTACCCCCAGCACGACGATGCCCACCACGACAAGCTCGACGCCTTCTTGGACTGGCTGCGGGCGCCGCCCAGCCTGCGTGCCTTCCACCATGCCTGGAACGGCATGGCGCCCGCATCCACGCTGCCGGCGCTCACGCCCGCACTGCTGGGCCAATGGCAGCAATGCATCCAGGCGGCACGCGCGCAACTGCTGCGCCAGCCCCCACTGATTGACCAACTGCAAGCTTTTGCAGCCGAAAAAAGCTAGAATGCACGTTTTGCCTCCCTGGAGAGGTGCCGCTGCGGGCGACCGCCAGCCGGGCGCCGACGACCAGGGTTGCACCCGCCGCGGAACATGCGGCAGGCGCACCGTCCCAGCGACTTCGCTTGCCTGCCCTGTTGAGCGGCTCCAACCCCAGCCAAGCAAGCTATGAAAATCGCTCAAGAAATCCGCGCCGGCAACGTGATCATGCAGGGCAAGGACCCCATGATCGTCCTGAAGACCGAATACGCCCGCGGTGGCCGTGGCGCCGCCACGGTGCGCATGAAGCTCAAGGCCCTGCTGTCGAACATGGGCACCGAAGTCGTCTTCAAGGCCGACGACAAGATCGACAACGTGATCCTGGACAAGAAGGAGTGCACCTACTCCTACTTCGCCGACCCGATGTACGTCTGGATGGACACCGAATACAACCAGTACGAAGTGGAAGCCGCCAACATGGGCGACGCCATCAACTACCTGGAAGACGGCATGGAAGCCGAAGTCGTGTTCTACGATGGCAAGGCCATTTCCTGCGAGCTGCCCACCTCCGTGGTGCGCGAGATCACCTGGACCGAGCCCGCCGTCAAGGGCGACACGTCCGGCAAGGTGCTCAAGCCCGCCAAGATCGCCACCGGCTTCGAAGTGCCCGTGCCCCTGTTCGTGGACCAGGGCGACAAGATCGAAATCGACACCCGCACCGGCGAATACCGCAAGCGCGTCTAAGCAGCGCCTGCATTCCCCCTGCGAAGCCTCTGGCAGCCCGTCTGCCAGGGGCTTTTTCTTTGGATTCTTCTTTGCCGTGCCAGTGTTGCGAAATTTTTACCCGGGTTGAATTGACTTCTTATTTTTACCCAGGTAATATTCCGCGCCATGACGACACCTTTCCAAGAGGCCGGCGCCGAACCCCGCGCCAGCTACACCATCTTCCTGGGCCACCGCCGCCTGCTGCAGGGTGACCGCCAGGCCGTGCTGCGGTTTCTGCAAAGCCATGAACAGCGAACCGACGGCAAGGCCGACGAGTCCATGCCATGGGTTTTCGAAGACCACAGCGGCATGCGGCTGGACCTGGACTGGCGCAGCGAGCTGGCTGCAACAGCGGCCACAGCAGCCACATCGCACGCCGCACCCAACCCGCCGGCGCGCAGCGTGGGCCGGCCCAAGCTCGGCGTGGTGGCGCGCGAAGTGACCTTGCTGCCGCGCCACTGGGAATGGCTCAACCGCCAGCCCGGCGGCGCCTCCGGTGCGCTGCGGCGGCTGGTCGAGGAAGCCCGGGGCAAGCATGCCGAGCAGGACGCCATGCGCGCGGCCACCGAGGCCAGCTACCGGTTCATGAGCGAGATCGCGGGCGATCTTCCCCATTTCGAGGAAGCCAGCCGTGCCTTGTTCGCACGCCAGGCCGACGCCTTTGCACAACATACCGCCGCCTGGCCCGAGGACGTGCGAAGCTACCTGCGCCAGCTCAGCCAGCCGCTGTGGCCCATGCAGGGCTGACCGTCCGCCCGGCTCCGATTTCTCGTCGCAATACCAGACACACAACACATGACGAAGCCCGACACCCCTTTGCCGCAGGCCGCCGCGCCTGCCATGCCCACCCCCGCGGGTCCGCCCATCGCCTCCGGCAGCCAGCCTCTGTGGCGCATCTTCCTCGTATTCCTCGGGCCCATGGTCCTGGCCAACATCCTGCAGTCGCTGTCGGGCACGATCAACAGCGTCTTCATCGGTCAGATGCTGGGCGTGCAGGCCCTGGCAGCGGTCGCGGCCTTCTTTCCGGTGATGTTCCTGTTCATTGCCTTCGTGATCGGCCTGGGCGCCGGCGCCTCGGTGCTGGTCGGCCAGGCCTATGGCGCACGCCTGCATGACAAGCTGCGCGCCATCGCCGGCACGGCCATGTGCGTGGGCCTGCTGTTCGGCGCCCTCGTCGCCCTGTTCGGCGGCCTGTTCACCGAGCCGCTGATGCGCCTGCTGGGCACGCCGCCCGACATCATGGAGCAGGCCACGCTGTACTCGCGCATCGTGCTGCTGGGCATGCCCGGGCTGTTCGTGTTCCTGCTGGCCACCTCGCTGCTGCGCGGCGTTGGCGATACGGTCTCGCCCATGCTGGCCCTGCTGATCTCCACGGCCACGGGCCTGGTCTGCACGCCGGCCCTGATCGCGGGCTGGGGCGGGCTGCCGCGCCTGGGCGTGGCCAGCGCGGGCGTGTCCATGATCATCGGCTTCACGCTGGCGCTGGCCTGGCTGGGCTGGCGATTGCGCCGCATCGCCAGCCCGCTGGCACCCAATGCCGCGCTGTGGAAGGCGATGCGCATCGACAAGGCCCTGCTCAAGAGCATTCTGCGCGTGGGCATTCCCACGGGGGTGCAGATGATCGCCTCGTCCATGGCGGGCCTGGTCGTGGTCTCCCTGGTCAACGGCTTCGGCTCCAGCGCCACGGCGGCCTACGGCGCGGTCAACCAGATCAACTCGTTCGCGCAGTTTCCCGTGATCTCGGTGGCCATCACGGCATCCATCCTCGGTGCACAGGCGATCGGCGCGGGCCGCAGCGAGCGCCTGGGCGCCATCACGGCCACGGCCATCCGCATGAACCTCGCCCTGGGCGCGGCCCTGGCGCTGATCGGCAGCCTGTTCGCACGGCCGCTGCTGGGCCTGTTCATCACCGACGAGCAGGTGCTGGTGCTGGCCATCGAGCTGCTGTACATCGTGCTGTGGAGCGGGCTGCTGCTGGGCTGCTTCATCGCGCTGTCCTCGGTCATGCGCGCCAGCGGCGACGTGGTCATTCCCACCGCCATCACCATTGCGGTGCTGGCCGTGCTGGAGCTGCCCCTGGCCTGGTGGCTGAGCCGCGGCTTCGGGCTCATGGGCATCTGGATGGCCTTCCCGCTGTCCTACACCATCACCCTGTGCCTGCAGACCGCCTACTACCGGCTGGTCTGGAAAAAGAAGCCGATCCGGCGGATGGTCTGACAGGCCCTGTGCCACCCTGAGAAAAAAGGCTTCCCGCGGGAAGCCTTTCTTGCCTGCGGCGAACGCTCAGGCGTTCAAGTCCAGCACGATGCGGCCTTCGATCCTGCCCTCGTGCATGCGGGAGAAGATGTCGTTGATGTTCTCCAGCCGGTCGGTGGCCACCGTGGCCCTGACCTTGCCCATGGCCGCGAAGTCCAGCGACTCCTGCAGGTCCAGCCGCGTGCCCACGATGGAGCCGCGCACGGTCACGCCGCTGAGCACCATGTTGAAGATGGGCAGCGGGAAGCTGCCGGGCGGCAGGCCGTTGAGCGACACCGTGCCGCCGCGCCGCACCATGCCCAGCGCCTGCTCGAAGGCCTTGGGCGACACCGCCGTCACCAGGGCGCCGTGCGCGCCACCGATCTCCTTCTTGAGATAGGCCGCCGGATCCGTGGTCATGGCATTGACCGTGACCTGGGCACCCAGGCGCCGAGCCAGATCCAGCTTGGCATCATCCACATCCACCGCCGCCACGTTCAGGCCCATGGCCTTGGCATACTGCACAGCCATATGGCCCAGGCCGCCGATACCCGAGATCACCACCCAGTTGCCGGGCCTGGTGTCGGTGACCTTCAGTCCCTTGTAGACGGTGACGCCCGCACACAGCACGGGAGCGATCTCGATGAGGTCCACGTTGCCGGGCAGCAGGCCCACGAAATTGGCATCGGCCAGCGCATACTGCGCAAAGCCGCCGTTGACAGAGTAGCCGGTGTTCTTCTGCTGCTCGCACAGCGTCTCCCAGCCGCCCAGGCAATGCTCGCAATGGCCGCAGGCCGTATACAGCCAGGGAATGCCGACGCGGTCGCCTTCCTTGACATGGGTGACACCCGCTCCCACGGCAGCCACATAGCCCACGCCTTCATGACCCGGTATGAAGGGCGGATTGGGCTTGACCGGCCAGTCGCCATGCGCGGCATGCAGGTCGGTGTGGCAGACGCCACAGGCCTCGATCTTCACCAGCACATGGCCAGGATCGGGCCGGGGCACCTGGACTTCCTCGATGGTCAGTGGCTTGCCAAACTCCCGCACCACGGCGGCTTTCATGGTCCTGTTCATTCGCGCCATCCTTTCTCGAATTCAAACGGTGTGGACAGCATTTCAGCGAACAGGCCCCGCCGTCCTGATGAAGATCAAGAATCTCCCGGGAAAGCAAAAAAGGCAAGGATGACCTTGCCTTTTGCCTGAGCACCGGCGCGGGCGCCAGCGCCGCCTCAGACCGGCTGCCCCACCAGGTCGTGGCCTTGCGTGCCCACGATGCGCGCCTTCACGAAGTCGCCCACCTTGTAGGTCTTGCTGGCCTTCTCGGGCGGCAGCAGATGGACCAGGCCGTCGATCTCGGGCGCATCGGCATAGCTGCGGCCCACGCCACCCTTCTTGCCCAGGCCCACGGACTTGTCCACCAGCACCTGCAGGGTCTGGCCCACGCGCTTTTGCAGGCGCGCCGTGGAGACCTCCTCGGCCACCGCCATGAAGCGCGCACGGCGCTCCTCGCGGACCTCCTCGGGCAGCATGCCGGGAATGTCGTTGGCAGCAGCCCCTTCCACGGGGCTGTAGGCAAAGCAGCCCGCGCGGTCGATCTGCGCTTCGCGCAGGAACTGCAGCAGATGCTCGAATTCCGCCTCCGTCTCGCCAGGAAAGCCCGCGATGAAGGTGGAGCGGATCACCAGGTCGGGGCAGATCTCGCGCCAGCGCTGCAGGCGCTCCAGGTTCTTCTCGCCGTTGGCCGGGCGCTTCATGCGCTTGAGGACATCGGGATGGCTGTGCTGGAACGGCACGTCCAGGTAGGGCAGCACGCGACCCGTGGCCATGAACGGGATGATCTCGTCCACGCTGGGGTACGGATACACATAGTGCAGGCGCACCCAGGCCCCATAGGGCTCGGCGATCTGCGCCAGTGTCTGCACCAGCTCGTGCATGCGCGTCTTCACAGGCTTGCCATCCCAGAAGCCCGTGCGGTACTTCACGTCCACGCCATAGGCCGAGGTGTCCTGGCTGATCACCAGCAGTTCCTTGACGCCGCCCTCGAACAGCGCACGCGCCTCCTTGAGCACATCGCCGACGGGACGCGAGACCAGATCGCCGCGCATGGAGGGGATGATGCAGAAGGTGCAGCGGTGGTTGCAGCCCTCGGAAATCTTCAGGTAGGCGTAGTGCCTGGGCGTGAGCTTGATGCCCGCTTCGCCGAAGGCTCCAGGCACCAGATCGATGAACGGATCGTGCGGCTTGGGCAGGTGCGTATGCACGGCGTTCATCACCTCCTGCGTGGCATGGGGGCCGGTCACGGCCAGCACGCTGGGATGCACCTCCTGGATCAGGTTGCCACCGTCCTTGCCTGCCTTGGCACCCAGGCAGCCGGTGACGATGACCTTGCCGTTCTCGGCCAGGGCCTCGCCAATGGTGTCCAGGCTCTCGCGCACCGCATCATCGATGAAGCCGCAGGTGTTGACGATCACCAGGTCCGCGCCCTCGAAGGTCTTGGAGGTCTGGTAGCCCTCGGCACTGAGCTGGGTGAGGATGAGCTCGGAATCCGTGAGCGCCTTGGGGCACCCGAGGGATACGAATCCCACTCGCGGCGCGGCCGCGCCGGCAGGGGTTGTCATGGTTGTTGCGTCGCTCGTGGGGTTCATAGGGGCGGTATTGTCCCAGTTCTGGGCGAACCTGGCACGCCGCCCGGGAACTTGCCCCGGCACCGCCGGGCAGGACTCAGCCGTTGCGCTTGATGCCCATGGCGTTGAGCATCTGCTCGGTCTGCTTTTGCATCTGCTCCTGCATCTGGCTGAACATGTTCTGGGACTGCTCCAGGTAGCTGCTCATCATGTTCTGCATGGCCGGCGGCTGCATGCGCATGAACTGGTTCCAGGCCTCGGGCGATGCCCCCTGCGCCTGCTCGGCCAGCTTGCTCTGGAAATCGGTGAACATCTGCACGTTCTTTTCCAGGTAGGAGCCCATGTAGCCCTGCATGGCATGGCCGTAGAAGCGGATGATGTTGGCCAGCACGGCCTCGGAGAACATGGGCGCGCCACCGGCCTCCTCCTCCAGGATGATCTGCAGCAGGATGCTGCGCGTGAGGTCCTCGCCCGTCTTGGCATCCTTGACCACCACGGGTTCGCTGGCCATCACGAGCTGCTTGACCTCGGCCAGGGTGATGTAGGAGGAGGTATCGGTGTCGTAGAGACGGCGGTTGGGATACTTCTTGATCACGCGCTGGGCGTTGGGGGCAGCGGCTTTTGGCGTCTCTTGCATTGCAATGCTTCTCCTCTTGCACGGTCTTGTACGGGCCATCGATCTTTTGCACTGCAACAGATTCTAGGCAGCGCCCACGCCCCCCGGCGCAGCAGTAACCCTGATGGCGATCAACGCATGCGACACGTCCCATGGACGCACAATCATCCGGACAAAAAAAATCCCGCATGAAGCGGGATTTTTTTCAGCCCCTGGCGAGACTGAGATATTTGGTAGGCGCGATTGGACTCGAACCAACGACCCCCACCATGTCAAGGTGGTGCTCTAACCAGCTGAGCTACGCGCCTGTCGTTTGTTGAAGCCGCAAGTATAGCAGTGCAAAACAGGGCTTCCGGGCAAGTTGCGCAGTTTTTCCGATCACAGCACCTTGGCGCGTTCCAGCATGGCGTGCATCAGCACATCGCAGCCTGCAGTGATGTCCGCGGGCGCGGCATCTTCGATCTCGTTGTGGCTGATTCCGTCCTTGCAGGGAATGAAGACCATGCCGGCCGGCGCCAGCCTTGCCATGTAGACCGCGTCATGCCCGGCCCCCGAGACAACGGGCATGTGCGAGTAGCCCAGGGTCCTGGCCGCCCGCGCCACCGCATCCACGCAGTCGCCATGAAAGGGCTGGGCCGGGTAGCTGGAGACCAGGTTGATCGCGATGGGCAAGCCCGTCTCCCGACTGATGCGGTCGGCCACGGCACGGATGTCGGCGTCCATGGCTTCGCAGTCGGCATCTGTGGCGTTGCGCAGGTCTATGCTGAACTTGACCTGCCCCGGAATCACGTTGCGGCTGTTGGGGTGGACCTGCACCATGCCCACCGTGCCACGGCCGTGCGGCGGGTGGCGGTGGGCGCAGGCCACCACTTCCTGCATGAGCTGCGTGGCCGCCTGCAGCGCGTCCTTGCGCAGAGCCATGGGCGTGGGGCCGGCATGGGCCTCCATGCCGGTGACCACGCAGTCATACCAGCGTATGCCCAGCACGCCGGTGACCACGCCAATGGTCTTGGCGTGGTCCTCCAGCACGGGACCCTGTTCGATATGCGCCTCGAAGTACGCACCGATCGGGTGGTCGCCGGGCTCCTGGCTGCCCACATAGCCGATGCGTTCCAGCTCGCCCTTGACGGTTTTGCCCTCGGAGTCGGTGGCGGCATAGGCATGCTCCAGCGTGAAGGCCCGGGCAAACACGCCGGAGCCCATCATCACCGGCACGAAGCGCGAGCCTTCCTCGTTCGTCCAGAAGGCCACCTCGATGGGAGCTTCGGTCTCGATGCCGTGGTCGTTGAGCGTGCGCACCACCTCCAGCCCCGCCAGAACGCCGTAGTTGCCGTCGAACTTGCCGCCCGTGGGCTGGGTGTCGATGTGGCTGCCCGTCATGATGGGAGGCAGGCTGTTGTCGCGCCCGGGCCGGCGCATGAAGCCGTTGCCTATCTTGTCGATGGTCACCGTCATGCCCGCCTCGCGCGCCCAGCGGGTCACCAGGTCACGGCCCTGGCGGTCCAGGTCGGTCAGCGTCAGGCGGCAGACGCCGCCCTTGGGCGTGGCGCCGATCCGGGCCAGCTCCATGAGTGAATCCCACAGCCTGCTTCCGTTGACGCGCAGTTGTGCGATGTCCTGCTTCACTTGGGTATCCGTATCCATTGCTGTCTCCTTGTCATGCGGGGTTCAGCGCGCCACGGCCGTGGGCTGCAGCGCGGCAGCGCGGCGCTGCACCGCATCGAAGTTGGGGCCGAACGCCGGGCGCTTGATATAGCGGCCACGACCCATCTCGGCACGCAGATCGCCCTGCGCATAGGCCACCACGCCCTGGCTGATGGTGTGGCTGGGCATGCCCTGCACGGTGCGGCCCTCGAAGATGTTGTAGTCGCCCTTGGAATGCTGGGTCCTGACCGACAGGGTGTGAGTGGCGGCGGGGTCCCAGACGACCAGATCGGCATCGGCCCCCACACCGACCAGACCCTTGCGCGGATAGATGTTGAACAGCCTGGCGGTGTTGGCCGAGGTGATGGCCACGAATTCGCTGGGCGTCAGCCGGCCGGTGTTCACACCCGCATCCCAGATCACGGCCAGGCGCTCTTCCACGCCGCCGGTACCGTTGGGGATCTTGGCGAAGTTGTCCCTGCCCATGGCTTTCTGCGCGGCGCAGAAGGTGCAATGGTCGGTGGCCGTGGTGTGCAGCTGGCCCGACTGCAGGCCCTGCCACAAGGCCTCCTGGTGGCCCTTGGCCCGGAAGGGCGGGCTCATCACATGGGCGGCCGCCTTTGCGAAGTCGGGGTCGCGGTACACGCTTTCGTCGATCACCAGATGGCCGGCCAGCACCTCGCCATACACGCGCTGGCCGCGCGCTCGGGCAGCGGCAATGGCCTGCGCCGCCTCGGTGCAGCTGACATGCACCACGTAGATGGGCACGCCCAGCACGCCGGCGATGGCGATGGCGCGGTTGGCTGCTTCGGCCTCCACCATGGGCGGGCGGGCCAGCGGATGGCCCTCGGGCCCGGTGATGCCCATCTTGGCCACTTCCTGCTGCAGCAGGTAGACCAGCTCGCCGTTCTCGGCATGCACCGTGGGCATGGCGCCCAGCTCCAGCGCGCGCTTGAAGCTGTTCACCAGGGTTTCGTCGTCGCACATGATGGCGTTCTTGTAGGCCATGAAGTGCTTGAAGCTGTTGATGCCCTCCTCGCGCACCAGCGTGCCCATGTCGGCATGGACGCTGTCGCTCCACCAGGTGACGGCCACGTGGAAGGAGTAGTCGGCCGCAGCCTTCTCGGCCCAGCCGCGCCATTTGCGGTAGGCGTCCAGCAGCGGCTCCTGCGGATCGGGAATGACGAAGTCGATGATGCTGGTGGTGCCACCGGCCAGCGCCGCCGCCGTGCCGGTGTAGAAGTCATCGGCCGTGACCGTGCCCATGAAGGGCAGTTGCATGTGGGTGTGCGGATCGATGCCGCCGGGCATGACGAACTGCCCCGAGGCATCGATCACCTGCGCCCCGGCCGGCACCAGGGCCGCCACATCCGGCCCCACGGCCGCAATCGCCCCGTCCACACACAGCACATCGGCCTTCTCCTGCCGGTCTGCATTCACCACCGTGCCGCCACGCACCCATACCGAACCCTGTGATTGACCCATAGCGTCATGCCTCCTGTTGGTTGGTCCGGCCTATGCCTTGCTCAGCGCGGGAGCGCCCTTGGTCACCTGGCCTGCCATGCCGATGCGGTACACCACGCCGGCAATGAACAGGCCGATGAACCATGCGTAGTCATAGGCATGCTTGAAGAAATCACCCACGTTCGGGAAGGCGGCAGGAAACGCCGCATGCAGGAAGCCGGGCAGGTTGGGCGCAACGCCCAGCGCGAAGGCCGCCACGGCCACCCAGTTCCAGCCGTTGGAGTAGCGGTAGGCGCCCTCTTCCCGGTACAGGTCCTCCACCACCAGCTGCTTTTTCCGCACCAGGAAGTAGTCCACCATCAGAATGCCCGCGATCGGTCCCAGCAGTGCCGAGTAGCCGATCAGCCAGGTGAAGATGTAGCCCTCGGTGGACTCGAGGATCTTCCAGGGCATCATCACGATGGCAATGGCCACCGTCATGTAGCCGCCCACGCGGTAGCTGATCTTCCTCGGCGCCAGGGCCGAGAAGTCATAGGCCGGCCCGACCAGGTTGGCCGCCAGGTTCACGCTCACGGTATCGATCAGCAGCACGATCAGCGCGATCAGCACGGCCGCCCCCGTCATGCGGCTGGCGACATCCACGGGGTCCCACAAGGCCTTGCCGTAGATCACCACGGTGCCCGATGTCACCACCACCGCCAGCATGGCCAGCAGCCCCATGGGCACCGGCAGGCCGATGGCCTGGCCCACCACCTGGTCCTTCTGCGACTTGGCAAAGCGCGTGAAGTCCGGAATATTCAATGCCAACGTGGCCCAGAAGCCCACCATGGCCGTCAGCGACGGCCAGAACACCGTCATGAACTGGCCCGCCTTGGGGCCGCCCGGCGCGTACTGCGAAGGCTGCTCCATGATGGGACCGAAGCCGCCCGCCTTCTGGTAGACCCATCCCAGCAGCACGAAGCAGATCAGGATCTTGAGCGGCGCGGTCCAGGTCTCCAGCTTGCGGATGGACTCTATGCCATGCACCACGAAGTAGAACTGGATCGCCCAGAACACCAGAAAGCACACCAGCTGCCCCAGATTGATGCCCAGGCCCGCGATCTTCTCGCCCTCCAGCGGATGGCCCAGCAGCACGCCCAGCAGGGTGTAGATCATCATGCCGCCGAACCAGGTCTGGATGCCGTACCAGCCGCAGGCCACCAGGGCCCGCAGCAAGGCGGGCAGCTTGGCGCCGTGGGTGCCGAACGAGGCACGGGCCAGCACCGCAAAGGGAATGCCGTACCTGGCCCCGGCATGGCCGATGAGCAGCATGGGAATCAGCACGATCAGATTGCCCAGGAACACCGTCATCACGGCCTGCGACCACGACATGCCGTTGGTGATCATGCTGGCCGCCAGCGTGTATGCCGGGATGCACATCACCATGCCTATCCACAGGGCGGCGAAGTGGTACCAGGTCCAGGTACGCTGACTGGGCAGCGTGGGTGCGAGGTCGTGGTTCCACAGGTTGCCTGCGGAATCACCGGAATGCGGGGCATGCGACATTGCGAAGCTCCTTCTCGAAGAGAGAAATCACCAATCCATTGCTGATCCAGGGTCTGACCTTTTCCATCAAGCGCATTTCGTGCCAGGTCGACCCGGATGCGGGCCGTGCGCCGACCTGCCGCAATGGTCCCTCTAGCCCTGCGCCGTCACGGCCTGGCGCATGGGGTTGTTGGGATGCGTCGTCCAGTTCGCATACTCCCCGGTGACCGTCTGGCCGGTGCGGGGGTCCACCTCGCCCGGCTGCAGGCTGCGCATGGTGATGCACTCGGGCACGGGGCAGATGGACACGCACAGGTTGCAGCCCACGCATTCGGTGTCATCCACTTCGAACCGGCGCACACCGCCCTCCTTGCTGAAGGTGATGGCCTGGTGCGAGGTGTCCTCGCAGGCCACATGGCAGCGCCCGCACTGGATGCAGCTGTCCTGGTTGATCACGGCCTTTTCGATGTGGTTGAGGTTGAGGTCCTTCCAGTCCCTGACCGTGGGCACTGCCCGGCCCCGGAAGTCCTCGATGCAGGCAAAACCGTGGGCATCCATGTAGTTGGACAGGCCGTCGCACATGTCCTGCACGATGCGAAAGCCATAGACCATGGCCGCCGTGCACACCTGGACATTGCCGCATCCCAGCGCGATGTATTCGGCAGCGTCCTTCCAGGTGGTGATGCCGCCAATCCCCGAAATGGGCAGACCGGCCGTCTGCGGGTCGCGCGCGATCTCGGCCACCATGTTCTGGGCGATGGGTTTCACGGCAGGGCCGCAGTAGCCGCCGTGCGAGCCCTGGCCGTCGGTGCTGGGGTGCATCACCAGTGTGTCCAGATTCACGCCCATCAGCGAGTTGATGGTGTTGATCAGGGACACCGCATCCGCCCCCCCGGCCTTGGCCGCCCGCGCGGGAAAGCGCACGTCGGTGATGTTGGGCGTGAGCTTCACGATCACGGGCAGCCGGCTGTACTGCTTGCACCACTGCGTGACCATCTGGATGTACTCGGGCACCTGGCCTACGGCCGCACCCATTCCGCGCTCGCTCATGCCGTGCGGGCAGCCGAAGTTCAGCTCCAGCCCGTCGGCGCCGGTGTCCTCCACCATGGGCAGGATGCGCCTCCAGCTTTCCTCCACGCAGGGCACCATCAGCGAGGCGATCAGCGCGCGGTCAGGCCAGGCCTTTTTCACGCGGGTCATCTCCTCCAGGTTGGTGCGCAGCGGCCGGTCGGTGATCAGCTCGATGTTGTTCAGGCCCATCACGCGCCGGTCCTGCGCCATGAGCGTGGAGTAGCGCGGCCCGTTCACGTTGACCACATGCGGGTCCTCGCCCAGGGTCTTCCACACCACGCCGCCCCAGCCGGCCTCGAATGCGCGGGTGACGTTGATTTCCTTGTCCGTGGGTGGGGCCGAGGCCAGCCAGAACGGATTGGGGCTGGAAATGCCCAGAAAGCGGCTGCTGATGTCTGCCATGTCAATGCTCCTTGAAAAGCGCGGGCACAGCCGCTTACACCCCGGTGGCCACGGCCACTGCAGCGCCCATCAGCGCCTGATGCATGGCACGCGCGGCTACCTTGCCGTGCTCCACCGCCTGCACGGTCAGATCCTGTCCCCCGGCGCGGCAGTCACCGCCTGCCCACACGCGGGGCACGCTGGTCTGGCCCTGGGCGTCGGTATCGATGCGGCCATCGCGCAGCGCGATTGCCGCGCCCGCCGAAGCGCCGACATAGGTCTGGCCGATGGCCTTGAGCACCATGTCGGCCGGCACGTCGAACACCTCCTGCGTCACCTGCAGCCTGCCGCCCTCCATGCGGGTGCTGGCCATGCGCACGCCGCAGACCTTGCCGTCCTGCACCAGGATCTCCTGGGGCGCGGCCCACAGCCGCAGGTTGACGCCATGGGTCTGCGCCCACTCCTGCTCCACCCAGGAGGCGGACAGCGCATCCTTGCCCCGGCGATAGAACATGGTGACCTCGTCGGCGCCCAGCAGCCTGGCCTGCACGGACGCATCCACAGCCGTCATGCCGCCGCCGATCACCACCACGCGCCGGCCCACCGGCACCGTGGATTTGTCGGCCGCCTGGCGGATGTCGGCAATGAAGTCCACCGCATTGCGCAAGCCTTCGGCCTGCGGCTCTGCTGTACCCAGCGCATTCACGCCCGCCAGGCCCAGGCCGAGGAACACGGCGTCATGCTCTGCCAGCAGCGAATCCAGCGTGAAATCACGCCCCAGCCGCTGGTTGTTGCGCGGCGTGATCCCGCCCACGGACAGCAGCCAGTCGATTTCCTTTTGCGCAAAATCGCCCGGGGTCTTGTAGCTGGCCAGGCCGTATTCATTGAGCCCGCCCAGCTTGGGCCGGGCGTCGAACAGCACCACCTCGTGGCCCTGCAGCGCCAGCTGATGGGCGCAGGTCAGGCCGGCAGGCCCTGCCCCGACCACGGCCACCTTCCTGCCCGTGGCGGCGGCACGCTGGAACAGCGGTGCACCACCGGAGGCCATGAAGGCATCGGTCGCATAGCGCTGCAACGCACCAATTTCGACCGGCTTGTCTTCCTGGGTATTGCGCACGCAGGCCTGCTCGCACAACTGCTCCGTGGGGCAGACGCGTGAGCACATGCCTCCGAGCGGATTGGCCGTCAGGATCTCGCGCGCCGCGCCACGGACGTTGTCCTGGGCAATGCGGGCGATGAAGGCCGGCACATCGATGCTGGTGGGGCAAGCCGTGGTGCACGGCGCGTCATAGCAGTAATAGCAGCGCTCGGCCTCGATCAAGGCCTGGGAACGGTTCAGCGCGGGATGGGCGTCGGAGAAATTGGCCGCGTAATCGGCCAGGTTCAGTCGGCCGGCGGCAATGCCGCAGGCGCGTTGCGCGGGGCTATCCATGGTGCATCCTCCAGAGTCAGGATTGAGGGCGTGAAAGGGGCCGCAGCATGCAGGTGCACGCCAGGCCATCTCGGACAACGCAAGGCGGGCCGCAGGAAGAACTCCTGCACGGCCCCGGATCCAACAACACAGTCTTCGGAGGTTTCATCGTGGTCCTCGCATGTGTAAGTGACGCCTCTTGTCGGGCGCACTGGGGGTGGAACGGAATTTACGCGGGTGAAAAAATTTACCAATCAGTAAAATCACCCAGAAAGTCGTCAGCAAGAAAGATGCCAGACAATCGCACCAAAATGGCGCAACTTATCTCGACTTACCATCTGCGCAATGGCAACCCTTTCTGACAACGCGCCCCCTTCCTTGGCGCGATCGGCCACGCGCAAACCCACGGCCGCACGGCTGCGCAAGGAACTGAACATCCTGCAGACGGCCGAGCTGCACTTTGCGCAATACGGCTTCGAAGGCGCATCGCTGGAGCTGATCGCGCACGACGCCGGCCTGAGCCGCCACAACCTGCTGTACTACTTCGCCAGCAAGGAGGAGCTGTACCTGCGCGTGCTGGGCGATGTGCTGACCCAGTGGCTGGCCGGCATGTCCGATCTGCTGCGCGGCGACGACCCCGCCGAGGCCTTGCGCATCTACATCCGCGCCAAGCTGCAGTCCTCGCGCGAACGGCCGCATGGCTCCCGGGTTTTCACGCGCGAGGTGATGGCCGGCGCGCCCCGCTTCGGCCAGGCCATATCCAGTCAGGTGGGCCCTGCATTGGCCGCCGACGTCCAGGCCTTCGAGCGTTGGGTGGCACAGGGCAAGATCGCCCGCGTGGATTTCACCCACCTGATGTTCATTCTCTGGTCAGTGACCCAGGCCTATGCCGATCAGCAAGCCCAGTTCGCGCTGCTGCTGGGCCAGCCCGCACTGACCGCCGACGACTACGACACGGCAGCGGAACTGATCTACCGCCTGGTAATCCGTGGCCTGCAGCCGGATACCAAGCCTCTCGCACAATGAGGGCATGAATCACAGCATCCGCCTGAGACCGCTGGAACGCGAAGATCTGCGCTCCGTGCATCTGCTCAACAATAACGCAGCCATCATGCGCTACTGGTTCGAGGAGCCCTACGAGACCTTCGACGAGCTTTCCGCGCTGTATGACGCCCACGTGCACGACCAGACCGAGCGCCGCTTCATCGTCGAGCACCAGAACGATCGCGCCGGCCTGGTCGAGCTGGTGGAGATCGACCTCATCCACCGGCGTGCCGAGTTCCAGATCATCATCGCCCCCGAGCAGCAGGGTCGGGGCATCGCAGGCCAGGCGACGCGGCTGGCGCTCGACTATGGCTTCAAGACGCTGAACCTGCACAAGATCTTTCTGCATGTGGACCAGGAGAACGAGAAAGCCATCCACATCTACGCGCGCATAGGCTTCGTGCAGGAAGGCGTGCTGATCGACGAGTTCTTCGCCAACGGCCGGTACCGCAACGCCATCCGCATGTACCTGCTGCAAAACGACTACTTGCAGGCACAGGCCGGGGTCGGCACCTGACCCCTGACAGAGGAGCGCGGGCCCTGCCCGCCTCTTTGGCCGGCAAGTCTGCCCATCGTTGGCGGGCACACAAACAAAAAAGCCTTCTGAGTGATCAGAAGGCTTTTTGCATTCCATCTGGCAATGGAAGATTGGTAGGCGCGATTGGACTCGAACCAACGACCCCCACCATGTCAAGGTGGTGCTCTAACCAGCTGAGCTACGCGCCTGTGTTTGTTCGAGAATGCGATTCTAGCACGGGTTTTTCACAACTTCGGCAAAAAAAGATCGAACTCACCTGCGCCGGGCCGAACGCACGCCCGCCACGGCGGCCACGATACCCAGCACCTTGTTCAGGCGTCCCGAGTCGGCCACCTCCACGGTGAAGGTCATCCAGGCCGTGCCCTTGACCGACTGGGTCTGCACGCCGATGACATTGGTCTTCTCGCGCGCGAAGACCTCGGAGATATCGCGCAGCAGGCCCTGCCGGTCGGCCGCCTCCACTGCCACATCGACGGGATAGACGGCCGACGTCGCGGCCGCCGCCTTGGGCAGGCCCCAGGCCACGTCGATCACGCGCTCGGCATTGCGCGCGGCCATCTCGCGGAAGTTGGAGCAGTCGGCGCGGTGCACACTCACGCCCTTGCCCCGCGTGACGAAGCCCCGGATGTCGTCGGGCGGCGCCGGCTTGCAGCACTTGGCCAGTTGGGTCATCAGCGAATCCACGCCCACGACCAGCACCCCGCCCTTGGGCGAATCGGTACCACGCGCCTTGCGCACCAGGGTGAATTCCTCCGGCTCCTCCTCGACCTCCGCGGGCCTCAGCACAGTCTCGATGTTGCGCAGTGAATACTCGTCCTTTCCGACGACCTCGAACAGCGCATCGGCCGACTTGAACCCCAGCTGGGTGGCCAGCTCCTCCAGCTTGACGGCGGTCTTGCCTTCGCGCTGCAACAGCTTCTCGACCGCCTCCCGGCCGCGCGCCACGGTCTCGTGGGTGGCCTGGGCATTGAACCAGGCGCGCACCTTGGCCTTGGCGCGGTTGCTGGTCAGGTAGCCCAGGTCGGCATTGAGCCAGTCCCGCGAGGGGCGCCCTTCCTTGACCGTGGTGATTTCCACGGTCTGCCCGTTCTGCAACGGCGTGTTCAAAGGCACCATGGCCCCGTCCACGCGCGCACCACGGCAGCGGTGGCCCAGGCTGGTGTGCACCGAGTAGGCGAAATCCACGGGCGTCGCCCCCTGGGGCAGTTCGATGACGGCGGCGTCGGGTGTCAGCACGTAGATGCGGTCCTCGAACAGGCCGCGATGGTGCGTTCCCGCCAGGTCGCTGCCCCAGGCCAGCAACTGGCGCAGCACGGCGATCTTGGCATCGTACTCGCTGCTGGCCGTGACGCCCGCATAGCCCTTGGTGCCCGCCTCCTTGTAGGCCCAGTGGGCCGCCACACCATGCTCGGCATGGTCGTGCATGGCCTGTGTACGGATCTGGATCTCGATGGCACGCCCCGTCTCGTCACGCACCACGGTGTGCAGCGATTGGTAGCCGTTGGGCTTGGGGCGGGCGATGTAGTCGTCGAACTCGGCCTCGATGGGCGTGAACTGCTCGTGCACCCAGGACAGGGCCGCGTAGCAGTCCTTCACGGTGGGCACGACGACGCGCATGGCGCGGATGTCGAAGACCTGGTCGAAGTTCAGCGACTTGCCGCGCATCTTCTTGACGATGCTGTAGATGTGCTTGGGCCGCCCCTGCACCGTGGCGCTGATGCTGTGAGCGCGCAGGTCGGCCTCCAGGCGCGCGCGCATCTGCTCCATGTAGGCCTCGCGCTCCACGCGCTTCTCGTCGAGCAGGCGCGCCACTTCGCGGTAGGTCTCGGGCTCCAGGAAGCGCAGGGACAGATCCTCCAGCTCCCACTTGATCTGCCAGATGCCAAGCCGGTTGGCCAGCGGTGCGAACACGGTCAGTGCCTCGCGCGCGATACCGGGCGAGACCGGCCGCTTGCTGGCGGCGTAGTAGCGCAGGGTCTGCAGGCGAGAGGCCAGACGCAGCAGCACCACGCGCAGGTCCCGCGAGAAACCCAGCAGCATCTTGCGCACGTTCTCGGTCTGGGTGGCCTCATCGTCCGTGTACTGGCCGCTCAATTCGGCACCGCGCGCCTGCTGCTGCACGCGCATGAGCTTGTTGGTTTCCACGGCCAGCGTGGCGAAGTTCTCGCCAAACGCCTTGGAGATCACCTCCTGCGGCCGGTTCAGGTGCACGCTGGCATGCACCAGATAGATGGCGGCCTGCATCGTTTCGGAGCCACCGATGGTCTTGAGGATGGCAGCCACGGCATCGGCATGTGCCAGGGTGTTCTCGCCGGTCTCCATGGTTTCGGTGGCGATCAGCGGCTCGGCGAAGCTGCGCGCGCGCGCCAGCGCGTTGACCTGTTCAGGCAGGGTCTGCGAAGTGGCCGTGATCAGGTGCGGCAGCACCGGCGGCACAGAGCCCTGCGCGGCGGCGGCCGATGGCTGCGTCTGCACCGCAGCCTCGCTGCTGACAGTCTTCATTCGACACACTCCCCGGCCTGCTCGGCAAGATTCATGGTGCTTGGCAAGCGCTCTTCTCCCCATAAGAACCGGCGCAGCAGCTCCACCTGCCCCGCCGCGACAAAAGTGGGCGCATGCCCCACTCCTTCGAATTCCACGCAATGCGCCTGCGGTCCGCGCTGCGCCATGGCCTGTGCCGTGGACACCGTCAGCAGATCCGAGTGCCGGCCTCGGACAAGCAAGACGCGTGCCTTGATCTGGTCATACAGCTGCCACAGCAACGCCTCGCCGGCCTGCGCCATCTCCCGCGTCATCTGGCGCAAGGGCGCGGCGATCCCCGGGTCATAGTGCAGTTCCATGCCACCCCGGGGCGCCGCGCGCAGCATAGGCTGCGTCAATCGCAGCCATTGCTCACGGCTATGTGGGCCGAATCCTTCCGAAATCAAGAGCAGCGCATCGGCTGCCTGTTCCAGATCGGCGAAATGCAGTTGCCGGCCCAGGTACTGCCCGATGCGCTCCAGCGCCGACCACTCGATGGCGGGCCCCACGTCGTTGAGCACCAGGCGCCGGATCGGCACGGGCAGCGGCAGCCCCGGCTGGCCGGCAAGCGCCATGCCGATCAGCCCTCCCATGCTGGTGCCCACCCAGTCCAGTTGCGCGATGGGTGCCTGCGCATGGACCCGGGCCAGCAGGGCCAGCATGTCGGCGGCGTACAGTGGCACCTGGTATCCCATGGGATCGAGCAGCCAGTCGCTTTCCCCACGACCGACCACGTCCGGGCAGATCACACGGGCGCGCTCGCTGAGACGCCCGGCCAGCGTGTCGAAATCGCGCCCCTGGCGCGACAGTCCATGCACGCAGACCACCACATGGGGATGGTGGGGGTCGCCGGTGCGATTCCACTCCCAGTAGGCCATGCGGCGGGAGGTGTCATCCGGCGCCGGGCTGGCGGCTGGGCTCCATGGCGAGGAACGCCCGGCGGCCGCCGGGCAGGATACGTAGTTCAGCGTAGGATGATTCATGGGAACGCATTCGCGGAGCCGGCGCCGATAATGGCTGAGTTGCATCGTACATTCATTCGGAGACTCTCTATGTTGAAAGGCAAGACCGCCCTCGTGACCGGCTCGACCAGCGGCATCGGCCTCGGGATCGCCAAGGCCCTGGCCCGCCAGGGCGCCAATATCGTGCTCAATGGCTTCGGCGATGTGGACGGCCCGCGCGCCGAAGTGCTGGCCGCAGGCCAGGCCGCCGGCGCCCAGGTCGCCTACCATGGCGCCGACATGAGCCGCGTCGCGGACATCGAGGACATGGTCCAGTACAGCGTGCGCAATTTCGGCCAGATCGACATCCTCGTGAACAACGCCGGCATCCAGCATGTGGCGCGCGTGGAGGACTTCCCGCCCGAGCGCTGGGACGCCATCATCGCCATCAACCTGTCCAGCGCCTTCCATACCTCGCGCCTGGTCCTGCCCATGATGCAGGCCGCCGACGGCGGCAAGGGCTGGGGCCGCATCATCAACGTGGCCTCGGTGCACGGCCTGGTGGGCTCGGCACAGAAGTCCGCCTATGTGGCGGCCAAGCACGGCATCGTCGGCCTGACCAAGGTCACGGCACTGGAGAACGCCACCTCGGGCGTGACCTGCAACGCCATCTGCCCCGGCTGGGTGCTGACGCCGCTGGTGCAAAAGCAGGTCGATGCCAAGGCCGAGCAGCACGGCATCAGCAACGAGGAGGCCAAGAAGCTGCTGCTGGGCGAGAAGGAGCCCTCGATGCAGTTCACCACGCCAGAAGAGCTGGGCGAACTGGCGGTGTTCTTCTGCTCGCCAGCTGGCGCCAACGTGCGTGGCGTGGCCTGGAACATGGATGGCGGCTGGGCGGCCCAGTAAACCCCTCCGGCCCGAGACACCCGAGCAGGCAGGGCCACGGCGGCAAGACCGGCAGGCAAGCAAAAAAGGAGCGCCAGGCGCTCCTTTTTTGCTGGGCGGATGCCCCTCTCGTGTCAGTACGTCAGTACATCTGCACCGAGCCCGAGACATTCACCATGACCTGGGCCTTGCCAGCCTCCACCGACACGGCATCCATTTCTGCACCGGCGGCCTTGGCGGACATGGCCATCATGCGCGGACGCGGCATGGGCACCGAGGTGTCGCTGCTGCTCACATTGACTTCGCGCAGGCTGTAGTTCGCGAAGCCGAAGCTCTTGGCCAGCGTGGAGGCACGCTGCTTGAACTGCTCGATGGCCTTGGCCTGGGCCTCGCCCTCGACCTTTTCGCGCGCCTCGCGCGACAGGCCGAAGCCCACGTGGGACAAGGTCATGTCCTGCACCTGCGCGGCCGTCTGGGTGATGCGCGCGAAATCACGGCCTTGCAACAGGATTTCCGCCCGGCCCTGCCAGCCCTCGACCTTGTTGTCCTTGCCATAGCGCGGATAGATGCCGAAGCTACCGGTGCTCACATCCATCTGGCCGGGCTGCGCGCCACGCTTGGTCACGGCCAGGGCGGCCTCGACCACTTTTTGCAGCTGCGACTGGACGACGGCGGCATCGCGCCCTTCGCGCGTGGCCGACAAGGTGGCCGTCAGCAGGTCCTGCACCACGTCCACCGAGCCTTCGGCAGACAGTTGCACCACGTTGGAGGGCTGCGCCGGCGCCGTGGCCGCCGTCTGCGCCCAGGCGCCACCGGCGCAGGCCAGCGCGGTGGCGGCCACCATGGACTTGGCCCAGCGGCGGGACAGCTGTTTGGAAAGCTTGCTCATGCGTTCATCCTTTGAAATGAAAGGAAGCCAGGGATACAGCCGCACGCCGCCCTTTCACTACGGTGTGCCGCCAGAAAGCGACAGGGCTGTTTTAGCCCCATCATTGACCACATTATTGCAACGATAATTGCATCAACCCACTAACATCAGAGTTAAAAATTCTAAAGACACATTTTTCGTCCTAAATTTAAACGCAACATCTGTAACATGTCGCAAAAAACAGGGGTTTTGACCAGACTTTTGGCCGCAAGCTGGTAACAATGGCTGCTGTTACAAATGACCGACCGAGGATGAACATGGCCACGACGACCAACCGCACCGACAAGATCCTGGTGGTGGATGACGATGCGCGCATCCGCGACCTGCTGCGCCGCTATCTGACGCAGGAAGGCTTCGAGATCATGATTGCCGAAGACGGCAAGGCGCTGAACCGCATCCTGCTGCGCGAGACGGTGGACCTGATCGTGCTGGACCTGATGATGCCCGGCGAGGACGGCCTGTCGATCTGCCGCCGCCTGCGCTCGGCCAATGACCGCACCCCCATCATCATGCTGACCGCCAAGGGCGAGGACGTGGACCGCATCGTGGGCCTGGAAGTGGGTGCCGACGACTACCTGGGCAAGCCCTTCAATCCGCGCGAACTGCTGGCGCGCATCCATGCCGTGCTGCGCCGCCGCCCCCCGCAGGAGGCGCCTGGCGCGCCTTCCGGCGACAACGAGGTCGTCAGCTTCGGTCCCTTCACCTTCGACCTGGGCACGCGCGTGCTGCAAAAGAACGGCGAGGAACTGCCGCTGACCACGGGTGAATTCGCCATGCTCAAGGCCCTGGTGCGCCACCCCCGCCAGCCGCTGTCGCGCGAGAAGCTGGCCCTGCTGGCACGCGGGCGCGAGTTCGAGCCCTTCGACCGCAGCCTGGACGTGCAGGTCTCGCGCCTGCGCAAGCTCATCGAGGAAGATGCGGCCGCGCCGCGCTACATCCAGACCGTCTGGGGCGTGGGCTATGTGTTCGTGCCGGACGGCGCGAACTGACCGAGGACCCGCTGGCTTGCCTTGGAGACAACCGGTAACGCAAGCTGGCCGGCACGGGCGTAACCTCGCAGCCGGCCCCTAGAATGACGAACCGCATTCCATGAGTTCATTCACCGTCCCGCCCCATGACGCCACCAGTCCTGCGCCGCTCGAGTACGAGCGGCGCTTGACCACGCGTTCCCCGCTGGGACTCAATCTTTTCTGGCGCACCTTCTGCCTGCTGGCCCTGCTGCTGGTGGGCAGCATCCTGGCCTGGCTGCAGACGCTGCGAGCCTTCGAGTTCGAGCCGCGCACGCTGCACACAGCCCAGCAGATCGCCTCCCTGGTCAATCTCAGCCGCGCGGCACTTGTGCACTCTGATGCCATCAACCGCGTCTCGCTGATCAAGACCATGGCCGATCAGGAAGGCGTGCGCATCCTGCCACGCGAGCCCGGCGACAGCTTCGAGCTGCTGGACCAGAGCACGCTGGGCAAGCGCCTGACCGAGGAACTCACGCGCCGCCTGGGCTACGGCACCATCGTGGCGCGTAGCGTCAACGGCGAGCCGGGCCTGTGGGTGGGCTTCACCATCAACGGCGACCGCACCTGGCTGCTGATGGACCGCTCACGTTTCACGCCGGCCAGCGGGCGCACCTGGCTGATCTGGCTGATCACGGCGGGCCTGCTGTCACTGGCAGGAGCCGCCGCGATCGCGCGCCTGATCAACCGGCCGCTCAAGCAGCTGAGCTATGCGGCCAACCGCGTGCGCGATGGCGATTTCGACGCCAGCCAGCTCGACGAGGAAGCCGTCACCAGCGAGATCCGCGAAGTCAACATCGGCTTCAACCGCATGGCGCAGAAGCTGGCCCAGCTGGAGCAGGACCGCGCTGTGATGCTGGCCGGCATCTCGCACGACCTGCGCACGCCGCTGGCCCGCCTGCGGCTGGAGACCGAGATGAGCGTGGTGGACGACGTGGCGCGCGAGCACATGGTGGCCGACATCGTGCAGCTCGATGCCACCATCGACAAGTTCCTGGACTACGCACGCCCCGACCATGTGACGCTCAACCCCGTCAACCTGCATGCCGTGGTGTCCTCCTGCGTCTATGCGGTGCAGGACCATCGTGAACTGCAGATCAGCATGGCCGTGCCCGAGGGCGTCTATGTGATGGCCGACGAGGTGGAGCTGGCCCGCGTGATCTCCAACCTGTTCGAGAACGCCCGCCGCTACGGCAAGACCCCCGAGACCGAAACCACGCACGTGGACGTGACGGCATCCGAGCGCGAAAGCTGGGTCGTGATCCGCATCCGCGACCATGGCCGGGGCGTGCCGCCTGAGCAACTGGCCAGCCTGACCCAGCCCTTCTTCCGTGGCGACTCCGCGCGCACGGCCGCAGCGGGAGCGGGCCTGGGCCTGTCCATCGTGGACAAGACGGTGCAGCGCATGGGCGGCGTGTTCGCGCTGTCCAATTCCTCCACTGGCGGGCTGGTCGCGCATGTGCAGTTGCAGCGCGCCTCGGGCGTGGCCAAGGGCGCCGAGCCCGAGCAGCGCCTGCAGCGTCCGCAGATCAAGCGCCAGCTGCCTCCGCGCGCCCAGGACGGCGGCATGGACGGCGAGGACTGAGCAGGCACACCACCCGCTGGACAGGCCCCGGAGATCGGTCACGATCCCGGGGCCTGTCTCTTTCCGGAACGTCGTTCAGGCGCGGAACAGCAGCGCGGCCGCGCGCGCTTCCATGGCCTGCTGCTGGCCCACGGGGCCGAGCTTCTCGGCCGTCTTGGCCTTCACGTTGACCTGGTCCAGCGCCAGCCCCAGCGCCGTGGCGATGCGCTCGCGCATGGCAGGAATGTGCGGTGCCAGCTTGGGTGCCTGGGCAATGATGGTGCTGTCGATGTTGCCGATCTCCAGGCCCGTCGCGCGCACGCGGCGCGCCGCCTCCACCAGCAGCACCAGCGAATCGGCGCCGCGGAATTCGGGGTCGGTGTCGGGGAAATGCCGGCCGATGTCGCCCAGCGCCGCGCCGCCCAGCAGCGCGTCGGTGATGGCGTGCAGCAGCACGTCGGCATCGGAATGGCCCAGCAGCCCCAGCTCATGCGGCACCTCGATGCCGCCCAGGATCAGCTTGCGCCCGGGCACCAGGGCATGCACGTCCCAGCCTTCGCCAATACGAAAATTCATGTGAAACATTCCAGGTTCAGAAAAACGGATTGCCCGAGGCCGGAACCTGGTCGCGCTTGCCACGGTAGCGCTCCAGCGTCGCGCCGTGCTCGCGCTGGGACAGCACGGCGGCGGCCAGCGCGAAGTCATCGGGATAGGTGACCTTGAAGTTCTGCGCGCCGCCGGGCACCAGGCGCGGGCGCTGGCCCACGGCCTCCATGGCGCTGGCCTCGTCGGTGACGGCCGCCCCCGCGTGCCGCAGGGCGTCGAGCAGCGGCGCGATGCGGAACATCTGCGGCGTCTGCGCCAGCCACTTGTCGCTGCGGTCCACGGTGCCTGCCACGCGCACGCCCCCCGGGCCGGTCACCGCCGTCTTGAGCGTATCGGGCAGTTTGTGGGCCAGCAGCCCCCCCACGGCATCGTGCTGGCAGGCATCGATCAGCGCATCGATGAGCGCGGGCGTCACCAGGCAGCGCGCCGCGTCGTGCACCAGCACCCAGTCATGCGCGCTCGCGCCGCGTGCCAGCAGGGCCTGAAGGCCGTTGGTCACGGACTCGGCCCGCGTGGCACCGCCGCAGGGCACGGTGCAATAGCGCGTGGGGGATGGGCCCGGCAGGCCCTTGCTCCAGAAATCATCGTCCGGCGCGATCACCACCAGCGTGTGGTGCACACGCGCCACGCCGGCAAAGGCGGCCAGGGTGTGCGCCACCATGGGTGCGCCTGCCACCAGGTGGTATTGCTTTGGCAGGTCGGGCTCGGAGGCAGGCGTGCCGGGCGCTCGCGGTGCCATCGCGCGCGAGCCGGTGCCGGCGCAGGGAATCAACGCCCACAGGCGTGCCGAATCCAGGGGCGCGGGCGCAGCCGCCGCAAGCAGATCTGTCATGGTGGCGCATTGTAGTGACCGCGATGCGCCAACATGGCCTTGCGGGCATGCCGGCATGCCCTGCCGCGTGCTGGCTAAAATGGTTCGATACCCCTCTGCGCGTGCCGAGGGGTTTTGTCGTTCCCTCGTCATGGCGCCAAGGCGCCAGCGCATACGCACCATGGAATTGCCCAAGCTCACTCCCGGAAAACGTTTCACCCTGCCCCGCCCCGTGGGCAGTGCCGACGCCCTGCTGCTGGCCCGCCTGGGCGAGCGCGAGAAGGCAGCGGGCCGCGTGACCGCCATCGTCACGGCCGACGCCTCCGATGCCCAGCGGCTGATCGACGAGATGGCCTTCTTCGCGCCGGGCCTGCGCTGCGCGCTGTTTCCCGACTGGGAAACCCTGCCCTACGACAGCTTCTCGCCCCACCAGGACCTCATCAGCGAACGCCTGGCCACGCTGTGGCGCATCAACCAGCGCGACAAGGAGCAAGGCGCCGACGTGGTGCTGGTGCCCGCCACCACCGCGCTGTACCGGCTGGCGCCGCCCTCCTTCCTTGCCGGCTACACCTTCGAGTTCAAGAGCGGCCAGAAGCTGGACGAGGCCCGGCTCAAGGCCCAACTGACCCTGGCCGGCTACCAGCATGTCTCGCAGGTGGTCAGCCATGGCGAGTACGCGGTGCGTGGCGGCCTGATCGACCTGTTTCCCATGGGCTCGCTGCAGCCCTACCGCGTGGACCTGTTCGATGACGAGATCGACTCCATCCGCACCTTCGACCCCGATACCCAGCGCAGCCTCTATCCCGTGCCCGAGGTGCGCCTGCTGCCCGGCCGCGAGTTCCCCATGGACGAGGATGCACGCGCCAGGTTCCGCCAGCGCTGGCGCGAGCTGCTGGAGGGCGATCCCACCCGCAGCCGCATCTACAAGGACATGGGCCAGGGTATCGCCACGGCCGGCATCGAGTACTACCTGCCGCTGTTCTTCGACGACACGGCCACGGTCTTCGACTACCTGGGCCAGGACGCCACCGTGGTCCTGCACGGCGACCTGGAGCCCGCCTTCCAGCGCTTCTGGCAGGACACCAGGGAGCGCTTCCGCCTGGTACAGGGCGACCCCGAGCGCCCCGCCCTGCCGCCTGAGGTACTGTTCCTCTCGGCCGACCAGTTCTACACGCGTGCCAAGGAGCATGCCCAGCTGGCACTGCGCCAGGGCACCGAGGACGTCGCCGACAGCGCCCTCTTCCAGAAGCTCGACGACCTGTCCGTGGTGCGCGGCGCCGAGGACCCGCTGGCACGGCTGCAAAAGCACATCACGGCCAGCGCCCACCGCATCCTGCTGCTGGCCGAATCCGATGGCCGGCGCGAAAGCCTGCTGGACTTCTTCCGCGCCTCGGGCGTGAATCCGCCGGTCTTCGACTCCCTGGCCGAGTTCCAGGGCGATGCCGCCGAGAAGATAGGCATTGCCACGGCAGCGCTCATGAATGGCTTCGCCTGGGTCGAGGAAGGCCTGGACTTCGTCACCGAGACCGAGCTGTTCGCCACCACGCCCACGGGCCGCAGGCGCCGCCGCCAGGAACAGGTCAGCGATGTCGAGGCGCTGATCAAGGACCTGTCCGAGCTCAAGGTGGGCGATCCCGTCGTGCACTCCGAGCACGGCATCGGCCGCTACCGGGGCCTGGTCAACATGGACATGGGCCAGAAGAACCCAGACGGCACGCCCGCGCTGCAGGAGTTCCTGCACCTGGAGTACGCGGGCGACGCCGTGCTCTACGTGCCGGTCAGCCAGCTGCAGCTGATCAGCCGCTACACCGGTGTATCGGCCGAAGACGCGCCGCTGCACAAGCTGGGCGGCAGCCAATGGGAAAAAGCCCGGCGCAAGGCCGCCGAGCAGGTGCGGGACTCGGCGGCCGAGCTGCTGAACATCTACGCGCGCCGCGCCGCGCGCCAGGGCCATGCATTCCGCTACTCGCCCCAGGACTACGAGCAGTTCGCCAACGACTTCGGCTTCGAGGAGACGGCCGACCAGCGCGCCGCCATCCACGCCGTGATCCAGGACATGATCAGCCCCCAGCCCATGGACCGACTGGTCTGCGGCGACGTGGGCTTCGGCAAGACCGAGGTGGCGCTGCGCGCGGCGTTCGTGGCCGTCACGGGCGGCAAGCAGGTGGCCTTCCTCGCGCCCACCACGCTGCTGGCCGAGCAGCATTACCAGACCCTGGTGGACCGCTTCTCCAAATGGCCCATCAAGGTGGCCGAGGTCTCGCGCTTTCGCTCGGGCAAGGAGATCACGGCGGCCGTCAAGGGCATCGCCGATGGATCGGTGGACATCGTCGTGGGCACGCACAAGCTGCTGTCCGAGTCCACGCAGTTCAAGAACCTTGGCCTGCTGATCATCGACGAGGAGCACCGCTTCGGCGTGCGCCACAAGGAAGCCATGAAGGCACTGCGCGCCGAGGTGGACGTGCTCACGCTGACGGCCACGCCCATCCCGCGCACCATGGGCATGGCGCTGGAGGGCCTGCGCGACCTGTCCGTCATCGCCACTGCACCCCAGCGGCGCCTGGCCATCAAGACCTTCGTGCGCAACGAAGGCACGGGCGTGATCCGCGAGGCCGTGCTGCGCGAGCTCAAGCGCGGCGGCCAGTGCTACTTCCTGCACAACGAGGTCGAGACCATAGAGAACCGCAAGCAAAAGCTCGAGGAAATCCTGCCCGAGGCACGCATCGCCGTCGCCCACGGCCAGATGCCCGAGCGCGAGCTGGAGCGCGTCATGCGCGACTTCGTGGCCCAGCGCTACAACATCCTGCTGTGCTCGACCATCATCGAGACCGGCATCGACGTGCCCAGCGCCAACACCATCCTGATCAGCCGCGCCGACAAGTTCGGCCTGGCCCAGCTGCACCAGCTGCGCGGGCGCGTGGGCCGCAGCCACCACCAGGCCTATGCCTACCTCATGGTGCCCGACCTGGACAGCCTGACCAAGCAGGCCCAGCAGCGCCTGGAAGCCATCCAGCAGATGGAGGAACTGGGCTCGGGCTTCTACCTGGCCATGCACGACCTGGAGATCCGAGGTGCCGGCGAGGTGCTGGGCGAGAACCAGAGCGGCAACATGATGGAGGTAGGCTTCCAGCTCTACAACGAGATGCTGTCCGAGGCCGTGCGCAGCCTCAAGGCCGGCAAGGAGCCGGACCTGCTCAGCCCGCTGTCGGCCTCCACCGACATCAACCTGCATGCCCCCGCCCTGCTGCCCGACGACTACTGCGGCGACGTGCATCTGCGCCTGTCCTTCTACAAGAAGCTGGCCACGGCACGCACCAGCGACCAGATCGACACCCTGCTCGAAGAAATCGTGGACCGCTTCGGCAAGCTGCCGCCCCAGGCGCAGACGCTGATCGACGTGCACCGCCTGCGCGTACTGTCCCAGCCCTACGGCGTGGTCAAGGTGGATGCGGCGCCCGGCGTGATCAACATCACCTTCAAGCCCCAGCCGCCCGTGGACCCGATGTCCATCATCCACCTGATCCAGAAGAACAAGCACATCAAGCTGGCCGGCAACGAGAAGCTGCGCATAGAGCGCGCCCTGGACAACCCCAAGGACCGCGCCCAGATGGTGCGCGACGTGCTGCGCAGCCTGGGCCAGCCGCTGGTGGAAGCGAAAGCGGCCCAGCCCGCCTAGGCATCAGGCATGTTCCTCGAAGCGGGCATCGCCCTGCCGGCCCTGGCTACCGCGCTGTGGCTACGCCCCTGGCGCATGCTGGCCGGGCGGCCCGGACCTGGCGGTCCGCAGGAACGCATCGCTTCGCCGCTGCTCACGCCGCTGCTGGCCGTGCTGGTACTGCTGCCCTGGATCTGGGCCCTGCCCACGCTGCACCGCATGCCGCTGCAATTGCAATGGTCCTCGGCGCCCCTGGTCGTGCTCATACTGGGCTGGCCACTGGCCGTGCCACTGCTGCTCGTCGTCGGCGGACTGGCGGCCCTGCTGTCGCCGGCCCTGGGCTGGGGCGACGCATTGGGCATCGCAGTCTGGCAGGGCATCGTGCCCGCGACGCTGGCCATGCTCTGGGGCGCGGCGCTGCGGCGCTGGCTGCCGCACCAGATCTTCGTCTACATCCTCGCGCGGGGCTTTGCGGGGACGGTGCTGTGCGTCTTCATCGCCGGTTTGATGGCCCATGCCGCCGGCCACGCCCTGCCGGGCGTCAACGAAGACCTGTCGCGCATCGCGCGCTGGCTCATGGCCTGGGGCGACGCCGTGGTCACCGGCATGGTCACGTCCATCTTCGTGGTCTTTCGCCCCCAATGGCTGGCCACCTGGTCCGACGCCATCTACCTGGGCCGGCCGCCCACGCCCTGAGCGTGGGCGGGAACATGGCGCACGAGCCTGCGTACCGGCCGGGCACTGGCTATGATTCGCGCCTGAGTTGCGCCAGACTGGCGCTCCATCCCCTTTTTGCTGCCCCACCCATGACCGATGTCACCGAATTCGCGCCCGGACTGCTGATCCGCGGCATCCAGCCTCCGCTGAAGCTGGCCGACTACAAGCTCATCGCATTCGACATGGACTCGACGCTGATCACCATCGAATGCATCGACGAGATCGCCGACGCCACCGGCAAGAAGGCCGAGGTCGCCGCCATCACCGAAGCCACCATGCGCGGCGAGATCACCGACTTCAAGGACAGCCTGCGCCAGCGCGTGGGCAAGCTGGTCGGCGTCACCGAGGCCGACATGGCCCGTGTCCTGGCCGAACGCCTGAAGCTGTCCCCCGGTGCCGAAACACTGGTGCGCGCCGCCCAGGCCGCGGGCCTGAAGGTGCTGCTGGTCTCCGGTGGCTTCACCTACTTCGCCGAACATGTGCGCGGCCTGCTGGGCCTGGACTTCGTGCGCGCCAACGTGCTGGAGATACGCGATGGCGCACTGACCGGCGGCCTGATCGAGCAGCCCTGGGGCGACATCTGCGATGGCGCCGAAAAGCGCCGCACCCTGCTCGAAGTGGCCTCGCTGCTGGGCATCCGCCCCGACCAGTGCATCGCCGTGGGCGACGGCAGCAACGACATTCCCATGATGCAGGTGGCGGGCCTGTCCGTGGCCTACCACGCCAAGCCCCGCGTGCGCAACGAAGCCAGGGTCTCGATCAACGAGGGCGGCCTGGACCGCCTGCTGGAAGTCCTGCGCTGAAGACCCGGCCTGGGGCCGCCATGGGCCAATAGCCGATGGCGGCCTGTGGGCTTGCGGGCCCTCGCGACCACGGCCTTTCCTACAATGGGCGCCACAGCCCCATAACCGCCATCGCCGCAATGCCGATGGCCGTCCTACAACATCAGGCTGTCGCGGGCGCAGGCATGCACCCGTGCTTGGAATCTCCCTCACCATCCCCATGTATGCAGCAAGGCCTGCCAGAGCGCTTTCGGGCGTTGGCGGCCGGACGACCGGCAGCGCCTGCCTGCCGCCCGCCTACATGAACCACCTGATTGGAAACACCTCTGTGAAGACCTCGTTCCGCGCCACTGCCTCCGTGATCGCCCTGGCCATTGCATCGCTGACCGTGCCCTCGCTGGCCCAGGCCAAGCGCCTGGGCGGCGGCAAGTCCGTGCGCCCGGCTTCGATCGGCAAGGCCCCGGCCCAGCCCGCGGCCCCCACGGCCCCGACCGCCAGCAAGCCCGCCACGCCTTCCACGCCGGCCGCGCCCGCAGCCCCTGCGGCGGCAGCCACTCCCGCAGCGGCACCCGCCGCTGCCGGCCCCGGCATGATGGGTACGCTGGGTGCCGCTGCCGTCGGTGCGGTGGCAGGCTCCATGGCCGGCAATGCGCTGGCCGGCGCCATGACGCCCGACAAGGACGCTGCCGCCAAGGAAGCCGATGCCAAGGCCAAGGCCGCCGAAGCCGAAGCGGCCGAGCTGCAGCGCAAGGCCGATGAAGCCAAGGCCAAGGCCGAGGCGGCACGCGCGGCTGCCAAGTAAACCACCTGCCCCTTCGCATGGAAAGGCCGCGCCTGTCGCGGCCTTTCTGTTTTCACCACAGGCTGCTCAACGGCCTTGCGCATGCTCGCCACGCAGCGTCATCACCGCGCTGGCCATGCTGGCCACGGTCTTGCCATCGTCGCGCTCGATGTCGCAGCGATAGTGGCTCACGGTGCGTCCGCGATGCTCGGCCCAGGCACGCGCGCACAGCCTGGAACGCCAGACCGGGCGCAAGAAGGTGGCCTTCAAGTCGATGCTGGTGAAGCTCTCGCCCTCGGCCATCAGCGTGGAATGGGCCGTGCCGATCGCCGCATCGGCCAGCTCGCACAGCAGGCCGCCATGCACCGTGCCCTGCTGGTTGCCATGGCGCTGTGCATCGGCGTCCAGCTCCACCACGGCCATGGCCTCGCCGATGGCGACGATGCGAAATCCCAGCAGTTGCGAGATCGCCGTGGGGTAGCGCATGTGGGTGGACTCGTGTCCGGCAAGCCGGCCCTCGATCTGGCGCCGCAGGTATTCGAGCACGGGAAGATGGATGGAAGACATGGGTTTCCTCGGTTTCCTGTCCTCAGGACAGGGACAAGGCGGGAAAGCCGCCTGGCGGACCAGTGTGCCGGTCTAGACTGGAACAATCAAAAAATTGTCCTAGTTACATTCCATGCCTGCATCTCCCGTGGCACTTCTGGCCGGACAACTGGCCGCCGACATCCGCACCGGTCGGCTCGCCCCCGGCGCCCTGCTGCCCACGCACCGTGATCTGGCGGCCCGCCATGGCTTGGCCGTGGCCTCGGCCAGCAAGGTCTATGCACAGTTGCGCAAGCTGGGCCTGGTCATCGGCGAGACCGGACGTGGCACTTTCGTGCGCGACAGGCCGCAGCAGCGCGAATGGGACAGTGGCGACGAAGCCCGCCTGAGCGCGTCCGCGGCCGAACTGTCCTTCAACCACCCGGTCTGGCCCGGGCAGGCCGAGATGCTGCGCGCCATGCTGCGCGAGCTGGCGGCCGGCGGCGACCTGGCCGCCCTCATGCACCAGCAGCCACCGGGGGGGCGCCTGCACGAGCGGCGCATCGTTGCCGACTTTCTTGCCCGCGAGCGCGGCCTGACCGCCGAGCCCGAGCGCATCTTCCTGGTCAACGGCGCACAGCAGGGCCTGGACATGGCCGTGCGCGCCCTGCTCAAGCCGGGCGATGCCGTCGCCGTGGATGCGCTGACCTATCCGGGCTTCAGGATGCTGGCCGATCTCCAGCAACTGGCACTGCGGCCCGTGCCTTGCCTGGAGGACGGCCCCGACCTCGATGCGCTGGATGCACTGTGCGCACGCCGCCGCATCCACGCCATCTATTGCATGCCGACGCTGCACAACCCGCTGGGATGGGTGATGCCGCTGGCCCGGCGCAGGCGCCTCGTGGACATCGCGCGGCGCCACGATTGCCTGCTGATCGAGGATGCCGCCTATAACTATCTGGCCGGCCGGGCCCCTCCCCCGCTGGCGGCGCTGGCGCCCGAGCTTTGCCTGCATGTCTCCAGCCTCTCCAAGAGCCTGGCCAGCGGGCTGCGCTTCGGCTTCATCGTGGTGCCAGAGGCCTGGACAGGCCGTGTCAAGGCCGTGGTCCGTGCCAGCCACTGGAGCATGCCCGGCCTGGTCACGGCCATGGCCACGCGCTGGATGGCCAGTGGCGCAGTGGGCCGGCAGGAGCAATTCATGCGCAGCGAAGCCCGGCGCAGGCAGGCCATTGCGCGCAGGCTGCTGTCAGGCATGGATGTGGTCGGGCATCCGGCATCGCTGTTCCTGTGGCTGCGCCTGCCCGAGCCATTGCGAATGGACCGGGTGGCCACGGCACTGGCCGGGCAAGGCATCGCCGTCTCGCAGGCCCGGGCCTATGCGACGACAAGGCATGCGCCCCACGCACTGCGCCTGGGCCTGAGTTCGGTGCCGCTGCCGGAGCTGGGCCCCGTGCTGCAGCAGCTGCGGGACACTGTGGAAGGGCTGGCGCCCTAGAGCGTGTTATGCACTTTTACGAACCCGCGTTGGCTCCGCGCGCTGTGTCACGCAGCGGCTGCAGCAGGTGCGACAGCCCGTTGTGGTCCAGCTCCCGCATCAGCGCCAGCAACTGGCCCAGCTCGCCCTTGGGAAAGCCCTCGCGCGCAAACCAGTGGAGATAGTTGCCGGGCAGGTCGGCGATCAGCCGCCCCTTGTACTTGCCATAGGGCATTTGCACCTGCACCAGCTTTTGCAGCATTTCGGAGTCCATGGCCGCCATGGTACGCGCGGCCGCATCGCAGGAATCTGCATAAAAAACCACAGCCTTATAACCAAATAGCAAAATTGTTCATCGCGGCCGCTGGCGCCGCACTAGACTATGCGCCTGCCTGCCGTGCAGCCCGACATAGAACCATTCGACCGGGCCTGCGGCGTTTTTTGCAACCCGTTGAAGAAAGTCCTTCGGTCATGTTGAAGAAAGCCCTCTCCGCAATCGCGATTGCCACGCTGGCCCTGACGGCCCAGGCCGCCGACGTGCTCAAGATCGGCGCCACCGCCGTGCCCCATGCAGAAATCCTCAACCACATCAAGCCGGCGCTGAAGGCCCAGGGCATCGATCTGCAGATCAAGGAATTCAGCGACTACGTGCAGCCCAACGCGGCCGTCGAGGACAAGCAGCTGGACGTGAACTTCTTCCAGCACCAGCCCTACCTGGACAGCTACAACAAGGACCGCAAGACCTCGCTGGTGGCCGTGCCCAACGGCAAGGTCCATGTCGAGCCCTTCGGCGGCTACTCGCAGAAGATCAAGAACATCAAGGATCTGAAGGACGGCGCCACCATCGCCATCCCCAACGACCCCTCCAACGGCGGTCGTGCCCTGATCCTGCTGGCCAAGAACGGCCTGATCGAACTCAAGGACCCCAAGAGCCTGACGCCCACGCCGCTGGACATCGCCAAGAACCCCAAGAAGCTCAAGTTCAAGGAACTGGAAGCCCCCCTGCTGCCGCGCGCGCTGGGTGACGTGGACCTGGCCCTGATCAACACCAACTACGCCATCGAGGCCAAGCTCAACCCGACCAAGGATGCGCTGTTCATCGAAGGCGCCGACTCGCCTTACACCAACATCCTGGTGTCGCGCCAGGACCGCGCCAACGATCCCAACATCGCCAAGCTGGTCAACGTCCTGCACACGCCTGACGTGAAGAAGTTCATCCTCGAGAAGTACAAGGGCGCCGTCGTTCCGGCCTTCTGATCCGGACTGCCCGAAAGAAGAAAGCGCCGCATGCCGGCGCTTTCTTCATGGCGCAAGCTGCCAGCCCGTCAACTGGCGGGCGTGGCGTCCACCGGTGCCTTCGCAGCCGATGACGGTCGCGTGATCGCGCTGCCCATGGCCGCACCCATGATGCAGGCGATGGCCAGCCACTGCGTGCCGATCAGTTGCTCGTGCAGCAGCAGCATGCCCATGAGTGCCGCGATGGCCGGCTCCGTGGCCAGGGCGATGCCGAAGGTGGCAGGCGGCAGCCGGCGCAGCGCCAGCATTTCCAGTGTGTAGGGCAAGGCACTGGAGATCGCGGCCACCATCAGGCCGAACAGCAGCACGGATGGCTGCAGCAGCTTGAAGCCCGCCTCGGCCACGCCGAAAGGCACGACTACCATGGCCGCGAACAGCAGCCCCAACGACACCGCCTGCCCGCTGGGCACGCTGCCCAGGCGCTGGCCGAGCAGGATGTACAGCGCCCAGCAGATGGCCGCCCCCGTCGCGCAGGCGATGCCCACCGGATCCAGCACCAACTGGCCAGCCCCCGAGCCCCCCAGCGGCAGGATCAGCGCCAGGCCCACGACAGCCAGCGCCAGCCAAACGAAGTCCACCGGACGGCGTGAGTGGTAGATGGCCACGGCCAGAGGGCCCGAGAACTCGATGGCCACGGCCAGGCCAAAGGGAATGGTGCGCAGCGCCATGTAGAACAGCAGGTTCATGGCCCCCAGGGCCACGCCGAAACGCAGCAGCGCCCAGGCCTGCGCACGCCCCAGCGGCCAGCGCCAGGGCCGCCAGACGGCCACCAGGATCAGGGCCGCGAAGCCCACGCGCAGCGCCGAGGTGCCCTGGGCGCCCAGCACGGGAAAAAGCTGCTTGGCCAGCGAGGTGCCGACGCCCAGCGACGTGACCGAGCCCAGCACGGCCAGCAGCGGCCAGACACGGGTCCATGGGGTGTTTGTTGTCATGGCGCGTACGATATTGCAGGCAAGCGCCAGAAATTACTCGTTTTTCAGCCCCCGGACGCAAGTTTCGCTCGTTCGGGCCGCTTTTTTCCGATTCCGACCATGCCTGCCATCTCCCTTGATGCCTTTGACCGCGCCATTCTCGACATCCTGCAGCGCGACAACCTCACGCCCCAGAGGCTGATCGCCGAGAAAGTGCACCTGTCGGCTCCCGCCGTGCAGCGGCGCATCAAGCGGCTGCACGAACTGGGGGTGATCGCCGCCAACATCGCCGTCGTCGATCCGGTGCGCGTCGGTCGGCCGCTCACCGTGCTCATCAGTGTGCAACTGGCCAACGAACGCCCTGACCTGTCCCTGGCGTTTCGCGCACGTGTGGCACGCGAGGCCGCCGTGCAGCAGTGCTACTACGTGACCGGTGAAGCCGACTATTCATTGATCGTCACGGCTGCCGATATGGAGGAGTACCAGGCGCTGGCGACACGGCTGTTCGCGGGGGATGACAACATCCGCCGCTACACCACGTCGATCGCGCTGGAACGCCTCAAGACCGGGCTGCAGTTGCCGTTGGCAGAACACATGCACGACAATGAAACAATTTGACACATCTCATTCATAAAATCGGGAGACACCAATGAGCGCACCTTCTCCGGACAGCATGGCCCGCCTCGTCGCCACGCGCACGCTCGACAAATACGAACGCGACTACTACCCCAAGCGCGACCGCATCACCATCTCTTTCCGGGGCGACCTGGCCGAGCGCTACCAGTACGACAAGATCCGCCCGCTGTCCCAGGCGCAGCGCCACGGACACCGGATCGTCATCGAGGCCGAAAGCCAGAAGACCGGCGCCACGGGCCACTACTGCATCGAATGCAACAGCTGGAACCTCATCGAGGCCGTGGGAACCTGGGCTCCGGGCGAGGAGGAGCAGGCGGGCTGAGCCTCCCTTTCCCGCCCGTGCGGCCTCAGGTGCCCACGGGCGCCATGGCGCTGGAGGCCACCCACCAGGCCAGCGCCAGCATCATCACACCCGTCAGGCCATCGAGGATCCGCCATGCGCGCGGCTTCTCGAACAGCCGCTTCATGCGGCGCCCCGCGAAGGCCAGCAGCACGAACCACGACAGGCTGGCCGAGGCCGCACCGATGACATAGACCCACTTGAGCGCGCCTTCCTGGCGCGCGCCTATCGAGCCCATCAACAGCACCGTGTCCAGGTAGACATGGGGATTGAACAGGGTGATCACGGCCAGCGTGGACAGCACGCCCAGCAGCCCGCGCGGCGCCAGTTGCCCCGTCGAGGCCAGTTGCGCATCGGGCGCCAGGGCCATGCGCCACAACGCCATCAGCCCGTAGGCCAGCAGGAACAGGGCACCGCCCAGGGTCAGGTAGCGGGCCAGGTCGGGGTTGCTGCCCAGCAGTTGCGCCATGCCCGCGACACCCACGCCGATGAGCACCACGTCGCTGGCCACGCACCAGGCCACGCAGGCGCGCACATGCTGGCCATGCACGGCCTGGCGCAGCACATAGAGGTTCTGGGCGCCGATGGA